>NZ_VULV01000001.1:0-407881 GCF_009696495.1 Bifidobacterium sp. WCA-178-WT-4B | reverse complement strand
TCACGCATTACTCACCCGTTCGCCACTCTCACCACCAAGCAAGCTTGATGGATCCCGTTCGACTTGCATGTGTTAAGCACGCCGCCAGCGTTCATCCTGAGCCAGAATCGAACCCTCCACAAAAAAAATGCGAAGAGACATCGACAGATGACTCTCAAAACAAAAATTGACGAGCACGTCCTTAAGGAAGGACGCCCTCAAAAAACCTCACCCCTCATCAAACCCTCCCGGGTACCCGACCACCACGACAGGCAATCAGGCGAGGAATGAACTGGCAATCATTGACTATAAAGAAGTAGTACAAACACGCTCTTGAGTTCTCAAACCACCACCACACCAGCCAGACGGGAAACCAACCAGAGGAAGGAACCCGCCGCGCTGAGCGGCAACAGGTGAATAACTTACACGCATGTCCGGATTCACGCAAATCAAGGCACACAAAAACCCCAGGAATCGGCATAACAGCGCGGTTCCCTCGGCGTGTCGCACAGAGCCCACTTTGCTCTGATGAGGCTAGGTTAACCCCTCAAATGTTTCTGAAAAGCATCAAATCCACTATTCGGCTGGCGTGTCGCGAGAGTTTTCAGCTTGTCGGCCCTGCGTTCATCTCTCGGCAACCACACTGCCGGCGCACAATCGGCGCATGACAGCGCTCCGTCATCGGATTTCGTTCATGAATCGCGGGTATACCTGTAGTTATGACCAAGAAGATTGCTGTATTAACCGGGGCGGGCATTTCCACGTCCGCTGGCATCCCTGATTTCCGCGGTCCAGACGGTGTGTGGACCAAGCATCCTGACCAAATGAGCGTTTACGACATCGATCTGTTTCTGCGTAACAAAGAAGACCGTGAGTACTCCTGGCGCTGGCAGAAGGAATCACCAGTATGGAACGCACAGCCCGGCACCGCGCATAAGGCGCTGGTCAAGCTGGAACAAGCCGGCATGCTGACGCTGCTGGCCACGCAGAACTTCGATGCGCTGCATGAGAAGGCCGGCAACAGCGACAGCGTCATCGTGAACCTGCACGGCACCATCGGCACCTCGCATTGCATGAAGTGCCATCAGGAATATGCCACGGCGGACATCATGGCCCGTTTGGATGAAGAACCCGATCCACATTGCCATCGCAAACTGAAGTATCGCGGCGATATGCCATGCAATGGCATTGTCAAAACTGATGTGGTGTATTTCGGTGAGGCACTGCCGGACGGAGCGATGGAGAAGTCGTACGGCTTGGCCACCAAAGCCGACGAACTATGGGTAATCGGATCGACCCTTGAGGTGTACCCGGCAGCGAGCATTGTGCCGGTGGCCGCGCAGGCGGGCGTGCCCATCACCATCATGAATATGGGTCACACGCAATATGACCATCTTGCGAGCCGCTTGATTCATGAGGATATCGCCGTCGCGCTGCCGAAGTTGGTGGACGAGACGATTGCGGAGAACAAGTAGTCCTCAGCATAACGAAAGCGCCGGTGGGTGGTTAAGCAACTGATGATTGTTGGTTAACCATCCACCGGCGCTTTCGCGCCACCTCCCGCTAGCGGGAGGTATTGGAGCACACTTCTGCGCGGCCTCCCGCCAGCGGTATTGGAATCAGTAGATGCGCTTGGGCTGGAATCCAGCTTCCCTGAGTGCCACGAGGATGCGGTCGATGTGCTCGGGGCCGTTGGTCTCGACCGTGACGCCGAGAGACACCGCGTTGGTGTAGTGGCCGGATGCCTTGAACTGGTCGTGGTCAAGCTGAATGACGTTGGCGCGCTGCTCGGCAAGCAGGGTGGCCACCTTGACGAGCTGGCCCGGAGTATCCGGCAGCTCGACCTCGAAGTTCATGATGCGACCGCGGGCGATCATACCTTTCTGAATCACCGCACCCATGGTCACGGTGTCGATATTGCCGCCGGACATAATCGGCACCACCACGTGCGGGCCGGTGGCGGCGGCGAACTTGCGCGAACGCAGGTTCAGGTGTTCCAGCGCGGCCAGCGAAACGGCGCCGGCCGCCTCGACCACCAGCTTGTGCTTCTCGAGCATGAGCAGAATCATTTCGTTGATGTCGCGCTCGGTGACGGTGACCAGATCGTCCAGGAACTCGTTGATCAGAGCGAAGGGCAGGTCGCCGGGGTGCTTGACCGCAACACCTTCGGCGGAGGTAACCACATGGTCAGCCGGAGACACACGACCCGCGGCCAGCGAGTCCTTCCAGGCCGGGGAGCCCTCCGGAATCGCACCGATTACGCGCACTTCAGGCTTGAACGTCTTGATGGCGAGCGCCACGCCGGCACCCAGGCCACCACCACCGAGCGGCACGACCACGTCAGTGACGTTCGGCACGTCTTCGAGGATCTCCAGACCGATGGTGCCTTGGCCGCAGATGACTTCGTAATCGTCGAATGGCGGCACGTAAATCATGCCTTCCTTGTCGGCGAGCTCAGCAGCGTGGGCGGCGGATTCGTCGAACACATCGCCGTACAGCACCACATCGGCGCCGTAGGCCTTGGTGGCATCGACCTTCAGCGGCGGGGTGATCTGCGGCATGCAGATGGTGGCCTTCGCACCACGCTCACGGGCCGCATAGGCCACGCCCTGGGCATGGTTGCCTGCGGATGCGGTGACGATGCCACGGGCGATCTGCTCTTCGGTGAGCGATGCGATCTTGTTGTACGCGCCGCGAATCTTGAAGGAACCGGTGACCTGCAGGTTTTCCGGCTTCAGGAGAATCTCATGACCGGTCATCTCGCTCAATACCGGCGAAGGGATAATTTCCGTATGACGGGCAGTCCCTTTGAGACGTTTGGCGGCCAGCTTCAGTTCGGCTGCATGATCACGCTGCAGCGCCTTCAAAACATCCTTTTGTTCCATAGCTTTCCATTGTAAGCACCACAATGCCGAGAGACACCGGCTATCTCGCTTCACAGAGGTACATTCGGCCTCTTGCAGACAGCTATCTGTTTTCATAGGGGTACCGAGAAGCAAAAACCCCGGGTATAAGCCTTGATTTTCAATGCTTATACCTGGGGTTTCGACGTTACGGTACCTCTCTCAAGACAGATAGCATTTCGGGATAGCCCCGAAGTACCTCTTTGAGCGGAGAAAGGCACTCAATGCACTACAACTGGATGACGGCTGCCTCCCACGGGTCGAGCTCGCGGTTGGCAAGGGAGGCCACGGTGTGCGGAGCGTCATACGTGCTGATCACCACATTCGGCTCGGCGATTCCGACGGCGGTTAGTTCGGCAGCCTCACGTGGCAGGTCAACGGTTCGACTGGACATATTGACTACGACCAACAACTTCTCAGCGTCGAGCTCACGGGTAAAGGCATAGACGTGCGGATCAGCGGCGTCAATCAGTCGCCAGTCGCCGGCGGCCACGACCGGGCTGTTGTGACGCAGCGCAACGAGTTGCTTGTAGAAGGAGTACACCGAATCCGGATCATCGAATTCACCGGCGGCGTTGATCTCGGCATGATTCGGATTCACGGAAATCCATGGCTCAGTGGCGGCGTCCGGAGCGGTGAAACCGGCGTAGCCGGAACCGTCCCATTGCATCGGAGTACGCGCGTTGTCACGGCTGCGCGCGGCCAGACCGGCCATCATTGACTCAGACGACTGCACCTTGGCCTCCTCGACCCTCTGCCGGTAGGCATTCAAGGATTCAAGGTCACGGTACTGGTCGAGACGCGTGAAGTGGGCGTCGGTCATGCCCAGTTCCTCACCCTGATAGATGTACGGGGTGCCGCGGTGCATGTGCAGCATCAGGCCAAGTGCCTTGGCCGAACGGACGCGGGATTCCTCCGCGGAGTCGTCGCCCCAGCGGGAGACCACGCGCGGCTGATCATGATTGCCGGTGAACAAGCTGGCCCATCCTGCGTTCTGCACGGCAGTCTGGTAACCGGCCATAATGCTCTTGAATTTCGGCAGGTCAAGCGGCAGCGGCTTCCACTTGGTACCTTCGCAATCAAAATCAACATGCTCGAACAGGAAGAGCATGTCCAATTCACCGTTGCCCGGATCAGTGATGTGCTCGTTACGCTGAGCCGTGACGCCTGGCGCCTCGCCCACAGTCAGGAAGCCTTCACGCCCCTCGAATACCTCACGTCGCATTTCAGCCAGGAATTCATCCTGACGGGGGCCGTCCGCACAGAACGGATTCGGGTTGGAATAGCCCTCCTCGCCCACAGGAAGATCCTCAAGCTCCGAGCCGTACTCGCCCGGCAGCTTGCCGTTCGAATCGGTGCGCTTGGAGATCAGGGTGATGACGTCCATGCGGAAGCCGTCGACGCCTCGGTCAAGCCACCAGTTCATCATGTCGTACACAGCGCGGCGCACGGCAGGGTTCTCCCAGTTGAGGTCCGGCTGCTTCTTCGAGAACTGATGCAGGAAGTATTCGCCACGCTCGGGGCAGTATTCCCATGCGGAGCCGCCAAAGTAGGAGCCCCACTGATTGGGCTCGGCGCCGGGCTCGCCGGGCGTGGTGCCGGGACGAGCCGGACGCCACCAATACCAGTCGGCGTGTTCGTCGTCTTTGTTCTTGGATGCTTCAAACCAGGCGTGTTCATCGGAAGTGTGATTGACAACAAGATCCATCACGATCTTGAGCCCACGCTTGTGGGCCTCGGCCAGCAGCTCGTCCATATCGTCGAGCGTGCCGAACAGAGGATCAATGTCCTGATAGTCGGAAATGTCATAGCCGTTGTCGTCTTGCGGAGACTTATAGACCGGGGATAGCCACAGCACATCCACGCCAAGATCAGCTAAGTAATCAAGACGCGACGTGATGCCCTTAAGATCGCCGAATCCATCGCCGTTCGTGTCTTGGAAAGAGCGCGGGTAAATCTGATAGACCACCGCGTTGGACCACCACGGATTGGGGGTGGCGCCGTTGGTGCGGATGGCGTCGGGGATTATTGCGCGGTTGAAAGTAGTCATCATTGGCTCCTTATTGATATCTATATTGCTCGTTGCTCACAGTCTAAAAATTGGCGAATTACATTCCCATTGGAGAACTGCGTTGGTGTGCCGGAAAATAAATATCAATCGGCATATGCGCTTTCATGATTGCACCCGGAAAACACGCAGTCGGCCGTACTCGATCTCGCAAGTATGGGTTTCTCCCGGATTCATATCAATCGTCGCACCATGGTCATCGATGATGCGGCAAGAGCGACCGCTAGCCGTAATAATGCCGATTTGTGGCTGCCGGCGCAATCCGACGAAAGCGATGACCTGTTCTGCGCCGAATCTTGCTGTGACACCGAGCGCATAGTCCGTATGTTCGGGGTCATTGAGCAGTGACGCAATGACTGGTCGGGCCGGCTCATCAGGACGCGGTAATGTACCATCTTCGGCAAGTAAATCACGCAAGACAGCCGCATCAGTGTGACCGCAGGCATCGGAACAATACACTGGTCCGCCGCTAAGCAATCGGAGCACGGCATGGACTCGCGCATGGGGATGCTCCGTCCAGAACATGTCCCAATCACAGTGGTACAGCTCCCCCATCAGCAGTGCACAGTATGCGTTCTGGATAAGGTGTTCGCCCAGCGAATCAGGATTGTGCGGTAGATAGTCGTCGCTACTACGGGTGATTGGCGATGAAGGACGATGCCAATAATCCTCCGGTGCCATGCCCATGCAGTTAATCAATGCGCCGCCGAATCGTCGTGAGGTCACTTCATCAAGCGCCTGATGGCGTCCCCAGGTGGCTTCACCGTAACTTTCGGTGCCACGAACCATTACTGACGTGGAACTTTGCGAATCCACTTTGACGAAATCGACGCCGGCTTCGGCGAGTTCGCCGTCCCAGGCATCCCAGAACTGTGCGGGTTGTTCAGCACGACTTCCAGGAATCAGGCAACCATTCGCCGTGGTGGTTATTGCGGTCGGGCAGCTGGCCGCGGCTACACCCGATTCGTCCAAACCATTCCAATAGCCTTGGAACGCCTGCCACACGCCTACGCTGCGCACGCCATAATGCGTTTTGAGCAGCGCAATGGTGTGGGCAAGCCCGTGGGGGAAACGTTGGCGATCCGCGCCAAAGTCGATCAGGGTTTCCTTTGTGCGATCCGTGTTGGACCAACCGTCATCGATAAGCACCCAGGAAATGGGCACATGCTTGGCTTGGAACTCCTCCATCTTGTTGACGATAGCCTGCTCGTTGACATCTCGCCCCAATGAATCCCAAGTACACCATCCCAACCCGGTGAGCGCATCCGGGAATGGACGCTCCTTACGGGTGCGAATACCCAGCTGGCGTGCTGCCGTTTGTGTGGCAGCTCGAATGGCCATATACGGGTCGGATGCGCAAGCGATATATGCGGCAGTGTCACATAGAGTCGTGCGACCAACCCGGTTGGAAGACAGCACGAGCCGCAAAGCCGTGTCATCAGATTCTGTTGCGGGCTGCCCACTGAAATCAGCCCGAATATCCGTGCCGCAGATAGCGACCAACACTAGCCACTCGGCATCTTCGGCATCGTTGTTGCGGCGTAACAATAACTGCGTGCGTTCAGGCAGTTCAGATGGTGTACGCACCCAGGTCGGGCGCATCCACCACTCCTTGTGCTGGTATAGCGCCAGCATGGTGTCATCGTTGCCGCTGTCGACGCCGGCCATGGTGAGCGACACGTCAATCGCATGGTGGGGCTCAAACGCTTGTTGTTCCTGAAAGGCAGCGGCGCGGTCCTTGGGCTGGGGTGCATGCGCGTTCACATCGATACGCCAGAGTCGCACCTGAGCATCACCCTGGATACCCGCACTGGACGTGCACTCATCTTCGCATGATTCGGGAACGATTGTGACGGCTTCTACCGGCAGTTCACAGATTGCCGAAGCCTGTTCGCCATAGACGGCACGACCGGTATCAAGATGGGCCGTTACCGTGCGAACGGTTATTGGACAGGTTTCGGCAATCATTGGCGTAACTCCTTGGTGTTCTTCAATGAGATTATGCTGGCAAGGCCCAGACGGTAGCAGCTGGAGGAACGCTCTCGACCTGAGTGTTCGCCTGCACAGTCGCGTCAGACACAAGTAGCACGGTCATCGGCTGCGGCAAGGCGACTGGTTGACTGTCAGAGAAGTTCGCCATCACAACCATGCCGGACGGCAAGCGCCAACCAAGCAGCGGCGCCGGACACTCTTCGTTGGTAAGCCACGAGAACTGGAAGTCCGTGCCGTTGGCCACCCACTGTTTGCGCAATGCGACAGCAGCACAATACAGGTGCAGGACGGAAGCCCCGTCACCAATCTGACGATTAGTGGCATACTGCGCAAACCATGCCGGCTGGGGCAGCCACGAAGCACCGGTGGCATTGAAGCCGAACGCCGGGCCGTCTGACTGCCACGGCAGCGGTACGCGGCAACCGTCGCGCCCCTTGAAATAATGACCGGAACGTTCCCAATTGGGATCCTGAATTTCATCTTCGGTCAAATCAAAGTCCTCCGGCAAACCAAGCTCTTCACCCTGATACACAAAGGCGGTACCTGGCAGGCCGAGCATCACCAGCGCTGCTGCACGGGCACGACGAGCGGCGAGCGCGGGGTCAATCGGCGGATTCGTGCCGTTGGACGTCACCCACTGCTCGATGTTTGCACCGCTCGGCAGTCCGAGACGCGAGGCGATACGTGGCACATCGTGGTTGCCGAGCACCCAGGTGGGGGCGGTTTCGGCAGCGAGAGCATAGCGATGCGTGCGCTCAATCGTGGTGCGGTATTCTTCGCGATTCCAGGCGGCCTTTGACATGGAGAAGTCGAATACGGCACCAAGTTCATCAGGCTTGGCGTATTGGAAAATACGGGTGGTGAATGGCGACCACGATTCGCCGACCGCATACTTGGCTGGCGTGTACTGATTGAACAGGTCGCGCCATTCACGGTAGATATCATGCACGGCGTCGCGGTCCCAGAGCGGATCGGAGCCATCGGTAGCCTGTGGAGACATCAGTGTCGGGTCGATACGGTCGCGCAGCGGCTCACGCAGGTCTTTGGCCAGACCGTGCGAGACATCGATGCGGAAACCGTCCACACCGCGATCGCACCAGAATGTGAGTACACGCAGGAACTCATGCCGCACCTCGGGATTGTCCCAATTGAGGTCCGGCTGCTCCTTGGCGAACAGATGCAGGTAGTACCAGCCGTCTCCACACGACTCCCATGCGGAACCGCCGAAGTTACTCAGCCAGTTGGTAGGCGGCAATTCGCCGTGCTCCCCCTTGCCCTGCCGGAACACATACCGTTGTGCCGCTTCCGATTCCGGACCTTGAGCCAGGGCCTCTTGGAACCAACGGTGCTGATCGGACGTGTGGTTCGGCACGATGTCCACGATGATGCCGATACCGCGTTCGTGCGCTTTGGCCACTAATTCGTCGAACTGATCGAGTGTGCCAAGGCGGGGATCCACATCACAATAGTCGGCAACATCATAACCTCCATCCGCCAGCGGCGATGGATAGAATGGAGAAAGCCAGAGCGCGTCCACCCCGAGCGCCTGCAGATAGTCGAGACGATCGATCACGCCTTGGAGATCACCGTTGCCGTCTCCATTGGCATCGCTGAATGAGCGGGGGTAAATCTGGTAGATGACGGCGTCGCGCCACCAGTCATTGTTGGTGAAAGTCATATCGTTCCCCTGTCCGATTGCTCGGTACGTATGGTTTTACCAGTATGGCCGCACGAAACACTGTTCCGGCGGCCATACCCTACATCCTCTTGCCTTCGGATCAGCCCTTAACCGAGCCGGCAAGCATGGCGCGGATGAAGTAGCGCTGGAGGAAGATGAACAGGATCATCGTCGGTGCCATGATGAGCAGTGCGCCCGCGTTGAGCAGCACCACGTCGGTCTGATACTGGCCAACGAACGACTGTAGGGCACCTGCCATCGTGCGCTTGTTCGGGTCGTTCTCCAACACCACAGCCAACAGGAACTGGTTCCAGGTGGCCAGGAAGGTCAGAATACCGAGCGAGGAGATGGCTGGCAGTGCCAACGGCAGCTGAATGGAACGGAACGTGCGCAGATGGCCTGCACCATCGATGGATGCGGCTTCGATCAGATCACGCGGCATCTGCTCGAAGCAGGAGCGCATCCACACAATACCGAACGGAATATTCAGGCCGATGAGCGGCAGGATCAGGGCAAGACGGGTATTCAGCAAGCCCATGCCACTGATCTCGTAGTACAGCGGAGTGACCAAGGTTTCGAACGGAATGGTCAGACCGACGAGGAACAGCACGTAGATCAGGCCCTTGCACGGCACCTTGAGCTGAGCGAAGGCATAACCGCCGAGCGAGCAGAAGATCACCACGCAGGGCACGACCACGATCACCAGAATGCAGCTGTTGAGCAGCAGCGGGGTGATGTTTGCCATGTTCCAGGCGTCGATGAAGTTCTCCCAGTGCGGGTGGGCAGTGAACTGGATACCTTCGGGCATGGAACCTTGCGGCTGCAATGCCGCGGAGAGCATGCTCAGGAACGGCAGTACGCAGAAGAGGACGGTCAGAGCGAGCATCGCCGTGCCGGTGATGCGAACGGCTTTGGATTGCTGCATGGTCACTGCTCCTTTCCGTTGACCAGACGCTGCAGAGGTCCGACGACCAGCAGCACGAGAATCATCAGGGTGACGGCGAGTGCGGAGGCCAAGCCAACGCTCTGCTGGGTGAAGGCCAAGCGGTAGACCTGCACGCCGGGCACCATGGTGGAGGTGCCGGGGCCGCCCTGAGTGGACATGTACACCACGTCGAAGCTGGCGAGCGCGGAGATGATGGTCATGGTCAGGCATACGCCGATTTGGCCGCGCAGACCGGGCAACGTGATGGAGAAGAGCTGACGCCACCAGCCGGCACCGTCAAGACTTGCTGCCTCGTACAGGGACTGGTCGATGCCGCCGATGCCCGAGAGCAAGAGCACCACACAGAAGCCGAGCTGCAGCCAGAAACCAATCACGCCTACCGCGTTCAGGGAGGTGGATTGGTCGCCGAGCCACACGTGGGCGAAGTCGCCGAGGCCTACTGCGCGCAGCAGCTGATTGGCGGTGCCCTTGTCGGCCAGCATCCAGGTCCAGGCCACACCGGCTGCAGCGCCTGGGATAACGCGCGGCAGGAACAGGCAAACCTGCGCGAAGGAACGACCGACCTTGGACTTCATGTCTTTGATGAGCACGGCAATGATCAGGCCGAGCACAATCGGGATGATGGAGAAGAAGATGATCAGGTAGAAGGAGTGCAGAATCGATCCGTACAGATCGGGGTCGGTGAACACGGTGATGTAGTTTTCGACACCGATGAAGGTGCTAGCATCGATACCGTTCCACTCGTAGAACGAGTACCAGATGGTCTGAATGATCGGCCACAACTCGAAGGCGATGTAGAACACAAGCGCCGGAGCGAGGAAAAGCAGGCTGACCAGACCGAGGGACATATTGCGCTTGGGCTTGACCGCCTTGGCTGCCTTATGGGAATCCATGATTGTCACCACGCTTTGCTGGTTTGGTGTGAACTGGGAATCGAACATCGCACACAACGTCGTGCGCGCGATGGGAAGGAACCAAGCGGAGCGGGAAAAAGGGAAGAACACTCCGCCCGGTAAGTGCAAGGGTTACTTGACCTCCTTCTCGTACTGAGCCTGAATGGATTCGACGAATGCCTTGGGGGTCATCGTGCCGTCAATCAGGGACTGGAAGCCGGGGATAATGGCGCTGGCCTGCATACCTGCGGTGGCGTTGTTGATGTAGTCGGTGGTGTTACCGGTCTTCACCAGACCTTCGTAGGCGGTAAGGACCTGGCCGAGAAGCTGGTTATCGGTGCTCGGAGTCTCGCCTTCGCCGACCGGCGGGTAGCCGTTGTCAACTGCGATCTGGCGGGCTTCGTCGGACTGGAGGAAGTCGAGGAAGGCGGCTGCAGCGTTCTTGTTCTTGGCGTTGGCCGGGATACCGAAAGCGGTCACGGCGTTGGCTGCGGCAGAACCGGAATCGGCCTTTTCGCCGGGGAAGGCGATCCAGCCGGCGTCATCGCCAAGTGCATCGTTGATGGAGGCGGAGTACCAGCTGCCGGAGGGGAAGAACAGGGCTTCGCCGTTGCAGAAGCGGCTCAGTGCAGTGGAACCGTCAAGGGCGAGCGCGTCGGAGGAGAAGTAACCGGCATCCTGCCAGTCCTTGATCTTCTGTGCAGCCTTCACGGCACCGTCGGTGTTGAAGGTGGCGCCATCCTTCTGGATAATCCAATCCTGCACGGTATCGCGACCCTCATAGTTGGTGAGCAATGCCTGGTAGATGTAGGAAGTGCCGCCTTCCTTGGCCGGCATCATCATGGCGAGCTTGCCAGCGTCGGAGGCCTTCTTCATATCGGCCTCGAGCTCTTCGACAGTGGCCGGAGCCTCGGTGATGCCGAGTTCCTTGGCGACTTTCTTGTTCCAGTACAGGCCGGTCATCGAGACACCGTCCGGCACTGCGTAGAGGCTGCCGGAACCGATCTTACCGTCGGAGCCCACGCGGTAGACCTGAGTCTGGGAATCCGGCAGCTTCCAACCGTAAGCATCGGCGTAAGCGTCAAGATTGACGACATGGTTGCCACGCACAGCGGAGTTGATGTCGGTGATACGGGCAATGTCCGGGGTGTCGGCGGCGGAGATGATGCGCGGGCCATTCTGCTGGGAGGTGTTGTCCGGATCGTAGGTGGCCTTGATGGTGATGTTCGGGTACTTCTTCTGGAAGGCTTCGATCAGCTGGTCATCAAAGGTCTTCAGGCCAGCGCCGTCCCACAGCTTGAGCTCATACTTGGTATCGCCAAGATCAGTGCTCACCGCTTCGGTTTCGGTGTTGGCTTTGTTGCTGGACGAGCCCGGGCCGCAAGCGGCGACGGATGCCAGGCATGCCACAGACATCAGACCGGCAATAACGGTTTTGGCGGTTCGTTCAATCCTCATTGATCATTCCTTTCTTCCTTCCGGGCGATCCCGGCTATGTCTTCCTTGGCTATCTCGGCTTAGCGTATTTGCTAAGCGCTTATGCATGAGGATAACAGATGTCGAACCGGTTCGTCAAATCCGCAACACGCAAACAAATGGCCGATTCCCGAAGAAATGAGGAAGGCTTGACGTTCCCCATAGGCAAGCACTTCCTTCTCGCGAAATTGCAACATCGGTCCCTTAAATACCTAAGCGCTTATTCATTCACCTAGGATGACGTTTCGAAGGCTCGGGCAGCTCGGGAAAAATTGAATGTGGCTCAATTTGATACCAGTACGCCACGCTAGACACATCATCCTGACGCTCAAATGCACCTTCATATCCTGAACCAATTTGTTGAAGCGTGACTCTAAGCTCACTATCAAACCTGATGGGATCAGGAATATGCCATCGGTACAAGCCACGCATAGGTGGACAATAATCGTCATGATATTGGTTTGCTATAGCCCCATCGCGCACAGAATAAAATGGATATCCTACATATGGGGCACAAAAAGTACGCTCGCGCGTATGACCATCTCGCTGCTCAGCGAAGCTCCATGCACCGCCAAAATAATCTTCGGTGCCGGTACTACACACTGTGGGATAATCGTTATCGCCATCTAGGAAAAACTTAATCTCTCCCTCACCCCACCAATATCGTTGCAACGTAGAAATAGCAAGATATGTGCCGACGTAATGGCCCCGTCCGCTGACTCCATCGAGGATTACATAGTCCTCGCCTAAAGTAGTGATTGGCTGTCTGCGCCATTGCGCATGGAAATAAGCCATTTCACGGGAGGAATACGCATTACCCAATGCATAATCAATCTGATAAAACAAAGCCGGAATAGCATGAGCGTGGTCATTGCGCACTACGATACGTGCCCGTTTACGAAACGGCATCGTGAAATAACAATTCATACCTCGTGTAGGTGCCACCACAATAGGCTCTGAGAACACATCGCAACTTTGTCCAAAGCCGCAACAGAAGAAGTCTCCTAGGGGACATTCCACAGAAGGTCGCT
Source organism: Bifidobacterium sp. WCA-178-WT-4B (assembly GCF_009696495.1). Taxonomy (NCBI): domain Bacteria; kingdom Bacillati; phylum Actinomycetota; class Actinomycetes; order Bifidobacteriales; family Bifidobacteriaceae; genus Bifidobacterium; species Bifidobacterium sp. WCA-178-WT-4B. The sequence continues at coordinate 394,915 of NZ_VULV01000001.1, read as the reverse complement.
TTTCATCATCCCAATAGATGGCAAGCACCGCATCGCGCAGAACGTATCGATCAGCGTCACTGGTGCGATCCGTAACGGTAAACCACATGTGCCGAATACAACCGGGGCCTTCAATATCTGCCAATGTCACAGACTGCCCGGGAGCAATGTCATTCAAACACGGCTTTCCCTTGCGCGACGGCCCCAACGGACCAGTTTCACGGCAACCAAAACCCTTGGCTCCCGTTGGGTTCTCCGCATTAATCGAACATGTTACTTCGTCGCGGACAGTCGGCAAATCCGATAAAGTTCCCGCGTACGGTCCTGCCATCATCATAGGTTGACTCTCCTCAAATCAAGCGTCGCTAGCGAAAGCGGCATATAAGTTGAAGCTGTTTCTACCGCTTCGCTTCTTTGTCATATTGCGCCTGCACATTCTTTGTGAATTCCTGAGGCGTGATGCTGTTATCCAGCAGTAACTGGAAGTTAGGGATTAGCCCACTTGACTGCATTCCCGCAGTAGCATTATTAATGAAATCGCTAGTATGACCGCTCGTCAGCACGTCGGCATAGGCATCAAACATACTCTGCTGCAATGCGCTATTCGCCTTGAGATCCAAAGTAGATGATTTTGGCAAATAGCCAGAATTGTCAACAATAATCTGTTGCGCTTCGGCACTTTGCGTATAATCGAGGAACGCCGCAGCAGCATCACGGTTCTTAGCATTCACCGGAATACCATAAAATGCACCTGCATTAGCAGCAACGTTCGGCTCATCTTCACTGGTGGCACCCGGGAAAGCAAAGAACTGAACATCATCACCCAGCGCTTTGGCCACAGTATCCAGATTCCAATTACCGCTCGGGAAAAATAGTCCTTCACCATTGCAGAACCTGCTCAGAGCAGTAGAGGCATCCACTGCGTTAACACCTTCAGGCATATATCCCTTGTTATTCCAATCCTGCAAGGTGGACGCAGCGTCCTGCGCCGCCTGATTGTCGAAGGTACCAGATTTCTGCAAAATCCAATTCTGCACATCTTCCGCAGAACTGTTATTAGCCATTAACGCCTGAAAGACAAAAGAGGTACCGCCATCCTTGGCATATGTCATCATCGGCAGTATGCCGGCATCCTTGGCTGTCTGCATATCCGCCTCAAACTCCTCGACAGAGGTAGGAGCTGCATCAATACCTAGCTGCTCGGCAAGCTTGGTATTGAAATAAATGCCAGTCACCGAATAGGAGTTCGGCAATGCGTACAAATCACCGCTGCCGAGCTTGCCATTTGAATCCACTCGATACAATTCAGTCTGCGAATCGGGAACATCCCAGCCGTACGCATCCACATATGCCTCTAAAGACACCAAATGGTTGCCACGAACCGCTGAATTCATGTCGGTGACGCGGGCGATATCCGGCGCATCTTTTGCTGAAATCACACGCGGGCCATTTTGTCCAGAGACATTATCCGGATCATATTGTCCCGTGATGGTGATGTTTGGGTATTTCGCTTCGAACCCGGCAATCAGCGCCTCATCTACAGCCTTCAGACCCGCTCCATCCCACAAAGTCAGCTCATATTTTTTATTACCTAAATCAGTGCTGACCTCAGTAGGATTTGTATCACTTCGTGAGCTACTTGCCGAGCCGGGACCACATGCAGTCAGACTTCCAGCGATAAATATCGCAGCAAGCGCCGCGCCGCTGTTACGCATAATCCTATTCATCGGTTACCTCCTTGCATCCTCATCATATGCAATCGATATTTCTCTTTACTGTCACCATTTTTCGGCGGCAATAAAATATATTTGCGATATCGATTACGCACATCGTACATCTTTTTGCGGAACCCGTCAACCTTGCATCACACCAATGGTGGCCTTAACTTCAAAATCCAGATACAATACAATCGATTACGCAATGCAGGAGATCCCATGAGCGAACCAACAATCTATGAAGTAGCCAAGGAGGCTGGAGTCTCTGCGGCGACCGTATCTCGTGCAATCAACGGACGTGACCGCATATCGGAAACTACTAGGCAAAAGGTATTTGATGCATGTGCAAAGTTGGGGTTTTCAGCATCGAAAACAGCCTCCATGCTGCGAACGGGAAAGACAAATCGTATAGCACTTACCGTAGGTAACTCACTGGCTGGCTGGTTCAGTTCACAACTAGCCGAAGGCGTATATTCCGTGCTCGCATCCCAAGGATATGACTTGCTATCATACCGACTTGCAAACGCCGATCAAAGACGCGATTTCTTTTCCTCAATGCCAGTGAAGCGCAACGCAGACGCGGTCATCATCTCCTCCTTCGACATCAGCGAGACAGAGAGGCGAACCTTAGAACAACTCGGTATGCCAGTCATCGGTGTCAACACCATCGGGCTTACGGAACAGCGAGATATGATTTCCATCGGCGTAGACGAAATTATAGCAATGCGACAAACCGTTCATCAGCTCGCAGGACTGGGACATCGCAATATCGCCTTTATCTGCAAGCAGCAAGACAGTAACGGATTCATATGGGAAGCTGACCAACGTATAGAAGGGTTCCGTCTTGGCATGGCGGCTGAGGGACTCAACTTGCCCGACGGATACATCATCGCAGTACAGGACAACGAATTTGCCGGAGCAGAGGCACTCAGTAGCCTGCTCGCACTCTCCCCTCGCCCAACCGCCGTATGCTGCATCAGCGACGAGAATGCCATTCCTCTAGTCCATGCGCTTCGCTCATACGGATTCCGCGTACCTGAGGACATATCCGTCATCGGATTCGATGACTGGCCAATGGCACAAGCGCTCAATATATCAACCGTTCGGCACGACCCTCGGTCCTACGGAGCATTAGCGGCAGATGCCGCAATCCGATTATCACGAGGCGAAATTCTGACAGAAAGTTGCATCGTTGTTCCCACGACGCTCATGTTGCGCGGCACCACAGGCCCAGCACCTCGAGATTAAACATCGACAACGTCCGCATTTGATGATGTGCATATCATTATTGCAACAGCGAAACAACAGGTACCAGCCAGAGGAAGGACGACCGGGTAACAGCCACAAGGCGGCCACCCATTCACCATGAAACGCGCGACCATCAACGACGTAGCTCTCACGGCCGGAGTCTCAACTTTTACCGCATCCCGCGCTTTGCGAGGTAAGGATCACGTGGCAGCAGCTACGCGGGATAAGGTGCTGAAAGCGGCCAAAGAGCTGAATTACACCGCGTCTCGCTCGGCGGCGGCGCTGGCAAGCGGACGCACCAATCGCATTGCCATGCTGGCTCGCGAACGGCTGGCCGGCTGGTTCATGGGCGAATTATTCGACGGGCTGTATGACGAACTGAGCCGCGCACGCTATGACTTGACCGTATACCGAGCCGGCAGCGTCGAGGAGCGTGCGGAATTCTTTACTCGGCTGCCAGCCAATCGTAACGCCGACGCCCTCATCGTATCCGGATTTTCCGCCACCGATGAGGAAGCCGACACGTTGGCCAGCATGGGTATGCCCATCGTCTCGGTGAATTCGCCGTATATCAGCTGCTGCCAAGCCTCCGTGGCCATTGATGACGAGGCGGCCGAAGCCATGGCAGTGCGTTATCTTGCGGCCCTCGGGCATCGTCGTTTCTGCTATGTGGGGCGCACCGATCCGCTGACCGGCAAGGAATGGGGATTCGATGCACGCGCACGCGGATACAAAGATGAGATAGTCTCGCTTGGCCTCACCGACTGCGGCATCCACTTCATCGACTCGGAATCACCACGCTCGGCCAAACAAGTCATCGCCACCATGCTCGCGCAGCCTGAGCGGCCGACCGCTATCTGCGTGTGGTCTGACTACTACGCATTGCGCGTGGTACATGAGTTGCAGGCAATCGGAGTACGAATCCCCGAAGACGTTTCGGTCTTTGGCTTTGATGGGTCCGACGTGGCGGAATCCATTGGATTAAGCACCATGGTGCCAACTCCCCCGCGCGAAATCGGACAGATTGCCGCGCGCAAGGCACTGAATTTGGTTGAGGGGAAGACCTTGGACGACCCTCATACGACTGTACCTGTGGCGGTCGAGCCCGGCGCGACCAGTGGGCCAGTGCGGGAATAGGCGATATGGGAAAAGCCCCCCTCGGCGGAAAACCGAAGGAGGCTTGGGTGGAGCTGCACTACTTCACAGCGCCTCGCATGACTCCACCGACGACCCACTTTTGGGCGAAGATGTAGACGATGAGGATCGGGGCCATGGCCATCAGGTAGCTGGAGAAGGCCATCGGGTAGTTGGTGGCGAACTGCGAGCTGAAGACGTACTGGGCGAGCGGGATGGTCTGGTTCGACTGGTCGGTCAGGATGATCAACGGCAGGAGGAAGTCGTTCCAGGCCCACAGTGCGGTCAGGATGGCGATGGTGGCGTTAATCGGGCTCATCAGCGGGAAGATGATGGTCCAGAAAATGCGCCACGTGGATGCGCCATCGATTCGGGCCGCCTCTTCCAGCGAAACCGGAATCGAACGGATGAAGCCAGTGGCGATGAACAGGTTCGTGCCCAGGCCGAGCACCGTGTACAGAATGATCAGGCCGACCTGGTTGTCCAGGTGCAGGGAGCCCATCTGCTTCGCAATCGGCAGCATGACGACCGGGAACGGCACGAACATGGCGGCGATGAAGAAGTAGTACAGGAAGCGGAAGAAGCGCTTGTCCATGTTGCGGGCCACGGCGTAGGCCACGAAGGTGTTGGTCAGCAGGGTGAGCACCACGGCGGCCACCGTGATGATCGCGGAGTTGAGCGCGGCCTTCGGGTAGTTGACCTTGGCGGAGGCGTCGGCGAAGTTGTGCCACTGCCACGAGGTGGGCAGGGCGAAGGTGCCGGCTTCGGCCGGAGTCTTCAGCGCGGTGACGATGGTGAAGTAGAGCGGGATCAGAATGGTCAGGCTCAGCACGGCCACGGCGGCGGTCAGCCACCAGTTGATCTTGTGGTCCCTGCGGAACTTGGCGGGCTTGCCGGACTTGGACGGGGTAACTGTTGCAGTAGTCATTTCTTATCCTCCCCTAAATCAGATCTGTTCCTGGCTGCGGGAGATGCGCAGCTGTACGAAGGCGATGATCGCCAGCACGATGAAGAAGAGCACGGCGTTTGCGGTCTGGTAGGCGTACTCGCCACCGGTCAGGCCACCCTTCCAGATGAGGTAGGTGACGGTTTCGGTGGAGGAGTTCGGACCGCCCTCGGTCAAGGCGACGACCTGATCGAAGGTGCCGAGCGCGTTCTTCATGGACAGCACGAGGTTGATGGTGAAGAACGGTCCGATCAGCGGGAATGTGATCTTCCAGAACTTCTGCCAGGCGTTGACGCCGTCGATGGCGGCGGCCTCGTAGATTTCGTCGTCGATGGTCTGCAGGCCGGCGAGGTAGATGAGTACCGAGTAGGCGATGCCCTGCCAGACGGCGAGGAAGACGATTGGGATCCAGCTGAGTTGCTCATTGGTCAACAGCGAGGTGGACAGCCACTTGATGCCCAGCGCCTTGCCGAGCTCGGGCAGCGGGTTCATGAAGATGTACTTGAACACGTAGCCGATGACCAGCACGGAGAGGGTGTAGGGGATGAAGAAGATGGCTCGGAAGCCATTCTTGAAGGCGATCTTCGAGTTCAGCAGCACCGACAGGAACAGGGCGATCACATTAATCAGCACCGTGATGAGAATGGCGATGAGGAACGTGAACAGGTAGGCATGGCCCACTCGGTTGTCCTGGAAGAGGGCGATGTAGTTCTTCAGTCCGATGAACTTGTAATCGCCGTAGCCCTGCGAGTTGGTGAAGGAATACTTTACGCCATCAAGAAATGGCAGGTACAGGAAGAAGGCGAAGATGATGGCCGCCGGAACCACCATCCAGTAGTAGGCGGGGTCCACTTTGCGGGTGGAGAAGGCGGAGACCTTCTTCTTGGCCGGTTTCTTGGCAGCGGTCTTGGTTGCGGTTGCGTGTGACATGATGTTCTCCTCTCCTACCGATCACTCGAAGGTCCTGGCTTGGACCTTGTCCCATTCGGTCTGCATCTGGTTCAGGAAGCGGTCGGTGTTGCCGGAGGTCACCATGGTCTGCAGGTAGCCGCCGATGTTGATGGACGAAGGAATGTAGTGGTCGCAGAAGTCGGCCAGTCGGTTTTCCTCGAAGAACGGGCGCACGGTTTCCAGCGCATCGTTGCCGAAGTAGGTGTCCTTCAGCGGCGTGATGGCGGACTGGGCGTCGGCGTAGGCGTCAAGCTGATCCTTCTGCATGAGGAACTCGACGAGCTTCATCGCTTCCTTGGGGTGCTTGGTGTTCGCACCGATGGTGAGCATCACGTCGTCGCCGGCGGTGAGGATCTGCTCGCTGGCGTCATCGGTGGCCGGCATCTGGGCGAAACCAAGTTCGATATCGGGGTTGATCAGCAGGATCTGCGGGATGGCGTAGGTGCCGAGCGGGATGATCGCGGCCTTGCCTTGGGCGAAGTTCTGCGTGCCCTGCTGGTAGGTGACGCCGGTGTCCGCAGTGGAGTAGGTGAAGAGCTCGGATTCCTTCTCGACTGCGGTCTTCCACAGTTCCTGGAACGTGGTCTTGCCTTGCTTGAGCTCGGTGTACTTCGACTCGGGAACCAGCGTGCCGGTCAGGGAGGCGAGCGGTGCCTGGGTGGTCCAGGCGTCGGCCACGGAACCCTGCAGCGGGTTGATGCCGGCGTCCTTGAAGGTGTTGAGCATATCGGTGAACTCGCTCCAGGTGGTCGGCGGATTCTCCGGGTCAAGGCCAACCTTGCGGAACAGAGCCTTGTTGTAGATGTAGCCGGAGGCGTTACCCGCGAAGGGCAGGCCATACAGGCGCTTCTTGGAGGAATCGGTGGTCTGCACCAGATTCTTGGCGATCTGCACCATGCCGGGGTTGAGGGTGTCCACAATGGGTTCATCGGTGAAGTCGTAGAACACACCGGAGGCGGCGAAGTTGCCGAAGCTGATGTCGCCGTTGAAGGTGATCACGTCCGGCACACGATTCTTGACGAAACGGGTGCGCAGATCGGTCTGGGCGTTGGCGGAGTTGTTGATGTTGACCTTGATGGTCGGGTTCTGCTTCTCAAAGTCGGCGACCATGGACTTGAACTGGTCGGCGGCCTCGGACTTGAACTGGAAGAAATCCAGCGTGACGGTGCCTGCGGTGCTGGAGCCGCAGCCTGCCAGGCCGAACCCGACGGCGATCGCGCACATCACGGCGGCGGTGCGCACGGCCAGACGCTTCAGTCTAGGCGTTGCATGCGGGGAATCGGACAGCATAATTGTTGACTCCTTTATCTTTCTTTTCCTCCGGCTTCGGTGCCGGCGGTTCTTCCACTTTCCAAGGTAACGGTTCGGCCATTTCATTCCCAGCGCCAGCGAGCCCACTTGCGCAAGCAACAAAAAGCGCGGTATTTTGTGATTAACGCAATAAATACAGCGAAGGGGCTTGCATGTCTGATGTCAACGCGATTCCACAGTGGTTTTCCGGATCCGAGCATACGCATCGCGTGGCGGCGGCAATTGCCCAATACGGGCCGATAGCCCGCACTACGTTGGCACAGATGCTGGGACTGAGCCAAGGGGCCTTGTCCCGCATCACCAGCGATCTGATCTACGCCGGGGTGATCGAGGAGCTTCCGGCCGAGGCCGGCCCGTCAGGCAAGCTGCCCGAGCGATTCACGCCAAGGGAAAGTTCGGATCGTCGCGGACGCCCGCAGACTTCGCTGGTGTTGTGTTCGAACGCACGCACCTTCATTGGTGTCAAGGTTCATGGGATGTCGATTGTGGCCGCTGCGGTGAACGCGCATGGCGAGGTGGTGTCCGGCCGGCACGAGGTGCCGATCGGGGCGGATCAGTCGGCTGAGTATGTGGTGTCGGCCATCACGCGGCTGGTGCGCGAATGTTCCGCCGATATCGCCTCTTCCGGACTACCCTCCCCCACTGCGGTGGGCGTTGCGGTAGGTGGGCATGTGGTCGACGATTCGATTGTGACGTTCGCGCCGTTCCTGCATTGGGACGGGGCCACGGACTTGGGGACGATGGTCACAGAGGCGACCGGCCTGCCGTGCGGGGTGTTCAATGATATCGATTCTCTGCTGGTGGATGCCTCCTGGTTCGGGCCGGGTGTCGGCGTGGATATGTTCGCCGTGGTGACCATCGGCGTGGGTGTTGGTTATTCGCTGGCCGTGAACGGCAAGCCAGTGCAGTACCCGGATAAGAGCTATGGTCTGGTGGGCCACGTGCTTATCGATCCGGAGGGGCCGCGCTGCACCAGCGGACATATCGGCTGTTCACAATGCTTGACTGACGATTCAATCGCCGAACAGTACTCTGCGATTGTGGGTCGCGCGGTCAGTTTTGAGGACTTTGCGCGCGATGCCAAGGAACGCGTGCCGCAGGCCACGCAGTTGGTGAACCGGACGTGTTTCCGGTTGGGATCGCTGGTGGCTACGGTGGCGAATATCGCGATGCCCGGGCATGTGATGATTGCCGGGGAGTCCGCGTTTTTGGCCAAGCTCGGCACCGATTCGCTACGTGACGGCATTCGTTTCTACCGTCACAGCCAGACCCAGCCGGTCAAGTTCACGATTATGAACCACGACTGGCAGCTCTGGGCCAAAGCCGCCGCCAGTCGCGTGATTGTGAAGCATATTGGGTAGGCCGTTCTTGGCTCCCCTCAGAGAGGGGAGCCAAGAACGTTGCTTCGCCACAGTTACTCCGCCACGACCAGCAATTACGGACTTGCCTATCGGCAAGGCTCAATCCCACCTTCGCTCAGCTGTCGCTTCGCTCAGGCCGCGGCTACTGACAGCCTACTAGGCTGTCAGCTTAACGCCACAGCCTTGAGCAATACTGCCTGCTGGGGGTGGAGGGACGGGGGACGAATGCCGTAGCGCTGCAGGGCTTCGCCGGTCAGGACTACGCCTTCCTCGTTCCACCAGCCGAGAGTGCTCTGGCCGTTGGTCAGACCGGTCAAATCCAAGCTCGGGTCAAGCGGGCTGACACGGTAGGTGCGCTCGGGGTCAAGTCCGGGCAGATGCACGGGCGCGGCCGGATAGGTCTGGCTGGTGGTCAGCTGGGTGAAGCGGTAGATGGCGGCGTCACGGTTCGGCATCACCATACCGTCCAGACGCACGGCCGGATCGTTGGAGTCGGCGTGCACGCAGGTGTCGATGGCGAACCAGTCGCGGTGCTTCTTGAATTCGGCCACCCACACGGCCAGCTTGGCGAGCGCCTCGTCCGGCTCCTTCAACAGGTTCCATTCGATGCCCATGTGACCGAAGAACGCCATGGCCATGCGCAGTTCCTGGCTGGTGGCGCGCTGGGTGGAGTGTGCGGGGCTGGCGCCCACGTGCTCGCCCATCATCGCCGGCGGCACCAGCAGCGAGGTGTAGCGCTGGATGTCCGCGCGCTCGACCGGGTCCACGCAGTCGGAGACCCAGATACGATCGGCGTGCTCCAGGATGCCAAGATCCACGCGGCCGCCACCAGAGGAGCAGCTTTCGATCTCAAGGCCCGGATGTGCGGTCTTGAGGCCCTTGAAGATGTTGTAGACGGCAAGGGTCTGCGCGTGCACGGCCGGGCGGCCGGAGCGGCGGGAACCGGGCTCGGTGACGAGCTTGTTGTGGTCCCACTTGATGTAGTCGATACCAAGCTCGCCGACAAGCTGGTCCATGCAGCCGTAGATGTAGTCGAACGCATCCGGATTGGTCAGATCGAGCACCTGCTGAGTGCGGCCCTGCAGCGGCAGTCGGCCAGCGGTGGGCGAGAGAATCCAATCAGGGTGGTTACGGGCCACATCGGAATCGGGGTTGACCATTTCCGGCTCGAACCACAAGCCGAATTCCATACCCTTGGCGTGCACGTAGTCGGCGAGCGCCTTCAGGGACTTCGGGCCATCGGGCCAGACGTCCTGCGCAATCTGCCAGTCACCGAGGCCGGAGGTGTCGTCGCGGCGGGAACCGAACCAGCCGTCATCCACCACGAATCGTTCCACGCCGGAGTCGGCGGCCTTGTCGGCGAGCGCCTTCAGCGTATCGAAGTTGTGGTCGAAGTACACGGCTTCCCACGTGTTGAGGATCACCGGACGGCCGTGCGAGAACAGGCGCGGATGCAGGGAGCGCACGTAGGAGTGGAATCGGGCGGCGATCTCATTGAGGCCATCGCCATAGGAGCCGAACAGCCACGGGGTGTCGTAGGAGTTCTGGCCTTCGCCAGGGCCAGCGAGCGTCACTTCGCCGCCGAACAGGAGTTCGCCGCCGCCGATCACGCCGGTCGTGTAGGGCAGACGTTCGGCGGACAGCACGGAGTTGCCGCTCCAGCCCACGTGCACCGAATAGGCGTCGCCATGCTCGAAGCCGAAACCGGGCACGCCGGCGGTCAGGAGCAGGGATGCGTCGAAGTCAGGGCGGCCGGCGAGCTGCGGCTTTTCGAAACGGCCGACGGTCAGCGGCTGGCGCTGCGGACTGCGTTCACGTAGATGGTGACCGGTGGTGGTGAGGATTTCGCCGGCGGATTCGGGCAGCGGGAAGCCGAGCTCGATCTTGCCGATCTCGAGCGGGGCTCCGGCGTCTGCACCGAACAGGTTGGTTACGGTGGCCTTCTGACGGACCAGGCCGCCGGGGAGCAGTTCAAGGTGCCATTCGACTTCCACGCCCTGCTCCTCATCGCGCGCGGTGACTATGACGCCGGGCACGCGGACCGGACCGGTGGCACGGGCATGGCCGGCCACATCGGTGTAGCTTTCGCCGGACACGGCATCGAGGGTGGCTTCCAGCACGCCGCCGGTCTCGATGTTGGTCACGGTGAACTTGGGGAAGAGCTCGACGCCGGCGCGGCGCAGCACCACGCGTTGCTCGCCGATCCAGCTTTCGGCCTGGGTGGGCAGGATGGACGGCCAGACGGTGTCGTCGAGCGCGCCGGACACGCGCTGCGGCTTCAGGGCGTCATAGGCGGCCAGCAGGGTGTCGGGCTTGGCCAGCGGGCGACCCCAGTGGACGATGCGCGGCAGGTCGCTGCCGGCAAACACCAGACCGATCGCCACATTGGCGGCGGGCTGGGTCAGGTAGACGGCGGTGAGTGCGGTACCGTCAGCGGCGGCACCGGTGAAAGTCGAGGTGTTCTCGGCCATATTGTCTCCTTCGACGTGTGTGGATTGGCATTGCACTACTGGTTTCGATGGTAGAAGAAATGGAATATGTTGCCTTGGTGCCGCGTGTTGGTTGCGTGAGGTAAGTAATGCGTCCGTGTCTATCGCCGCTGGGCGAAGAAATCAGTCAGGATGGACTGACACTCGCCTTCCAACACGCCGCCGTGCACTTCAGGACTATGGCCGATATGCGGATCGCGCGGAATATCCCAAATCGAACCGCATGCACCGAGCTTGGGATCCCAGGCACCGAACGCGATGGTGCCGATATGGGTCTGGATGCAGGCACCCGCGCACATCGGGCACGGCTCAAGTGTGACGGCCAGCGTGCAATCGGCGAGATTCCAGGCGCCCAAGGCTTGGGCCGCCTGACGCATGGCGATGATTTCGGCGTGGGCAAGCGGGTCACCATCAGCCTCACGCGTGTTGTATCCGCGCCCGACAATCTGGCCGGCCGCATCCAGCACCACCGCACCAACCGGTACGTCACCAGCGGCTGCAGCCTGACCGGCCAGTTCCAGTGCGCGGCGCATCGCCTCGTCATATTCCATACCAACGAGTGTATGCCTTTTCTCATATCGTCTCATGATGTGCATAATCGGCCGCAAGCTTAACGTTTTCTTCATGGTTCCCATATACTTTTGGTGGAGAAAAATTTAAGGGAGAAGGCGGCAACATGGCGGTATTTGAGCTCATCCTATGCATCATTGCGGCGGTGGTGGTGAGCTCGTTTGCCAGTCGCTTCGTACCGAAGGTTTCCACACCGCTGGTCCAGATTGTGCTGGGCGTGCTGGTTACGTATCTGCCGTTTTTCCCGGATGCAACGCTCGACCCGGAACTGTTCATGGTGCTGTTTATCGCGCCGCTGCTGTATCTGGAAGCGCACGAAATCGATAAGTCGGCGTTGCTGAAAACGCTGGATCTGAGCCTATCGCTGGCTATCGGACTGGCTATCGTCACGATGGCGGCGGTCGGATTCACTTTGCATGCCGTCTGGCCGTCCATCACCTTAGCCTCAGCCTTAGCACTCGGCGCGGCACTCGGCCCGACCGATGCGGTGGCCGTCAGCTCCCTAGGTAAAGAAGCCTCGCTGACGCAGCGTCAGCGCAGCGTGCTGAAAGGCGAATCACTCTTCAATGACGCTTCCGGCATCGTCGGCTTCCAGTTCGCTCTGGCCGCCGCCTTCACTGGCGAATTCGCCGTGGGGCAGGCCGCCGGCGAATTCGTGATCTCCTTCTTTGGCGGCACCTTATTTGGCCTGGTGATAGCAGCAGCGGCCAACTGGCTATTCGAGACCGTGCGATCCCTCGGTTGGGAAACCACCACCACACGTATTCTGATGGAACTGTTCCTGCCCTTCCTGCTGTATTTGGGCGCGGAGGAATTCAATGTGTCCGGCATTCTGTCGGTGGTGGCCGCTGGCCTGTTCATCCGATTCGACCGTACCGGCGTGGGGCCGAATGTGGCACGTACGAATATCGTTTCCACTTCAGTATGGGGTGTGCTGAGTTTCTCGCTCAACGGTGCGGTGTTCATTCTTCTGGGCATGCAGCTGCCGCGCGCCATGAGGGCCAGCTGGTCTGACCCGTATATCAGCAATACCGTGCTGATCGGCATTATTCTGCTGGTCACTCTGGTGGTAATCGCACTGCGGTTCTTCTGGATAGTGGCCATGCTGCGCGTGGCGCGCGACGTGCATACACGGCGACGGCGCAAGATGACCCCCGAACGTTGGCGGTCCGCGACGGTCATGACCTTCGGCGGACCCAAAGGCACCATCACCCTGTCGCTGATGTTCACCATCCCGTATTATCTCGCCGGGGGCGCGCCGTTCCCCATGCGCAACGAGTTGATCTTCATCGCATCGGGCGTCATCGTCGTGACGCTGATGCTGGCCAATTTCTTGCTGCCTTTGCTTGCACCGAACCACGGCAAGGACCCGGTCGCCGAGATGATTCCGGTGACCATCGATGTGTTACGCGCCACCGTGGAGGAACTGACCGGACGCATCACGCCAGAGAATCGCCGTGCGATTCTGATGGTAATCGACCAGTACACCAAACGCATCGGGCGATTGCAGCAGCGCATCGGCGATACCGATCCTCAGGGATTCGAGCAATTGCAGATCGAAGCGCTGCATTGGGAAAAGGAATTCGTGCGCGACCGGCTTGCCGACACCAAGGCGCATCCAGCGGCGGATACGGCCACGCAAGAGCTGAACGTCGAAGCCTGCGAGCGCATGCTTGACCAGATTATGAATACGCTGCGTCACACTTCCACTGATCCTACTTCGGGGCATGCGGTATCGCAGATTCGCGGTCGCTTACGCATGTTCCAGCGGCAGATGAGCAACTACGCCAAACGCACGGTGTCCAAGATTCGCCATACCACGCCATTGGTGAGCGAGGATCGGATTTTCGCGCGCACCCGCGAACTGCAGGTCGAGGCGATTCATCATGTTATCGGCCAGCTTATTGACGAGATGGGCCAGGATACGTACAACACCGAGCATTGTTCGGCGCTGTTGCTGGATTATCGTCGCGCGGCGGCTTCATTGCAGGCACGTCCGAATATGAGCGGCACTACGGAAACCATCACGCAGGTCGAGGACGTAAAGCGCGAGAGCTACGGCATCGAACTCGGTGTGATTCAGGACATGTACGAAGCCGGCGACATCAACCGAACCCAAGCCCGCTCCCTGAGGCGCAACATCTACGTTATGCAGGTCGATGCTGATTCCGGCATCTAGTTTCCTTGGCTCCCTTCTCTGAGGGGAGCCAAGTTGGGGATTGCTATTTCCGTGTGATTCTCTTCAGTATGTGCAGTAGTGCTTGCAGTGCTCACTTCGCCCATGGGAGAACAGTCTATGACCGAGTCAGCCACAAGCGCCCTCGATGTCCGATTGCTGCGACGGCCGCGCCAATTCCAGTGACGGCGGCTGACTACAGCACGCCAGAAGTAATGTCGTTGTCAAGTAGCCACTGGCGCAAATCGGCGAACTCCTCAAGACTCACATTGTGATCCAGACCGTGGTAGCTCTTGGTCTTCAGCCACGTATGCTCTTCCAGCCAAGCGGCGGTGGCGAACAGTTCGTATTTCGGGATTACGCCATCGTTCTTGCCGTACGTATAGAACACGGGGATATCGTAATCGGCCAGGCGAGAGTCGGCGGGGGCCGTGCCGGGCACCTGACCGGGTGTATTGAAGCCGGACAGGGAGACGACGGCCCGGTACCGCTCGGGATTGATACGCAACAAATGCACGGCGACCAGCCCACCTTGTGAAAACCCAAGCGGCACCACGTCACGGTCGGCGGGAATGTTGTCGGCCACCCATCGGTCGACTGCTGTGGCGGCGGCATACGCGTCGTAGTCACGATCATCGCCGATAGGCAGGGCATCGTGGAACCACGCGTAGTTGCCGGGGTCGGGACTGCCCTCACGGGCCGACGCGAGTGTCAGCGGCCCGCGCAATGCCACGAAATCGTTATATGGAGCGATGAGGCGCATGATGTCCGCCATGTCTTCTTCGCTGGATCCCCATCCATGCAGGCACAGGAACAGCGGATGCGTGGCATGCTGGTCGAAGCCGCCGCGCGAGGTGACGCTGTGTTCCACGGTGAGTGGCTCGCCAAAACGTCCGGGTACAGTGGTGGATTCGCGGCCGATCAGGGGCTGGCTGGCATTCGCTTCTTTGCTCATACCAATCCAATATAGAGGTCTTGCGCGCTGTGCGAAAAACGATGGACCATGATTTCAATCACATTGGGTAATCCGCGCCGACTCGCCTTGGGACTTTCCAAGGGATACCGGCAATCTATCAGGCGTTACCGCTGTTTGCGGCTGCGGTGTCTGCGGCTGCGGTGATTGTCTCAAGTTCGCCGCCCCACTGCTGCTGCAGTGCGGTCATCTTGCTGGCCTCGCCGAACACCATCCAACGTTTGCCGCTCAGCAATCGCCAATCACCTTTCGTTTGCTCATTATCAGCGTATTGGCTCAGCAGTTCGGAAATCTTGCTTTCGATAGGTGCCCGGCTGATGGCTGCGGACGATTCCGATTCAAAGGACACGAAGGCCACTCTCGGATCAGTGCACATCTGTACGGTGGTGATGCCTGGCAAACCGCCCGTATCAAGCCCCTGCCATCCTTCTTTGCACGCGCCAGCAGCTTGTTCTATGCCTTGCTCCATCTGTGCGGTATCTTCGACGGGTGCCTTGTCGTTCGACTGCTGAATCAGTCCTTCCGGGAACAATACGCCCATGGCCACGCCGATAACCAAGCAAACTATGGCGCACACCAGTGCGATGATGCCGCCCGCACCCACTCCCCCGTGAGTGGCGTACCGAGGCATGGTAGCTCGCGCAGCGATGACCAGAATCAGGGTGATGCCGATAAGCACCGCCGCCGTCAACGCAATGTATCGTCCTGGCACTGCCGTCATAAAGGAAATGGCGTAAGGCGCGATTTCATGAACCGCCGAGGTGGCCGATACCACGACGGCTAGCAGTCCGCTGACAACGGCAAGTCTGCGGCACAACATCGACGTTGGGCTGCTGGCTTTTGTAGCGGCGAATCGCCGGCCGGCATTCCGCCTGGATGGGCGTCGATTCTGTGCGCGACGTGATCTGCGCGAATCGTCATACTGACCATCGCCGAAGAAATCGTAGTCCTCATCGTTGCGCGCCATCGGTGCCCCTTCCTGCCGATTACACAGCCAGTGTACCGCTATGGCTTGGGAATGGCGGTCATTCGGGGGAATGATTCAGGGCAAAAAAAGAACCCCGGCGGTTGCCCGCCGGGGAGAGAAAGGAGAGAGAAGAAGAAAGGGGATTCAATTGTCGGGAACTGCTGCGGCTCCTGATCAGCTTTCCGCTGACATCTTTTATATAACCACTGCTTTCTGGGTCTACCTCTAAGTTTCTCTGAAAAAAACCTGAGAATACTTGCGATTGATGGACCGCGGAAGCGTGAGGAGCCTCTCATGTTTCCGCCCAAGGCGCTAGACTTGAAGGCAGTATTTATTTGCCCAAGGAGTTTTTTCACATGCTGCTGTCCGACCGCGACATTCTCGCCGCACAGTCCGCAGGTCATATCTCACTTGATCCGTGGACCCCCGAAATGGTGCAGCCCGCCTCCATCGACGTACGACTGGATCGGTACTTCCGTTTGTTCAATAACCACGCCTACACCTATGTCGATCCGGCGGAAAACCAAGGCGCACTTACCGAACAGTTCGAGGTGGCTCCCGACGAACCGTGGATTTTGCACCCCGGCGAGTTCGCACTGGGTTCCACGTGGGAATACGTCAAGTTGGACCCGTCCATTGCCGCCCGCTTGGAAGGCAAGAGCTCACTGGGTCGATTGGGTATTCTGACCCATTCGACTGCGGGCTTCATTGACCCCGGTTTCGAGGGGCATATTACGCTTGAGCTGTCTAATGTGTCGACGCTGCCGGTCAAACTATGGCCTGGCATGAAAATCGGCCAGATGTGCTTCTTCCAGCTGAGCTCGCCCGCTGAGCACCCTTATGGCTCCAAGGGCACCGGCTCGCATTATCAGGGCCAGCGGGGTCCGACGCCGAGCCGTTCCTACGAGAATTTCTACCGCGCGCACATCGACGACTGAGCGTTGCGACGTACCATTCGGCCGGCGGATGCCGGCCATTTGCTTAATCCCAAGGAGATGTCATGACCAACAGCGATGGTGGGTTCCAGTTCGACTTCCAGCAGCACGAAAAGCCGGTCAGGCCAACGGTTCCTCCGATTCCCGGGCAAGAGACGGCAGCATATAGCACGGAGCCCACGGCACAGGCCACACCGGCTCTGCAGTTCCCGCAGTCTGTGCAGTCTGTGCAGCCGACGCAGTTTGCACAGCCGACGCAGCCCATCGATCAGGCCATGACGCAACCGTTCTCGCCGCAATTCCCGGCTGCGGTTGCCGCACAAGCACCACAGCCGGCGGCAGCCACACAGCCAGCAGTATCCGAAACACCAATCGCCGCTGCGCCCGGCCAGCAGCAATACGTTTGGGATCAGGCGACGCAAAGCTTCCGCCCGGTGGAACCGACAGCGCCGGTGACACCAGCAGCACCAGCGGCACCGGCGACATCGCCTGTTTCGGCAGCTTCAAACGCCGCGACACAAGCGTTCCAGCCCAGTCAGGCCGAGCAGCCTGCGGTAGATGCCGAAGCAACACAGGTGTTCCAACCTGATTCAGCTGCGGCCACACAGGCATACGGCGCATCATCCACCGTATCCGGTGAGACCGTTGCCATGCCTGCAACGCAAGTAGCGTCTGCCGATGATGCCGCAGCCACACAGGTGTTCCAACCGGCCGCCCTGGCCGCTTCGGCACAGGCTCAGCCTGCTGTGATGCCTCCCTCCATTCCGTTGGCTCAGGTCTCCGATGAGGACGATTCCGATGGCGCCGAGCCTCGTCACGGCGGTAGCGGCAAAAAGAACACCCTCAAAATCGTCGGCATTGCCGTAGCGGTAGTCGCCGTGATAGCGCTGGTTGTCGCCGGCCTGCTCTGGTGGCATTCCGACAGCAGTAAGGCGAGCCAAGCCGTGGCATTGGCCGAGTGCAAGGTAGCGGCCAAGCAGTACACGAATGCGCAGAAGAAGCTCACCACCGCCATATCCAATGGCCAAACCAGCGCGCAAATATCCACCAGTGATGTGGCCGATGCCAATACGCTCACCACGCTGAATCAGGCGTTGCAAGACGCCGGCAACCCGGCTGACACCGCCAAGTGCGATTCCAGCCTCAACGCCACTGAGTTGAAGTCTCACATTAAAGAGCTGCAGAATGATGCCAGCGACATGGCTGACAAGACGGATGCCATCAACAATGCGATCAAGGCCGTTAACACTTCAAAGGCGACGGCCGATACCGACACACTGAAATCGAACCTGAGCTCGGCTATTTCGCAGGCGCAGGGCACGCTGGATAATTCCGCGGGCAGTGTGGCCGATGAAAACACCCGCACCGCGCTGCAAAACGCCATCACCGAGGCCAATACGGTGATGAACGGGACCAGTCCGTCCGAATCCGACGTCAACAATGCGATTTCTAAACTGCAGAAAGCCGAGTCCGACATCACCGCCTCGATGCAGGCCAAGCAGCAGGCAGATGCCGCCAAGCAAGCTCAGGAAGAGGCTCAGCGGAAGGCCGACCAAGAGGCACAGCAGAAGGCCAAGCAGCAGGCACAGCAGAAGTCTCAAGACGGGTCCACCTCTACTGACGGCCCCGACGGCAGCCACAACTGAGGTCTGCAGCGTTCTCCCGTTTCCCATGGGGCGGTAACTTCCCCATGGGGCGGTTAGCGCATTTTCCTTTTTCGCGGAATAATGCCGTTTTCAGCGACCGCCCCATGAGGAAATCACCGCCCCATGGGATAATTACCGCCCCATGAGGAGCCGTTTGGATATAGCAGTGGGCCGGGCCCTGAACACCAGAGCCCGGCCCACTGCTATATGCCCACAATCAGGGCTATTGCGATGGCTTAACGCTTGGCCATCGCGCGTAGCACAATCTTGCGCAGCTCGGAGGCGAGCAGCACGATTGCGGCCAAGCAGATGCACTCCACCCACGCCATCGGGCTCAGCGCCACGGTGCCGAACGGGCCATTGAGGAACGGCACATAAATCACCGCAAGCTGCAGCACCACGGACAAACCAATCGCCCCCCAGAGCCACGCATTGGAGAACAATCCCACGAACGCGGACTGCAGATGCGAACGGGAGGCAAGCGCGTTGAACAACTGGGCGAACACCAGAATCGTGAAGCCCATCGTACGGGCCTCGGTCATCTGCGCCTCATGGCCGATGGCCTCCACCGAACGGTCGGTGAACAAGCCGCCGGACAAGTGCATATCCATGCCAATCAACGTAACTACCGCCATGATGACGCCGACGAAGATGATGTCGCCCCACATCGAAGCATCGATCACACGATCCGTCATCTTGCGGGGTTTGCGGCCCATCACATCATCGGTCTGAGGATCGACGCCCATGGCCAACGCCGGAGCGGCATCGGTCAGCAGGTTGATCCACAACAGCTGGGTGGCGAGCAACGGCACCGTGACACCCACGGTCTCCGGCTGGCGGATGCCGAGGAAGCCGGCAAACACCACGCCAAGAAACACGGTGAACACCTCGCCCACATTGGAGCTCAGCAGGTAGCGCAAGAACTTGCGGATGTTGTCGAAGATCACGCGACCCTCGCGTACGGCGGCCACGATCGTGGAGAAGTTGTCGTCCGCCAGAATCATCTTGGCGCTCTGCTTGGTCACCTCGGTGCCGGTGATGCCCATGGCCACGCCGATATCCGCGGACTTGACGGCCGGCGCGTCGTTCACGCCGTCACCGGTCATGGCCACGATATTGCCTTGCCGCTGCAAGGATTCGACGATCCTGAGCTTATGCTCGGGCGCCACACGCGCATACACGGACACTTCGGCGGTGGCCTTGTCGAACGCGGCCTCGTCGGGCAGGCGATCAAGCTGGTCGCCGGTCAACGCCTGACCGTCCTTGGCGATGATGCCAAGATCGGAGGCTATGCGGGCGGCGGTCAGCGGATGATCGCCCGTGATCATCACCGTACGGATGCCCGCACGATGGGCCTCGGCCACGGAATCACGCACCTCGGTACGCGGCGGATCGATGATGGCGACCATGCCGTTCCAGATAAGATCGGTTTCGATGGCCTCGGCCTGATCGGCGATGTCGGACACCTGGCCCGCGGCGTTGACGCTCACACCGGGAACATCGGCCAAGACGCTGGTCTCCAGCGGACGGCACGCCTCACCGAGCGTGCGATACGCCTCGGAGGAAAGACGTTCGACGGCGGCGAGAATCGACTGACGGTCGCCTTCGGTGAGTTTGCGGACCTGTCCGCCCACGCGGATACGCGAGCAGTAGCTCAACAGCACGTCCGGCGCACCCTTGGCGAACACGGTGAGATTGTCGGCATCGGCGCTGTCCTTGGCGATGATGGACATGCGCTTGCGCTCCGAAGTGAACGGGATCTCGCCCACGCGCGTGTATCGCGTGATCTTGCGATCGGCCTTGACCTTGCGGGCGGCCACGATAAGCGAGACTTCGGTGGGGTCGCCCACGATCTCCCAGCGGCCGTTCTCCTCACGCAGTTCACCGTCGTTCGCAAGCGTGCCGGCCACAAGCGTGGCGACGACCTCATCGGCCATGATCCGGGCCTGCTCGGACTCGGGATCGACGCCGCCGGCCAGTACCATACGCCCTTCGGGTGCATAGCCGGTGCCGGTGATCTGCACTTCGCCGGACGGGGTGACCACACGTTCCACGGTCATCTCGTTGCGGGTCAGCGTGCCGGTCTTATCCGAGCAGATCACGGAAGCGGATCCCAGGGTTTCCACCGAATGCAGCTTCTTGACGATCGCGTTGTGGGCCGCCATGCGCTGCACGCCAAGCGCCAGCACCACGGTCAGAATGGCGGCCAAACCTTCCGGCACGGCGGCTACGGCAAGCGAGACGGCCAGCAGCAAGGAATCAATCACGTCATGGACGTCGTTGAAGCCTTCCAGCACGGCGAGCGCCACCAGCACCACGACGGCGATGACGCACACCGCAATGCCGAGGATCTTGGAGACGTAATCCATCTCCTTCTGCAACGGGGTTTTCTCGTCCTCTGTGGCGGAGAGCATGTCGGCGATCTTGCCGACCTGCGTATTCATACCGGTGCCGGTCACGATTGCGCGGCCGGTGCCTTGCGTCACGGAAGTACCGTTGAAAATCATGTTGGCGCGGTCGCCCAGCGCCTTGGCCTCGGTGAGTGTGTCCGGCTTCTTGCCAACCGGCACGGATTCGCCGGTCAGTGAAGCCTCGGCGATGCGCAGGCTGGCCGCGTTGACCAGTCGGCCATCAGCGGAGACCGAATCGCCTTCCGCAAGGACGATGATGTCGCCGGGAACCACGTCGGCGGTGTTGATGCGCATGACCTTGCCATCGCGCAGCACCGAGGTCTGCGGGGCCGTCATTTGTGCGAGCGCTTCGACGGCCGCCTCGGCCTTGGCTTCTTGCATGTAGCCGAGCACAGCATTGACAATCAGGATCAAGATGATCACGATGGCGTCGAACGGAAGCGCCTCGCCGCCTTCCGCGCCGGGCTGCGCATTGGCTTTTTCGATGAACCAAGCGATCACCGAGATAATAGTGGCCGCGATCAGCAGGTAGACCAGCGGATCCTGGAATTGGGCCAGGAATTTCTTCCATTTCGGTACGGGCGGGGCGCTGGCGAGCTCGTTCGGGCCGAATTTGGCCAGTCGGCGCTTGGCTTCTTCCTCGCTCAGGCCGTGGGATGGGTCGACGTTCAGGGCTTTGGCCACGTCGTCGGCGCTGGTCAGACTCGGATCGGCATCCCCCAATAACGCTTCCTGTGCGCGCACTTCTTCCGATTCCACGACCCCGTTCGTTGCGGTCGCGGACTTTGCGGATTGATCGTTACGATCATCCATGGTGTTCTCCTTGGTATCGCCGCGGAGTAGTCAGCCTCGCGCCGGCACCGGGTTGTCTCTCCCGGGCGGCGCAGGACTGCGCGGTTATGGGCATCGACGCAATTGCAGCCGATGCGTACGATGCCATTATTCCATAACCCGGCGGCACACTGGTCAAGCCATGACGGGCGAGCTGGGCGCGGACATCGTCGAGCGGTACAACGACTCGTCCATCGCTGCGGCCGCGCTGCCCGCCCTGACCTCGGTGCGTCCGCCGTACGCGCGTATCGTCACCGAGGTCTTGCGTCTCATCGAAATCGGGCCCGGGAATCCCACGCACATCTCGTTGCCGCCGGAACTCATCGTGCGCGTCTCGAGCTCGAATCGGTTTATCTGACGGTGAGGGCGCCCACTTGCGCGCCGACGGCCACCGTACCGGAACCGGTAAGATCCAGAGCGGCGATGCTGGCCGGATTGGTGAACACCACGATGACGTCGGTGGCTTTGCCCGCGGCCTTGACCGCATCGAGATCGACCTTCTCGATGGGATCGCCGGCCGCGACCGTCTGCCCGGCACTCACCAGCATCGTGAAAGGCGCACCCTTGAGCTGCACGGTATCGACGCCGATATGCACCAGCACCTCGACGCCGCCCGGAGTGGTGATGCCCACGGCGTGTTTGGCATCGGCCACGGTGGTCACCGTTCCGGAAACAGGGGCGACGACCAGTCCGGAGGACGGCACCACGCCGAACCCATCACCCAGAATCCTGGCAGCGAACGTATCGTCGGGCACCTTCTCGATGGACTCCCACACACCGTCGCATGGGGCGAGAACCGAGGTCGCGGCGGCGGGGGCGGGCGACGTCTCATCGCTGTTGTGGAACAAACCGGAGAACAATCCCATAATGACTCCTTGAAAATCAATGATGGACGATAACGGACGGTTGCGTGACGCCGATCATGTCGACGTCACGCAACCCGATCATCATGCCATGCGCCAGACTGCCAAGCGCTAGGCTTTGTGCAGCTCCTCCATGGCATCGGCCACGGCCTGTACCTGCGTGCCGACCACGACCTGGACATTCTTGTCGTCGATGACCTTCACGCCGGGCACCAGCTTGCGGATGGCGTCCACATCCACCTTGGCGGTGTCCTTGACGCCCAGACGCAGACGGGTCACGCAGTTCTCGATGTCGACGATGTTGGCCTTGCCGCCAAGCAGCGCGTAGAGCTTCGCGGCCAACGCGGCGTACTTGTCGCGGGAGACCGCGGCGGCCGGGGCGGCGGGGGCGGCACCGGTGTCGAGAATGCCCGCCACGGCGGCGGCGCCTTCGTCGTCAACGCCATCGCCACGACCCGGGGTCTTGAGGTCGAACTTCTTGATCATGAACGTGAACACGAAGTAGTAGATGACCGCGAAGACCAGGCCCTGCACGATGAGCATCCACGGCATATGCGCCTGCGGCACACGCAGCGAGAGGAACCAATCGATGAAGCCGGCGGAGAAGTTGAAGCCGGCGATCCACTGGAAGGATGCGGCGATGAACACCGACAGGGCGGTGAGCAGCGCGTGCACCACGTACAGCGGGAAGGCGGCGAACATGAAGGAGAACTCCAGGGGCTCGGTCACACCGGTGAGGAAGGCGGCCAGACCACCGGCGAGCATCAGGGAGCCGACGGTACGACGATTCTCCGGCTTGGCGCAGCGGTAGATGGCGAACGCGCCCGCGGGCAAGCCGAACATCATGATCGGGAAGAAGCCGGCCTGGTACATGCCGGTGACGTACTCGCCCCACGGCTGGAATCCGCCGGTGGCCAGCACGGCCTTGGTGGTGCCGTTGAGACCACCCACACCGTTCCAGAACTTGGTGATGTCGTCAATGCCGGCAAGGTTGAACCAGAACACGTTGTTGAGGGCGTGGTGCAGACCCGTGGGGATGAGCAGACGGTTGAAGAAGGCGTAGATGCCGGCACCGACCGCACCCATGCCCATCAGGGACTCGCCGAAGGCGACCAGACCGTTGTAGACCAGCGGCCACACGAACAGCAGCACCAGGGAAATGACCGACATCAACGCGGCGGTCAGAATCGGCACGCAGCGACGGCCGGAGAAGAAGGCCAGGAAGTCGGGCAACTTGGTCTTGCTGAAACGGTTGTACAGCGCACCGGACACGCAGCCGACCATGATGCCGAAGAACACGTTCTTGTTGCCGATGGCGCCAGGAGCAAAGGCGGCCGGCGGGTTCTCGGCGTCGAAGCCCAGGAACATGGAGGCCGAGCCCATGATCGTGGTGATGGTCATGAAACCGACCAGACCGGACAGGGCCGAGGCGCCGTCCTTGTCACGGGCCATGCCGACGGCCACGCCAACGGCGAACAGCAAGCCCAGATTGTCGAGGATCGCCGAACCCGTCTTGCACAGATAGGCGGCGATGACGTTGCCGCCACCCCAACCGCTCGGATCGATCCAATAGCCGATGCCCAGGAAGAGCGCCGCGGCGGGCAGGCAGGCGACGGGCAGCATCAGCGCGCGGCCTAGTCGCTGAATATAGGCTTTCATTTCTTTCTCCCTTCATGCGGGTTTTCCAGCGGTGGAGTACTTCTCTGTGCCCTGCTCCGCCGTCACGCGCCGACCCTCCATTGGACCGGCCGATATCCGGCGGGGCGAGTACCGCTTTCAACGGATAATGGTACGCCACAGACGTCATACGTCGCAACTCGCAGCAGTACGCAGCGGCATGCCGAAGATGTAGAGGAAGGAAACATGCCGCCGCGCACGTATTGTTCATGGGCGGGCCGCAATCGCCTGGGCAATCGCCTGATTGATGGCGTCCCGCCGGCCCAGCAGCCAATCGGCGCTTTGCGGATAGTCGGCAAAGGTCAGCGGCGTGCCCAGCCCCTCGCTCACGATGGCGAGCGTGCGTTCACGGCCTATCAGCGATTCGAGCAGACGGCAAGCGCGCAGGTCGTTCAAGGCCTCCTCCACCACCATGATTCTGATGGATTCCTCCGGCGCACCGCCAGGCCCCGGATAGACCAAGAACGCGTCGCCCGCGGCGAATCCCTCCGGCGTGCCCGCCTCGGTGTACGGGTTGATGGGGCGCAGCGAGTACTGGGCATTGTAAAAGTTGAAGCCCCAGTGCAGGAAGCCGGCCAGATCGTAGGTGTACAGCAGCAGGCCGAGCACGCGATTGCGGTACGAGGGCATGGCCATGAACCGGTTGGGCACGTTCGTGGTCTGCGCGCAGCAATAGTAGGTCCACAGGTCCGGCACGTGGGCCTGAACGAACGGCTCGATGGCGTCGTCCGCTGGAATCGGGTGCTCGCACGCGCCGCTTTCGTAGA
Organism: Bifidobacterium sp. WCA-178-WT-4B; assembly: GCF_009696495.1. Taxonomy (NCBI): domain Bacteria; kingdom Bacillati; phylum Actinomycetota; class Actinomycetes; order Bifidobacteriales; family Bifidobacteriaceae; genus Bifidobacterium; species Bifidobacterium sp. WCA-178-WT-4B. The sequence continues at coordinate 369,965 of NZ_VULV01000001.1, read as the reverse complement.
ATTCTACGTGACTCAACGCGTCCATGATCCGGTAGTCCTTGAGGTACGGGGCCACCACGGCTTTGGCCTTGAGGTACGAGCCGAGCTGGTCGGCGGTCGGTTCGTCGGACACATGAAACACGGTGTTGTCGGCGATGCCGAGCCGGTGCAGCTCCCGGTCCAGCGCCGTCAGGAACGCGGCCAGAAACTCCGGGTAGCCGTCGGCCGGGTCGGTGGCCGAGGCCCGCCAGCCGAACGGCCGCCGTTCTTCACCGTCGATGGCGGCGATGATTTTCGGGCAGTGTGCGGCACCCCACTGGGTGAACAGGTGGCTCATCTCGAACCAGCGGATGCCGGCCGCTTGGGCCATGCGTACCCAGCGTTCGAGTTTGGAGAAGTCGAATTGCCAGGCTGCGGTCGGGGTTGCGGCGGAATCGCCAGAAGCCCCTACAACACCGGGGGCGATGTCATCGGTGTCAGCTGTGCCAGTGGCGGCGGCAGAGCTCTCAATGCGCGTGACGCCGACCAGCTGCGTGGTCAGGCGTTCGCCGCCGACCACCGTGTCCAGCGGCGGCGTGAACAGCGGGGTGTAGAGCATGGTCATGCCGCGTTTGGCGGCCAGACGCACGAATCGCTCGACGATGCGCCAGTGCTCCTCGCTCCACACCGGCACCCCGTACCATTGCGCCAGACAATCGGCGTGCAGCCATTCGGTATGGGCGATGGTCAGCTCCGGCAGTTGCGCGGAAATACGGTGGACGCTCACGGCGGTTGCGGCGACTGTCGTGCCGGCCCGGTCGGTAAAGGTGAAGGTGAGATCGCTCGCGTTCGGAATCTCCTGCGGCTCATCCATCGCCGGCAGTTCGACATCGACCCATAGCGAGCGCCACTGGCCCGGCATGAACGCCACCCAACCGTCCGTGTCCTGCAGCAAATCCGGGTACTGGCCGGGCTGGTCGGACAGGTAGGCGTCGTCGACGGTGCCGGGGTAGGCCGCGAAGTCGACCTGCACATTGCGCACCGCACGCACGCGGGTGCGGTCGGCGAGCGCGCCGGACACCGTGACATGCGTGACGAACTGGTTGACGCAGGTCTGGCGCAGTCGGTCGGCATCGTTCGGATCCTGTGTCTCCGGCTCAACCCGGTAGGCGAGCTGGAAGGAGACGGTCTCCCCCGCCAGGCCGGTCACCTCGCGAATCAGCGCGACATGCAGCGGGTTAGCGGTCGCCGGTCCGGCGGGTGATGGCCCGCCGGCCGATGGTCCGGCTGCCGTTGGCCTACTGGTCGGGAAGATCTTTTCCAGTGCGCTGACTGGGGTGACGGTGAATATTGCCACAGTCATGGGTCCTTTCTGCAGTCGGGCTTGGGTCGGCTTCGATGCCGGTGACCGGCTGGGTACATTTGATCGGGTTGTGCTGCGGAAGCGCAATTTCGCGTGGGGAGCGGTGCGGATGCGCGTTATTGCACCGCAATCACGCCGCCGACGTCGAACATCTCGCCGCCAGACAGCAGGCAGCGTTTGAGGTTGCGTTGCAGGCTGGTGCGTTCGGGCAGGTCGGCCGTCGCAAGATTGTCGGCGCCCCAGCCGAAGACGCGCTCCACGATCATCGGGCGGGCGGAAAAGACCGGGAATTTCGCGAATCGGCGCATGAAGCGGCAGATGTTGCCGTCGGGCGATTCCAGTCGTTCCAGGTTGGGGTCCAGCAGCCAGCTTTCGCAGAACCATATCGAAGTGCGACGGTGCAGTCGTGAGAGGAGCTGCACGGCTTCGGCGAACGAGGCGCCCACGGCTTCCGGGGACAGCGAGCCGTCTTCGGGAATGTGCACGCTGGTGGTGGGCAGGCCAGGGGCCATCAGCAGGTCGTATTCGCGCTGGTCCAGATTGACCTGCTCGGCCTGGATCGTGCCCTGGGTGGTGTCCACGGGATAACCGATTACGGTGGTTGCTTCGGCGGTGAGCGTCGTGGTGAAGCCTGCATCCGTACGCACGCCGTTGGTGCCTTGGAGGCGGCCGTCCGGGCGGACCTGCAGGCCGAACGCCGCGAGTATGGCGAGGCGGCCGCTGGCTTGGTGCCGGTACACGTAATACGGATCGAGGAAGGTGATCGACTCGTATTGCAGGCGTCCGATGCGCAGGATGTTGCCGGTCAGCGACAACAGGTTCCAGTCCGTCTCGCCAATGCCCAGCCGGCCGGTTTTGTCCCGATAGACGCGGGCCCAGATGGCAAAGTCGCGCAGAGTGGCTTCGATGATGTCGTCCGGCACGCCGGCGGACTGCATGCTGCGCACGGCTCGCGGCAGGCAGTAGGCCATCGCGGCGGCCAGGGTCAGGTCTTCGGCGGTGGTGTGAGTTGGGGCGGACGGGTCACGGTCAGTGTCGGACGGATAAAACACGACGGCATGATCGCGCAACCGACTCAGCACGGCGCCGGCGGCAGGCACGTTGCGCTCATCGAGGAGCAGATCGCGCACACGATCCAGCATCGCCGCGCCGGCCTCATCCGCCTGCAGCCATTGCAAGAGCCGCGCCATCGGCTCGTACATGGCCCGCTCCATACCAAAGTAGCGGGCGCACATGTTGTATTCGGCCAGCTCGGTTTGTGTCATGGTTGCCCTCATTTCGTCGCTCCCTGCAGAATGCCACTCACAATATGCCGCTGCAGGAATATCACCACGATGAATGGCGGCGCAAGAAAGTGCGGAGTACGCTTGCGCCGCCAATATTTATGTAGTTGTCATTTCCAATACATTCATTAGGGTGTGTTTACACTATGTAGGTTTTGTGTGATGATTGTCGTATGTGTACGCCGGGGTATGGCATCACGCTTGACCGGTTCATGAGGATTGCGCACCTGCTGCCGCGCCAGAGGGGCAACGTGGCGGTCGACAACTACACGTTCGTCAACGCCCTGCTGTGGATGTGCCGCACCGGGGCTCCGTGGAGGGACCTGCCCGACTGCTATGGCAAGTGGATCACCGTCTACCAGCGGTTCAACCGCTGGTCCAGGAACGGCGCGATCGAGCGCCTGTCCGCGGCATTGCAGGAGGAGCGGATCATCGCCGTCGAGGTCAGGGTGCCTGCCATGGACTCCACGAGCGTGAAGGTCCATCAGCACGCCGGGCGACGCGACCCGCCTGTTGGCCGAATCGTTCGGCCCGGCACCGGTCGTGCCGCCCAAGAGGAACCGCACGGACCCATGGGACTACGACAGGCAGGCGTACAAGGGGCGGAACATGGTCGAACGCGTCTTTCGACCGCATGAAGCACCACCGCAAGGCCGCCACCCGCTACGACAGGCTCGACGCCACCTTCCTCGCCAACCTCCAACTCATCCTCATCGCCATCCAACTCAAAAACACCAGCAAAAAACAACTAGCGTAAACACACCCTAATATCCCCAATCACATCTTGACTGCACCGGAGGCTAATCCGGACTTCCAATACCGCTGGGAGAAGATGAAAATCAAAACCAGCGGAATCAGGGAGACGAATGCTCCAACTAGCGAGAACGTGCCAAGCTGAGCCACAGAACCGGATTGGTTGTTCCAGTCGACCAAACCAACCGTCAATGGATATAGCTTCGAGTCATTAAGAATCATCAACGGCAACATGTAGTTGTTCCAACTAGCGGTGAACGCGAATAGAAACACCGTTGTCATGCCAACACGCATCATCGGCATCGCAATTTTGAAGAAAATGCCCATCTCTCCAGCACCGTCCACACGTGCGGCCTCGACAATCTCTACCGGTATTGCAGTTTGCACATTAAGCCATGACAGCATGACACCAAATGGATATACCAAAGCCGGCAACAGTATCGCCAAGATATTGTTGCTCAATCCCATCTTGACCAGCAACAGGTACAACGGTTGCGTAAGCGCAGCACCAGGCACGAGAAAGCTTAAGGTGACGGCAGCCAGCACTACTGACCTTCCGCGGAATCGGTATATTGCCAAACCGTAGCCGCACATGGTGCTTACCAACACAGTGAGTATCGACCCGATGACCGAGTAGATCACTGAGTTGATGATCCATCTCAGGAAGATGCCATCCTGATAGGAGAACACCGCCTTCAGATTTTCAATCAACCGGAATCGGGCAAAGGCGAAGCTCGGCGTGCTGTACAGGTCACCCGCACTTTTCGTAGAAGCAATGAACAGCCAGATTACCGGAATAACAAAGTAGATAAAGGCAATCACGAAAAGCAATACTGTCAATGTTCGCGCCCACAGCGGTGATGAGACGATGCGCGATCTCTCTGATCGCACAACTGCAAATCCCGCATGATGTGGAAGACGAGCATTTTTCCGTACATTCATCTGAGTCTTGCTCATTGATGGTCCTCTCCCTTGCGCTGTGCCAGAGAAACCGATGCTGACAATACGAATGCAACGATTGCGATGATGATTGACATTGCAGATCCCATATTTTGGTTCTTCTGGGCTACGGTGGTGTCGATCACGCTCATCATCGGAGTGAAACTGCTAGTAACATTGCTAGTGACAGCTTTCAACACAGTTGGCTCATTGAATAGCTGTATCGTGCCTACAACAGACATGAATAATGTGACAATCAGCGAAGGCATTACCATCGGAATTTTGACGGACCATGCGATACGAAATTCACTAGCACCATCGATACGAGCAGCCTCGTACAACTCATGGGGAATGGACTGCAACGCTGAAAAGATAATGACCATATTCACGCCGACATATACCCATGTGGTGATGTTCGCAGCCGACCATAGCACTGAACCCGGAGCCAAGAAATCGGCATCCACGCCTATTAAATGCAGACCTTTGACGATAGGACTGACACCAGGCTGGTACAGAAAGCCCCAGAGTAGAGCCGCGACTACAGTCGGTACCGCGTAAGGCATGAACACTATAATCTGCGCAGTCTTTTTAAATCGGACCAGCGAGGAGTCGATAAGCAAGGCGAACAACAACGACAAACCAAGCATGACAGGCACCTGGACGACACCGAACAGCAGCATGCGACCGAACCCAGTAATAAACTCTTTGTTCTGCAGCGCTGTTATGTAGTTGCCCAGTCCCACAAAATGCACTGTTTTCCCAGCATCGCCAAACCCTAGTCCAGAACGTTTGACCGAAAATAACGAATCCCATATCGCGGTGATAAGCGGAACCATCATGAAGACAATGAACGCGATGGAGAAAGGACCCACAAACACATAGGGAATCCACGCTCCTCGCCGCTTGTAACGACGCGAAGATACCGTCTTAATGTCGTTGCTCATTGCACGCTCAATCCCTTGTCAACTGCAGCTTTCTTTAACTTGGCACTGGTATTGGTCAACGCTTCCTTGAATGTTTCCTCACCATTGCCCACTTTGCCGAACTCGTCTTTCAAAGCCGTGTGGCCGACTCCGATGGCTGGGCCGCCAATACCGCCCTTGGTATTCAGATTATTGGCTGATTCAATGAACTTTTCATACAACGGCTGGCCCCCAAAGTAATCGCTCTTCGCAACCATCTCGCTGCTTTTCAACCCAGTCTTGGCCGCAGGGAACAGACCACCCTTGGTAATCAGAATGTCCACTGACTCCGGGTCAGAATTTAACCACGTAATGAACTTGGCCGCCTGTTCCGGGTATTTGCAGTTTTTGGTAATCCATTGGCACCGCCGCCATCATCACTCCACGGGCCATTACCACTGTCAGACGGAGACTGTGCGATCGCCCATTTCCCCGACAGGTCAGGCGCATGTTCCTTGAGAATAGTCGTGAACCACGGAAGGTAGTTAAACGAGGCAATTTCACCGTTGTTGACAGCGGACCAGAACTCCGGAGTGGAACCCTCCATCGTTTTCACCAGACCTTCATCCAACAGGGTTTGATATCGCTCAGCAATTTTTCGAGTCTGAGGGCTATCAAGAGTTACTTTCCACGTATCGTCTGCCACGGTGTACCAAGAGCCTCCCTCTTGGAGAAACTCGCTTTCGAAAAAATCGATAACATTAGGCGTGAATGCTGCGATATACACGTTCGGGTTAGCCTTATGCAACTTGCGTGCGGCAACTAAGTATTCGTCCCATGTTTTTGGCGCCCTAACGCCGTATTGTTCGAAGATATCTTTACGGTACATAAATGCAGTGGGGGCAGAATCTTGAGGAATCCCGTAGATTCCACCGTTGATTGAGACCGTGGACCAAGTACCATCCGTGAATAAATCTTTTTTATCACCGACATACTTGCTGATATCCATAATCTGTTGATCAATGACATAATCAATCATTTCGAAAGCAGACATCTGCAAGATATCTCCTGCGGTTCCTGCTTCAATCAGCGTCGAGTAGTTCTTACGCGATTCGCTGGCGATACGCTTAAAGTTCACGTGAATATTAGGATTATTCTTATTCCACAGGTCCACGGCTGATTCAATTCCCGGAACCCAACCGGTAAAAGTGAGTTGAATCTTTCCGTTAGATTGCGACGCATTGTCGTTCTCACCAGCCGTACCGCAAGCTGTCATCGTCAACATTGACGCAGCCACACCTATCGCAATAATTGCACTTCCGACTTTTCTTCCATTACGCATGTGATCATCCTTCCTTGATGTAGAGTGACGCCATCATCACTCCGTTGCAATCACGCGTTTATAGTAACGGCCCCGTCATGTTGACGTCAACATTTTCGGCGTGTTGACGTCACATTCACCAAACTATCTAGAACTTATTGAGGAAAGAGCCTTTGAGACTCACGCTCCCTTCAGACGGGCTGTCGATTCACGTACAATCAGCTCCGGTGAAATCACTGCACGGGAACCCCGCAATGTGACATCTCGCAACATTTTCATCAGAAGTTCCATCGCGCAGTACCCGGCCTCCAAGAAATCACATCTGACTGAAGTCAGAATGTTGTTAGGCACGAAGTCACCCAACACATCATCCACGCCGACTACGCTGACATCCCGTCCAACCACCAGGCCTCGTTCCTGACATACCGCCATAGCACCACTTGCGATGGCATCATCAGACGCATAAATCGCCGTACAGTCAGGATATCGGTTGAGCAGTTGACACGCAGCCCGATAACCATCATCAGGAAACCAATCAGCGGACTCCACTGGCTTTGGGATAGGCGCACCATGCGCCTGCAACGTTCGTTGCCAATACTCCACTCGGGTCACCGCAGCCGGACTGAACAATGGACCACTGATATGATGCACGGTCTTATGCCCCAAACCCAATAGATGCTCGACGGCCAATTCACTGATACGCGACCCTTGCGTGTCTACAAACGACCACTCGTTCGGAAAAGTGCGCAGAGACCCCAGCACCACCGTCGGTAGGTGCCCCACATGATCAGCTGAAGACTCAGAAATATCCTCGTCAGAAAACACAATCAGTCCGGCAAGGTTCAAACTCGCGATATAGCCGGACTGTCTTAACAGTATTTCCTCAATATCTTCTCCCGCGGGCACTATCACAATGCCGTATCCGAGTTTCGCCGCCGTGGAAGTAATTCCTTCCAGCAAATCTGACAGCACATTATTGCGATGATAGTTAATAACCAGGCCGATCATCTTGGAGCGGCCGTTGCGCAGGGCGCGCGCTTGACGGTTGGGGGAATAGCCCAGTTCCTTCATGGCCGCCTGAACTTTGGCGCGGGTCGCTTCACGCACCAGATTGCTGCCGTTGGCCACGCGGGACACGGTCTGTTGGGAAACGCCGGCCAGTCGTGCGACGTCAATGATCGTTGCCGTCTTCTTTGATTTGGAACCGCCTGCCGCCATCGTCCGCCTTTCCTATGTTGACGCCAACATTACCGGCCGAACCAAACAAAACCGCACATCACCACCGACCATGCAGAGCAGTTGTCAATAAGCCCGATGCGGGATACCGCACCGCCTAATCCATAACCTAGAAATCGTGGAAATCAGTACAATCTATAACTTAGGAATCGTGTGTATATCAGCATTTTATAACTTAGGAATCGTGATAAAATAGCAGGAAAATCCTTGAAGATATTGAGAATGTGAGCTCATCATGTATAAGCGGAAAATATATAACCGCTTGCGGCAGTGGAAATCTGAAAGCAATGGGGCTACCGCACTGATGATCGAAGGAGCCCGCCGCGTCGGTAAAAGCACAGTTGCCGAGGAATTCGCGAAAAACGAATACCGCTCATACATCCTTATCGACTGGCAGAAGGCTCCGCAGGCGGTACGAGACTCGTTCCGCAACAATCTGGATCATTTGGACACGCTGTTCATGGACCTTTCCGTCTATTACGGCGTACGCCTGTATGAGCGTGACACCCTCTTTATTTTCGACGAAGTACAGCTCTTCCCATTTGCCCGCAGCGCGGTTAAACAACTCGTTGCGGATGGTCGATATGACTTCATGGAGACTGGCTCCCTGATCTCCATTAAGAAGAATGTCGAAAACATCTTGATTCCCTCCGAGGAAGAATCGGTGAGCATGTTTCCCATGGATTTTGAGGAATTTCTATGGGCCAGAGGAGAAGAACTACTCGCCGATGCGATACGGCAAGCTTTTGCGGACAGGCGAGCGATGTCTCCGCTGCTGGACAACAAGGCGGAACGCCTGTTCCGTGAATACATGCTGGTGGGAGGCATGCCGCAGGCCGTAGAGCGTTATCTGGGAACATCCGATATGGGCAATGTCGATCGAGTGAAACGCCAAATTCTGCGCCTGTACGCTCAGGACATCGAGAAATACGGCGGAGATTCGAAAGAACGAGTCAAACGTATCTTCGATGAAATTCCAGGGCAACTTTCCAAGCATGAAAAGAAGTTCACGCTTTCGTCTTTAGGCGAAAACGCACGCGAACGTGAATATGGCGATGCTTTCTTCTGGCTGGATGAATCGTTCCTGATCAACCGCTGCATGAATGCCACGGATCCGCATGTAGGCCTGCGCCTACACCAAGAGGACTCCACGATGAAATGCTATATGGGAGACACCGGCTTGTTAGTAACGCAAGTGTTTGCCGACCGCGCATACACGTCGAATGAGTTGTACCGCGATATCCTGTTCGGCAAGCTGGAAGTGAATGAAGGCATGCTGGTGGAGAATGTCGTTGCGCAGCAGCTCCGGGCCTCAGGCCATCGTCTGTTCTTCTATTCCCGATATTCCCGTCAGGCGAAGGACCGCATGGAAATTGATTTTCTCCTTATCGGGGAGTATTCAAATGCTGCCATGAAGGCCAGGGTCTGCCCCGTGGAGGTCAAATCGACAAAGAGATACAAAACCTCATCGCTCGATAAGTTCAAGAATAAATTCGACAGCCGGGTCGGCATGCAATATGTGCTGCATCCTAGACCAATGCGCGTTGAAGGAGACCGCCTATATCTGCCGTTGTATATGGCGCATTGCTTGTGATGATTCTAGAACGTATCGCAGAGAATGGTTCTCAATAAGAAAAGCGTGAGGATTACGGTGCCTCAATCGCACATGCAGAGCGTCATATCAGTGAGATCCCGCCGTTGCGGACCATGTTTGATTGTGCGGAAAAGTTCGGATGCCTCACACTTTTCTTGACGGGAATTATTTACTGTGAGGCATTGCGCAGGTTGGCGGCCATGGCGCGGTCGCGCGAGCCTTTGGTGAGCTTGAGACCGAGGGTTACGGCGATCAGGACTATCGTGCAGGCAATCCACAGCGTTCGACCGCCGAAGTTGCTGATGGCCCAGCCACCAATCAGCGGCGCCAGCGCAATCGATACCGACCACACCACGTTATAGACGCCCTGGTACGTGCCGCGGGCGGTGGCGGGCGCCATGGCGGCGACCGTGGTGGTGGCGATGGGGAACGTGCCCAGCTCGCCCAGCGTCCACAACACCACGGCGATGGCGAACCCGCCCCATGAATGGGCCACGGCCTGAACCGCGTAGCCGATGGCGGTCACCGCAAGGCCCATCACGAGCACACGCGAATTGCCCATGCGCGCGAACAGTTTCATGGCGGGAATCTGCAGCAGACACAGCATGCCGCCGTTGATGGTCAACAGCACCGAATAGTCGCCCAACCCCAGACCAAGGTCCGTCATGGCAATGGGCAGGCCGGAGGTGCTTTGGAAGTACACAAGGAAGTAGCCGAACATCAGCAGGGAGAAGCCGAGGAACGGCATATCGGCAAGCACGCGCCGCCAATTGCGCGCCATGGAACCCTCGGGGCGGGCCGCCGGCGCCGAAGTCGTCAGATGCCTCACTTCGCGGAAGAACACGATCAGCAATATCGTGACGGCGATCATCACCGCCGCCTCGACGTAGAACATCAGCGAATAGGAGATCTTGATCAGCTGATTGGCCACGATCGGGCCGATCGCATACCCGAAATTGATGGCCCATGATTGCAGCACGTAGGCGCGCTGTTGACGCTTGGGAGGCACCACGTCGGCGATGTATGCGGCGATGGCCGGACTGGGCAGCGAGGCGAACGCGCCGTATACGAACAGGGCCGCACCCAACGCCACGGGATCGACGAGGACGGAAACGACCAGAAGGGCGGCGGCCGCGCCGATTTCGCCGATGATGATCATCGACTGGCGGCCGAACCGGTCGGACAGCGCGCCACCGAAAAGACAGCCGATGATGGCGCCGAAGCCGTACATGGCCACGACCGCGCCCACAACGCCTTCGTCGAGGTGCAGCGCGGAGACCAGGTAGATCGACAGGAACGACGTCACGAAGCGGCCCATCCACAGGATCAGAATCGCCAACCACAATCCCCAGTACAGCGGGGATAGTCCGAATATCATGCGTTGCTTCTTCACTCCCAATACCTTACCGGCTTCCGATGGCGGAATGGCCGTGTCTTGGCGCGGGGTGCTGGGACAATGGCACCTATGGCTAACAAAAAAGGACCGACCAAGGGGTCGGGTGGCAAGCATCGCAACAAACTGAAGGGTTACGGCCCCACTCCGAAGGCCGAGGACCGCGTCTACCACAAGGCATACAAGGCCAAGAAGGCGGCGGAACGCCGGCAGATGGCCGACCCGCGTCTGGCGGCTCGCCGCCGAGTGGACAAGTTCGCTTCGGCGGACACCTCGGATCTGGTGTACGGCCGTAATTCCGTGTTGGAAGCACTGCGCGTAGGCGTACCTTCTTCCACGCTGTACATCATGTCTCGTATTGAGCATGACGACCGCACCCGCGAAATCGTGAAGATCGCCGGCATGAACGGCCTGCACATGCTGGAGGCCGATCGTCTGGAGATGGATCGTATCGCCCGTTCCGGCAACCATCAGGGGGTGATCCTGAAGGTGGATCCGTTCCAGTACTCCTCGTTGAACGAACTGGCCGATCGCGCGGAGAAGAAGGCCAAGGCAATGGAGGCCGCGAATTCGGCGGCCGCCCGTATTGCCGCCCGCCCGCTGTTTATCGCCTTGGACGGCGTGACCGATCCGCAGAACCTGGGTGCCGTGATTCGTTCGGCGGCCGCATTCGGTGCCAATGGTGTGATTCTGCCGGAACGCCGTTCCGCTTCAGTGAACGCCGCCGCTTGGAAGGTGTCTGCCGGTGCGGCCGCGCATATGCCGGTGGCGCGCGTGGTGAACCTGACTAAGGCACTTGAGGGCTTGAAGGAGCGTGGATACTACGTTGTCGGCCTTGACGGTGGCGGCGATAAGCTCGTCGGCGAGACTGGCTTTGAATCCGATCCGCTCGTTGTAGTGCTCGGTTCGGAAGGCAGCGGTTTGGGCCGACTAGTGCGCGAAACCTGCGACGCGATTGCCGGCATCCCGATCAGCTCGTCTGTTGAGTCGCTGAACGCTTCAGTGGCGGCGGGTATCAGCCTGTACGCGGTGTCCAACGCACGGCGCAAGGCTGCGGCGGAGTGATTGTCGCTTGAGGCCGTAATAGGTTGTACATACACGGAAGCCCCTCTATTTGAGGGGCTTCTTTGTGTGATGGGCTCACCTACAGACAGTCCATTGGATTGTCCGCTTAATGACTCCACACTGCCGCATCCGGATCGTCATCGGGGTTGTAGCCGTCGTCGTCCGGGTCGCTGTAGGTGGATTCGTCGTCAATGACGCCGGAATCGGCCTCTTCGTTAAGTTCGGCGAGTGCCTTGGAATCAAGGTTGTAGCTCGGCAGAACGTTGTCGATGTAGCTGGTCACGGCCTCGCCCATCGGCACGTCGTGGCCGGCCTTCTCCGCCAGGAACCAGCGATGGTCAAGCACCTCATGGAAGAACTGAGCAGGCTCGATCTGGGAGCGATATTCACGCGGAATCATACGCACGGTCGGCTCGAACACCTCACGCATCCAATCGGTGGCCACGATCTCCAGCTCCTCGCCCTCACGCCATGTGGAGGCACGGTAGGCGTCAAGATCGTTGAGCAGACGACGGGCCTGATTCTCCTGCACGTCAAGGCCGGTGAGGCGCAGCAGCTTGCGGTTGGCGTATCCGGCGTCCACCACGCGCGGGCGGACCAGCACACGCTTGCCGTCCTCGGCGGTCTTCATTTCCAGCTCGTCCACATCAAAGCCCAGATCGTTGAGCTTGTTGACACGCTGCTCGATCTTCCACATCTCGTCCGGGTTGAACTTGTCGGTGTCGGTCAAGGCGCTCCACAACGAGTGGTAGCGTTCGACCAGCCGGTTGCCCACCTCGATCTCATCCACGTCGCCGGGCAGCAGCTTGCCGGACGCCAAATCCATAAGTTCGCCGATGATGTTGGTGCGGGCCAAGTCGATATCGTATTCGCGCTGGCCATCGGTGAGCTGGACTTGCAGGTCACCGGTTTCGGCGTCCACCAGGAAGGCGGAAAAAGCGTCGGCGTCGCGCAGGAACAGGACGTTCGACAGAGACACATCGCCCCAGTAGAAGCCGGCCAGGTGCAGGCGCACCAGCAGCACGGCAAGGGCGTCAATCAGTCGTTCGGCGGTGTCCGGGCGCAGGTTGCGGGCGAACAACGCACGGTACGGCAGCGAGAACTTCAAGTGCCGGGTGACCAGAATCGCCTCCAGCGGCTCCCCTTCACGGGTGTGACGGCCGGTGACCACGGCGATCGGGGTGACGGTCGGCAACTCGAGCTTCTGCAGTCGGCGCAGGATCTCGTACTCTCGCTCGGCCACCTGGCGCGTGATCTCCTTCATGGCGTACACCTCGTCGCCCACGTGCACAAAACGCACCACGTGGCGGGAGATGCCTCGCGGCAGGTTGGCCAGCAGGTCCTCGGGCCAGGTGGCCAGGGGCTTATGCCAGGGCAGCGTGAACATCTTCGGGTTCGAGCTGGCGGCGGTGATCTTCAATGCTTGCGGCTCAGCTGAACTGGCGTGATCGTCTTCGGCTTTGACGGACGTGGCCTTCAGCGCACGCGGATCCATCTGGGGTAATTCGTTCAACTCCATGTGTTCGATTTTACGTGTCGTTCGCGATGTGTGCTCCTTGGCCACGACTTCGGCGCGTTATGTTTACGGGAAAACACCGTTTGGTCTCTCCCTCAGACCGTCTAGAAGGCAAAAGAAAAGCCCCGCAGCTATGCAGGGCTTTTCCAACGAGGCCATAAGAGAGGAAGAGAATAACCTCGTTTAATGGTTGACGAAGCGATTAGACCTCGCCAAGTATCTACTAGTTCAGACGCAGCTCAGTCGACGGAGCGAACAGGTGCATCTTGGCCGGGTCGATCTTGATCTTGACGGTCGCGCCGACCTTCGGCAGCGCACGCGGATTCACACGAATCGTGGTGAGCTTGTTCTGATCGGACATGACCTGGGAGGCCTCGGCGGCGGAACCGTCGGTGACGATGGTGCCGTAGATGTAGCCATCGGAGCCCAGATCCTCGACGTTCACGACCTTCAGGGAGAAGGCGTTCGGGTCATCGACCGGCGCCAGGCCCGCGTCCTCGGGACGGAAGCCGACCACGATCTGGCCGTTGTCTTCGGCGGTGAGCTTGTTGACGGCCTCAGCCGGCAGATCCACGGTGTCCTCACCGATCTTCGCCTTGCCGTTGACCACCGGGTGGGTGTTCAGGTTCATCGACGGGGAGCCGATGAAGCCGGCGACGAAGACGTTGGCCGGACGATCGTACAGCTCGGTCGGGGCGCCGACCTGCTGCAGGATACCGAGCTTGATGACGGCGATGCGATCGCCCATCGTCAGGGCCTCGGTCTGATCGTGGGTCACGTACAGGGTGGTGACGCCCAGCTGACGCTGCAGGGCAGCAATCTGGGTACGGGTCTGGACACGGAGCTTGGCGTCGAGGTTGGACAGCGGCTCATCCATGAGGAAGACCTTCGGCTCACGGACGATTGCACGGCCCATGGCCACACGCTGACGCTGACCGCCGGACAGGGCCTTCGGCTTGCGGTCGAGGTACTCGGTCAGGTCGAGGATCTCAGCGGCCTTCTCGACGCGCTTGCGGATCTCGTCCTTCGGAGTGCCGGCGATCTTCAGGGCGAAGCCCATGTTGTCGGCAACGGTCATGTGCGGGTACAGAGCGTAGTTCTGGAACACCATTGCGATGTCGCGGTCCTTCGGCTGCATCGTGGTGACATCCTTGCCACCGATGAGGATGCGGCCCTTGTTGACCTCTTCCAGGCCGGCGAGCATACGAAGGGTCGTAGACTTACCACAGCCGGAGGGGCCGACGAGGACGAGGAACTCGCCATCCTTGATATCAAGATTCAGGTCATCCACGGAGGGCTTATCGTTGCCCGGGTAGATACGAGTGACGTGGTCGAAAACGACTTCTGCCATAGTTACTAATCCTTTCAGAGGCAGGTACGTGCCTCACGATCCGTTGTAAAGGGATTCGTTCTTTACTGTGCTTCCGCCCTCGCCACCGACGTACAACTTTGCTTTCGGAAACTGCAAGCTTCAGCGTTTACTTTTTTCCGGTTCAGTGAAGGTTCTCTTCGTTGAGCCGAGAACTACTATACACGGGCCGTGGGCCAAGGCAAGTGGCGTGTCTGAAATGTAGGTAACATTATGGGCGTTTCTGGGGGTGTTGTGTGGTTCGGCCCATGACACGCCTGTTTCTCGAACGTGCGAACCGGTACGCCCGACGTAGAGCAGGCCTGCTCTTCCCGGACTGATGGATTCCATCAGTCGCCGACTAATGCGATACAGACTCGAAGGTGACGCCGTTGCGGGCGGCTTTGCGCTCGGCCCTGCGCTCCTCGGCGTTTTCGATGCGCTGGATGCGCAGCTGGCGCCAGTCCTCGCGCATGTCGCGGAAACGGTCGGCCAGCGTTACGTCATCGTTCTCGGCATCGTCATCAGTACTGCTGCCATCGGCCTTACCGAACGTGCCATCGGCCACCTTGGTGATGCCCAGCTTGAGCAGTCCGAGCAACTCACGCAACGTTTCCGGTACTGGCTCATCGCCCTCATCGGCGGACTTGGTCAGACCCTCGATGCGGCGACGAAGCGCATCGGCGTCCTCGGGATCGATCTTGAGCCCGGCGATCAGCGACTGGCGCATGGTCTCGTAATCGAGGTTGGCAAAGAAATTCAGCTGTTGCAGCGTCATGAAGCCCTTGAGCTCGGGGAATCGGTGGACGATGTATTCCTCGCGGTCGTCGGCGGCGCGGGTCCAGTCGCGGGTGAGCTGCGGATCCCAGCTGGCGGTAATCGACCCCTCGCGCATGCGGTAGTGGTACAGCGCCTTGGGCAGACGGACCACGCGCGTGGCCTCGCCGATCACGTTGCAGATACGGGAGAGATCCTCGATTTTGCGACCCACCGGGAAGGAGAATCCGGTGCCCTGATAGGTGGAGGCGGGTGCCAGGAAGGCCCAGAAATAGCCGTCAATCTCAGCCTTGACTTGCTTTTTGATGGCCTCGACCGGGGTCAGGACCTGCACCTCGGTGAAGTCGTTGTGGCGATAGTTGGACAGCAGCGGCTTGTTGTTCTCGGAGATGGTGTCGAACTGGAACATCACCAGATCGGCATCGTATTCACGCATGGCATTCAGGCAGTCTTCCACCAGCGTGGGCGCCACAGTGTCATCCGAGTCCGCAAAGTAGATGTATGAGCCGGTCGCCTGGGCGATGCCGGCATTGCGTGCGTCGGACAGTCCGCCGTTGGGCTTGTGAATCACCCGCACGCGCGGGTCGCGGGTGGCCCAAGCGTCGCACATGGCCGGGCAGTCGTCAGGCGAGCCATCATCCACCAGCAGAATCTCGAGGTTGCGATAGGTCTGCGCAACCACAGACTTCACGCATTCATCAAGGAATTTCTCGACCTTATATACCGGGATGATGATGCTGACCAACGGCTCCTGTTCCATGCCTCCAGCGTAGCGCCGTCGCGCGAACGCGGCGGCGCTGCGGGTTCGCGGACCGCGAAACCCTTAGAAGTCCCAGTCGTCGTCATCGGTTTCTTCGGCTTTGCCCATCACGTAGGAGGAGCCGGAGCCGGAGAAGAAGTCGTGGTTTTCGTCGGCGTTCGGGCTCAGGGCGGCCAGGATCGCGGGGTTCACATCGCAAATCTCAGCCGGGAACAAAGCCGGGTAACCGAGGTTCATCAGCGCCTTGTTGCCGTTGTAGCGCAGGAACTTCTCGACGTCATCGGTCAGGCCCACGCGATCGTACAGCGACTGGGTGTACTCCACCTCGTTGTCGTACAGCTCGTTGAGCAGGTCGTACGTGTAGTCCTGCAGATCCAGGCGCTCGGCATCGCTCAGCTGGGCGATGCCCTTCTGGTACTTGTAGCCGATGTAGTAGCCGTGGACGGCCTCATCGCGGATGATCAGACGAATCACGTCGGCGGTGTTCGTCAGCTTGGCGTGCGCGGAGAAGTACATCGGCAGATAGAAGCCGGAGTAGAAGAGGAAGGACTCGAGCAGGGTGGAGGCCACCTTGCGCTTGTACGGGTTGTCGCCCTCGTAATAGTCGAGCACGATCTCCGCCTTCTTCTGCAGGAACTCATTGTTCTCGCTCCAGTCGAATGCGGCATCGATCTGCTCGGTGGAGCACAGGGTGGAGAAGATGGACGAGTAGCTTTTGGCGTGCACGGATTCCATGAAGGCGATGTTGGTGTACACGGCCTCCTCGTGCGGGGTGAGCGCGTCCGGAATCAGGGAGACGGCGCCGACCGTACCCTGGATGGTGTCAAGCAGGGTCAGGCCGGTGAACACGTGCATGGTGAGCGTGTGCTCGTCCTCGGTCATCTTCTGCCAGCTGGGGATGTCGTTAGAGACGGGGACTTTTTCGGGCAGCCAGAAGTTGCCGGTCAGGCGGTCCCAGACCTCAAGGTCTTTCTCATCTTCGAGGCGGTTCCAGTTGATTGCGGAGACGCGGTCGATGAGTTTCAGCGGTTTGCGCGGAATGGAGATAGGTGCCATGAGTAGTGTTCCTTTTACTCGTTGTCGTTATCGTCGTTGGATTTGTTTTCGAACTCCTCCGGCGCGGTCAGCCGGAGCAGTGCTCTATAGACGGTTCGTGACATTGTTGGTTCCTTAGATGGTGGAGCCCCCCCTCAGTCCGCTTCGCGGCCAGCTCCCCTCTCTGAGGGGAGCTGTCGGCGTTAGCCGAGTGAGGGGAGTAACAACGGCTCTCTGGTTGTTCAATGCGTGCGGAGACCGCCGTCTGAGGCCGAAGGCGTACGAAGGTACGTCGAGTGCCGAAGAAAGGCGGTATACGCTCCCTCGAACGATCAGAGCATGCAGGAGACGCAGCCTTGGACTTCAGTGCCTTCCAGGGCTTGCTGGCGGATGCGGATGTAGTAGAGGGTTTTGATGCCCTTGCGCCAGGCGTAGATCTGGGCCTTATTGAGGTCGCGGGTGGTGGCGGTGTCCGGGAAGAACAGCGTCAGCGACAGTCCCTGATCCACGTGCTGGGTGGCCTCGGCGTACGTGTCGACGATGGCCTTCCAGCCGATCTCGTAGGCGTCCTTGTAGTACCCGAGGTTGTCGTTGGTCATGTAGGCGGCCGGGTAGTACACGCGCCCGATCTTGCCTTCCTTGCGAATCTCGATCTTGGAGGCGATCGGGTGAATCGAGCTCGTGGAATGGTTGATGTACGAGATCGAGCCGGTGGGCGGCACGGCCTGCAGGTTCTGGTTGTAGATGCCGTCCTTCAGAATCGCGTCGCGCAGGGCCTCCCAGTCGGCCGCAGTCGGGATCGCGATGCCGTACTGTTCGAACAGCGCACGGACCCGTTCGGTGCGCGGAGTGAGCGAACGACGACCATCGGTGTACTTGTCGAAGTAGTTGCCCTGACCGGCCGGCTTGGCGTAATCGGATGTGGCGAAGCTCTTGAAGGCCTGCCCGTGTTCCACGGCGAGCGCGTGCGAGGCACGGTAGGCGTGGTAGGCCACGGTCATGAAGTACATGTCGGTGAAGTCGAGGCCCTCTTCAGAACCGTACTGGATGCCTTCGCGGGCCAGGAAGCCGTGCAGGTTCATCTGGCCGAGACCGATGGCGTGGCCCTCCTCATTGGCGCGGCGAATCGAAGGCACCGCGTTGATGCTGGTGTGCTCGGCCACCGAGGTGAGTGCGCGGATCGCCGTCTCCACCGTGTGGCCCAAGCCGCCATCCATCGCCTTAGCGATGTTGAGCGAACCCAGATTGCAGGAGATGTCGCGGCCGACATGCGCATACGTGAGGTCCTCGTTGTATGCGCTCGGCTCCTGAACCTGCAGGATTTCCGAGCACAGGTTGGACATGGTCACGCGACCTTCGATCGGGTTCGCGCGGTTGACCGTGTCCTCGAACACGATGTACGGGTAGCCGGATTCGAACTGCAGTTCGGCGATGGTGGTGAAGAACTTACGGGCGTCGATGTAGGTCTTCTTGATGCGGTCGTCGGCCACCATCTCGTCGTAATGCTCGCTGACGGAAATGTCGGCGAACGACTTGCCGTATACGCGCTCCACGTCGTACGGGCTGAACAGCGCCATCTGGGCCTTCTGCTTGGCCAGTTCGAACGTGATGTCCGGAATCACCACGCCGAGTGCCAGCGACTTGATGCGGATTTTCTCGTCCGCGTTCTCTCGCTTGGTGTCCAGGAAGCGCAGGATATCAGGGTGGTGGGCGTTGAGGTACACCGCGCCTGCGCCCTGACGTGCGCCGAGCTGGTTGGCGTAGGAGAAGGAGTCCTCCAGCATCTTCATGACCGGAATCACGCCGCTGGACTGGTTCTCGATGTGCTTGATCGGGGCGCCGAGCTCACGCAGGTTGCTCAGCAGCAGGGCCACGCCACCGCCGCGCTTGGAGAGCTGGAGGGCCGCGTTGATGCCGCGCGAAATCGACTCCATGTTGTCTTCGATGCGCACCAGGAAGCAGCTGACCGGTTCGCCACGCTGGGCCTTGCCGAGGTTCAGGAAGGTCGGGGTGGCGGGCTGGAATCGGCCGGCGAGCATTTCGTCGGCGTATTCGGTGGCCTGCGCTTCGTTGCCGGCGGCGAGTTCCAAGGCCACTGCCGCACAACGCTGCGGGAAGTCTTCAAGGTAGAGATGGCCGTCGAATGTTTTGAGGGCGTAGGACGTGTAGAACTTGAAAGCGCCGAGGAAGGTGCCGAATTCAAAACCGGCGGACTCGACGTGCTCGTAGAAGCGGTCGAGGAATTCAGCGGAGTACTGGGCGAAGACGTCGGGGTTGTAGTACTGGTTGCTGATGAGGTAGTCAAGGCGTTCGGCGGTGGAGGCGAACTGCTTGCTGTTGGCGGCCACGTGCCCAGTCACGTATTCGCGTTCGGCGGCCTTGTCTTTGTCGAACTGGATCTTGCCGTCGGCGTCATAGAGGTTGAGCATCGCGTTGAGCGCGTGGTAATCGTGCGCCGGGTCGTACTGTTCCGCTGCGGTATCGGCAGTGTTGTCGAGCGGCAGGACGGTGGCGGTGAGGTCAGTCATTGGAAATCCTTGGAATATGGCAGAAGTGTGTTTACTCAGACAGTTGCTCCCCCAGTCAACTTCGTTGACAGCTCCCCTCGGAGAGGGGAGCCAATGCCTCGAGGGGGTCAAGATTTACTGTTCGGTGAAGAAGCGGACAAGGCCGTTTCGCACGGCGGCGGTGTCTTCTGGGGTGCCCATGAGTTCGTAACGGTAGAGGTAGGGCACCTTGCATTTGGCGGCGATGATGTCTCCGGCGGCACAGTAGGCCTCACCGAAATTGGTGTTGCCTGAGGCGATGACGCCGCGAATCCACTCGCGGTTGGCTGGATCGTTGAGGAAGCGTTTGACCTGAATCGGCACTGCTTTCTTGACCACGCCGCCGCCATAGGTGGGCACCATGATGACGTACGGTTCGCGGACGTTCAGCGCCGGGTCGGCGGCCCGCAACGGGATGCGGTAGACATTGATGCCTTCGTCCTGCAAACGGCATCCGGACACGAACCGTGCGGTGTTTTCGGAGGCCGACGAGAAGTAGACCAATGCGCCGATCGTCTTGCCTTCGGCCGCGAACTCGGCCTGGCTCACGCGGATACCGTGGCGGCGGCGCGGTTGTCGGCGGCCACCTGCTGGGCGACTTCGCGAATCAGGTCGGGGCGGTAGCCGGTCCAGGAGTTGTCCGGCGTGATGACCACCGGAGCCTGCTGGAAACCGGCGGCCTGCAGCTGCTCAAGGGTGGAGGGGTTCTGCGTCAGGTCCACAGTTTCAAACGGCACACCCAGCTTGGTGAGCTGGCGCTTGGTGGCATCGCACTGCGGGCAATGCGGCTTGGTGAACACGGTGACGGTCATGGCGACTCCCCTTAATGTGGTTCTGATGGACAGTGAAGCGAAGGCCATATTACAGCGATGTGATTTGAAATCAAGGCACTATATGTAGTGGCGTGTACCATACAACAAACCTAGATATAGTGATTTCGTTGATATTCCGCCATTCCTAAGCAGCCCCGAAAATCGGCGTGCAGCGACCCGCCCAATCACATGTGGCATTGTTCACATTTGCGCTTCAACCGCCATACTCGCGTTTCGAGGGGCTGATTTGGCCTTTTCCGGAGATCTATCTCCGTTTCGAGGGGCTGGTACTCAAGTAAGCGCATCCCCAAAATGGCGGAATGGCGGTGGGGCGAAGCCGTTTATACCCGTGTTCTAGCGGGCCACCAGCCCCTCGAAACGGGAGTAAACCTCTACGGAAGGCCAAATCAGCCCCTCGAAGCGGAGAACGGATACCTCGGCACCCCGTGTGGAGCCAGAAGACCCGGTCGGATGTCCAAACGAGCATCCGGCCGGGCCTTAAAAGTAGTTGTTCAGTTATCAGAATCGATGCGGCGCGATACTACTCCGCGTCTTTACGGCTCCAACAGATCTTCGATGCGGCAGCCAAGCGTGCGGGCTAAAGCGAGCACGGTGGAGACGGCAGCTTTGCCGAGGTCTTTGCGGCGCTGCTCGTACATTTGGATGGAGCGTAGGGCAACGCCGGAGTGACGGGACAGTTCGGATTGGCTGAGTCCGGCGCGAACGCGGACTGTGTGCAGCCGGGAGTCGCCCTCGGTGCGATTATGGGCGGCCCGCTCGTCGTACACGTCGACGAATCGGCTTTCGTCGGCTTCGTGCAGAGTCGGGTACAGTCGCACGATATCGTCGAACGACAGCACATCGAGAATGTCCGCGAACCGCACTCCCCTGGCCCATTGGCAGTATGCGAGCGCCCAGCCGGCCCAGTATTCGGGTGTTGCGCCGGTGCGCAGTGCGGCTGGCGGCATATCGATAATGCGCGCCCAGCCGGTCTGTCGCATGATTTCGACCACCAGCTCCTCGCCGGACATGCCACACACATATTTGGGTACGCCTCGCCCGAAAAGCGCGGCCGCCTCGGAGGTGGCGAAGAAATCCGTGAATAGGCCGACCGGCAACCCGCAATCGTTCAGCGCGTAATCGAAGGCGCCGGCCAAGTTGGCCATGGCGTCCGGCAGATACGTCTTATCGTAGGCGAGGATCATCGTTGGTCACTTTCTCGCGGATAATGTCGCGCATGAACAGGCCGTCGAGATCGGCTTCCACACTTTTGCGGCGGTAGGCCTCGCGAGCTGTGCGGTCGCGCTCGTTACGCAATACGTGGTAGGTCGAAGCGTGGGCGATTTCGCAGCCTTGGAACCGCAGTGCCGCGAATGCCTGAGGACTGGCGAGTACGATCTGCTTGCCGAGCTCACCCAACCGCATCGCCTCGGCGAGTTGGTCGAGAGAAATCGCGTTATTGACAAAAGCGCGGGCGAACGAGAAATACGAATCGTCGGCACGATATCCGACGATGACGTCAGCCTGACTGGCATCCGGCAGAAACACTTGTTTCAGATATTCGATGCCTTGCGCGGCGACGGCGGCGGTCGGCTGGAAACGACGGTTTTCGACCAACAGGGCCAACCAGTTCAGGATGGTGTAGGGCGACTGGGATAGGTCCAGGAAGGTGAGCCCGTTGGTGGCCAATGTGTACCGATTCGCGAAACCGTCATCTAGTCCCGCGCACGCCCATTCCTTGGCCAGCTCGATGCTGCGCGTGCAATAGAATCCGCGGCCATAATCGTTGTTCGGCTTGACCAGCCCGTATTCAGGATGCTTGATGACATGCGAAGAGCCATGCCACAGTTCGATCGATGCGGTCTCCATTGGCCGGCTCCTTCTCTCTCCTTACATGTTCTTGATTATATCACTGTGGTGATAGTCATAAGGGAAATACGAGATGAAAAATACCGCTGTATACGTTCGTACACAACGTGAAATGTATACGAACGTATACAACACTGATGTCCGGAGTCATGCTCCGCAGTGGCGCAGCGGACGCGACACTACAATCGGAATATGGGACTGAAGACGTGGAAGAAGTGGACGGACTGGCCGCTGATGGTGCTGTCCGTGGTGTTTCTGGTGGTGTATTCGTGGGAAATTCTCTCCCGCACGCATATCGCGCTGTGTGAAACCGTCATCAACGTGATCTGGGTGGTGTTCGTCGTCGATTATGTGGTCTCGCTGTGGTTGGCCGACGATCGCTGGCGGTGGTTCAAGCACAACCTGTTCACGCTGCTGACCATCGCGCTGCCGATGCTCCGGCCCTTGCGACTGTTGCGTTTGCTGACCGTGCTGCACGTGCTGAACCGCACCTCCGGCATGGCGGTGCGCGGGCGCATCACCGTATACGCGGTCGGCGCGGTGGGAATGCTCATGTACGTGGGCGCGCTGGCCGTGTATTCCGTGGAGCGCGGGGCGTCCGGATCCACGATCACCGACTTCGGCACGGCGTTGTGGTGGGCGTTCGTGACCGTGACCACCGTGGGATATGGCGACTTCTCGCCGGTCACCTTCCAAGGCAAGATCATTGCGGTGGTGCTGATGTTCACCGGCATCGCGTTGATCGGTATTGTGACGGCCACGCTGGCTTCGTGGATCGTGGATCAGGTCAATCTGGAGACGGATCGGCGCGAGGACGCTCGGGAGAAGGAAGTGGCCAAGGAAGCCGCGCAAGAGGCTATTGCAACATCAGCCAATCCCGAAATCGACCTATTGCGCGAGGAAGTGCGTGAGCTGACCGCTACGGTAGCCGGTCTGCGCACCGAACTTGAGCGGCGTTGATTGGCGAAGCGGGACAAACAACGATTCTGCCAAGAAGGTCCGCGTCAGTTGTTGTCACCGCGGATTGCGGCAGAATCATTGTCGCCACGGCTGTTTTCTTCAGTCGGCTCAACCCAACTTTTGATATTTTTTATTTTTTTGATATTTTTGATAATTTTTATTTTAGGTTGATTCAGCGAGGAGGCGGTCCACATGAAGGCAAAGGAAAACCCATTCAAGCCAACGGCAGGAGGGGAACCGCCCCACTCCATACCGATGTAGTTGAAGGCGCTCATCACGGCACCCGCGCCGCCCTGCTTGACGCTCATCTCGAAGGGCTTCAGGTAGATCTCGCGAATCGACTGCTCGTTGGCCCAGGTGGCGAGCTCGCTCAGTCGGTTGGTCTCCTGGTCGTTCAGCGCGAAGTGCTTCATGAAGGCGTACACGCCCTTGGCCTGAGCGCCAGACCTGCTGGGAGGCCATCACGCCGAACAGGTAGCCGTCTTCGGAGAAGTATTCGAAGGTACGACCGGCGAAGTCGCGGCATTCGAATCTGATATCGTTATCGATTCGATCAGCGGCTCACGATACTGCCCTTGCATCGCTGTGCCACTGTTGAATGTGCCCGGCTGGCTCACCTTTGGGTCACCGCCGACACATCCTTGATGCCGATGGTTATAGAGTCGCAAATTCACGACTGGCGTACCTGCCCACGCACCTATCCTGTCATTTCGAGCGCATAATTTGCTACCACATCCGGTCAGGGCAATCGACCTTAATGGCGTAAACGGCACTTCTCAATACGTAAACGGCACTTATTCTTGGCTCCCCTCTCAGAGAGGGGAGCCAAGAAATATCAAGCTCGGCCTCCCAGGAGAGAGCCAGAATAATGCACCAGCAAGGCATTAGGATGGAGGGCATGAGCGATTTGAACGCGTTGAATCTTGAGCCCGGCGAAGTGGTTGGTGGGTATACGCTGATTTCCCGGCTCGGCTCAGGAGCTATGGGGTCGGTGTGGCGTGTCCGCGACGGCGGTGGCACCACCTATGCGATGAAGATTCTGCGCGATTCGCTGGCCGACGAGTCGGTGGCAGGCTCCGGCTCTGCGTCCGCGGCCCTGCACGACCCCGACCTCAAGCCCGATGTCACGCCGCGCGAACGTCTGCGGCGCGAGGCCATGGCCTTGAAGAAGGTCAATCATCCAGGCGTATGCGGCATCGTGGATATGGAACTCGACGATACGTTGGCGTTCATCGTCACTGAACTCATCGAGGGCAAGAATCTTAAGGATGATGTGGCCGCCAATGGCCGGTATGTGGGCGACGATCTGGAACGCTTGGCCCGCAAGCTCATCGAAGCCACCAAAGCCGTACATGCGGCCGGCATCGTCCATCGCGACATCAAACCCACCAATGTGATGGTGTCGGCCGCCGGACCGGTATTGGTCGATTTCGGTATCGCGATGGGCGAGGGCGAAAGTCACGTGACCCGCACCGGCCTAGTGATGGGTACACCCGGATTCATCGCACCCGAGATTATTGACGGTGCCGAATCCGACGACGCCACCGATTGGTGGTCGGTGGCGTCCGTGCTCGCTTTTGCCGCAACCGGCGCGCCTGTGTTCGGCACCAAGCCGATGATGGCGGTACTTGAGCGCGAGGCCTCGGGCAACGCGAATCTTTCCGGACTACCGGCCGGCACATTGGCTGCCTTCCGTTCTGCACTGGACCCGGATCGCAGGGATCGTTGCACGCCGGATCAATTGCTGAATGCCATCGCCTTGGATGCGTTGAATCCCAACGCTTGGCAGGGCGAGCAGGCGGGACCGTTCGCCGCGGGAGCCGTGGCTGGACAACCGGCTGCGATCGTTGCCGAAGCCGCGGAGGCGATGCCCCCTTTTGGCGCGGCCGGCGACGTTGACCGCAATAATCCCCGAACCATCTGGCGCGCGGCCGAGGAAGCCGCTGAGGCTCCCACCATGGCCGTGTTCTCCGGCAATAAGGGCGATAACGGCGATGGCGAAACCGCCGTATTCTCGCCGGCTGGCGCCGCTACCGCCACGCTGCCCTTAGCCGATATGCCGCCACGTCCGCCGGCCGGTGCGGAGCAGGCCACGCAACTGTTGCCCGACGCTGCTGCCGATTTCACCGACGACGCCGGCACACAGGTACTCACCGGCGCGACCACACCGATGCCGGACCAAACCACACCAATGGCCGGCGCCACCACACCAATGACCAACACCGATTCGACTCCGGCCCCGACCACGCCGCTGGCCGAGCGCACCACCGTACTCCCCACGCCGCAGCCGTCATCATTCCCCCCGTCCGGCACCGCCCAGAGCAGCTGGGATCCCGCAAGCAACCAGCCCACAGCGGTGGACCCCGCCATTCGCCCGGCATTGCAGCGCATCATCGACCAAACCGCCCAAGCGGCCCCCACCGAAACCATGGTCCAAAATCCTCCCATGCCCAATCCGGTGGACGTGAAGCGAGGGGAATATCTGCAGCGCGGCACCCTGCCATTGATCCTGCTGGCGGCGCCGCTGGCGGCACTGGCGGCAAATGCTCCGCTCGTGGCCATCATCGCGGCCACTGCGTTGTTGTGGCTACTGCTCACCCTGGCCTATAACACCGAACCCCAGCTTGAGCGCGAGGGCAAACGCGGCGGCGAGCGCAAAAACTCCGATTCGTGGATTCGCGTGGCGACTTTTCCCTGGCATCTGGTCAAAGCCCTGCTGCTGGCCATTCCCCGCATACTGCTGCTAGTCATCATCTATATGGCGGGAACCGCCGTGGCCACCGCGGCTCTGGCACTGCCCGTTCACACCATCTCCTGGTATTTCACCGCGGATTGGGGTATTCCGGTGCCGTTGCTCAATGATGTGCCGTTCTCCGCTTCCGGGCTGGCGCTGGGCGGTTTCATGGCCATCGGCTGGCTGGTCACTGTGTTCGCCCCACAGTCGATGATGATTCGGCTGGGGGGCGGTGTACTGCGCGGGCTCAAACACAGTCGCCCGGCGGGCGCGCCATCCACCGAAGTGGGTGGGGCTCCACCTGCTCCAGTGGCGCCGGCGCCCAAGGGCGGCGGGCGCGGCACCGTGCTGTTCACCATATGGGCCATCATCACCGTGGCCTTGTGCGCGATGCCGATTCTGGGCATGCCGATCAACTGGATGCCGTTCGCCTAGAGCGGGGCGGAATCTCACACATCAGCCATCCGCACACATGGCCGTTGTGTATCCGATACGTTCGTTCCGTCACACTTTTACAGGGAATTCACCTCAGATCAGCTCTGGGCGCAGTCCTCCTCAGGCCCGGTCATTATGATGGGGCCCAAACATTGAAGCGATTGCAAGGGGATAGCTATGTCAGATCCGAAGCGTCAGGCCAAGCGTGTCACACGCGCTGAGCGCCGAGCGGCCGAGGAGGCCGCCCAGCAGGCACGGGCCGAGCAGGCGGCTAAGGAACGTAAGCAGCAGACCATCATCGGCTGCATTGTGGTGGCCATTATTGTGGTGCTGGTGGCCATCGCTGGATTCGCCGTATACAAGGCTATGCGGCCGTCCAACACCAGCAGCAGTAGCCAGCAAAGCAACATGACCGTGGACGAGGCCTATAGCAAGCTCAAGAAAGTCAGTACCCAGCCGGCCAACGCCGATGACAAGGCCGGCTTCGTGATCTCGAGCAAGGGGTACGGTCAGAAGGCCGAAGGGGCGCCCACCGTTTCCATCTACATGGAGCCGCTGTGCCCCGGCTGCGCCTCGGTGAACCGCCAGCTTGACCCGACGCTCGTCAAGCTGATGAACGCCGGCCAGCTCAACATCGATTTGCACTTCCTCAATTTCCAGGACAACAAGAGCTCCGACAACTACTCCAACCGCGCGTTCAACGGTGCCATCTATATCGCCGAGCATGACGACGATCCCGATCACCTGATGCAGTACCTCTCCAACATCTACGCTGAGGATTTCCAGCCCGGCGAGCTGTCCAACTATGTGTCGGTCAGCGACAACAAGCTGAAGAAGCAGGCCATCAATGCCGGCGTAAGTGAGGACGTGGCCGCCGCCGCCTTCAGTGGCGACAACGAATATGTCGACTGGCTGACCGCCTCCAACAACTACACCATCCTTCGCCCCGAACTGTTCAACAGCTCCGGCGCGTTCTCCTCCCCCACGCTCACCATCAATGGCGAATACTGGGATCTGAAGCAGCTCACGCTGGCGGACACCAGCATGGTGGACGGATTCCTCAAGTCCATCGGCTTGGACTCCGATCAGGTGGGCGTGGAAGGCCAGATGCCATCGATCGGCGCCAACAAGAAGCCGATTTCGCTGGCCGATTAATTACCGGCGCGGCTCGGCCTGAATTGACCACTCGAGAACTACCGGTATACTAGAGATTTGTTCAAAACGATTTACGCGTTAAGAACAATCGCCTCTTTAGCTCAGATGGCCAGAGCGGCCGCCTTGTAAGCGGCAGGTCGTCGGTTCGATCCCGACAAGAGGCTCGCCGCGCAGAAAAAATGGCGTATTATGTGATACGTAGGCTTTTCTACGCATATAATTCTTACCTTGGGTAAGTACTCCAGGAGCCTTCCCCCAATTATGGGCTTCCTGGAATGAGGGCGGAGCGTCCCCCAACCAGCTCCGCACCTTCAAGGGGGCGGGAACATCCCCTTCTCTCCCGCCCCCTTTTTTCTTTTTTTGAGTTCAGAACAATCTGACGAGCAGGAATGGTGACGGTGGCCGGTGAAACCGCAGTACGGGTCCGAACAACCGTTACGATGGGTGGCGTAATCGTTCACCCAGCAGGAAGAGTATGGCAATGGCACGGCGTTGGACCCCGCAGCGGTTTGTTACACTGCGTCGCATCCGCGTAATCGCCTGTATCGCGGCGACCAGTATCGCGCTGGCTGGATCATTCGCGTTCACCGCGCGTAAATCCGTAGCCCTGAACATCAACGGGCAAACCACCCAAGTCACCACATATGCGATGACGGCCACCCGTCTTCTGGAGGAACAAGGGGTGGATATCAAGACCCACGATATCGTCACTACCTCGTCCGGCGACCAACTCGCCAATCATGCCGTGGTCACCGTACAGTCCGCCTACCAGACCACTATCAACATCGACGGCACGTCCGTTCCCTTCTGGACCGTGGCCACCAGTGCCGACCAGCTGCTGGGATTTTTCGAGGAAAACCAGAACAACGCCACAAAAATCACCGTCGACATCGACAATGTGTACAACCAGCTCACCGGCGGACTGGTCATCAATCAGGATGGCCCGGTCACCGTCATTGCGGACGGCAAGACTTCCGTGGCCCCCAACGGCAAACTGCCCGCGGCCTCCATTCTTGACTCCAAAGGCATCGTGCTGAACAAAGAGGACCGTGTGAGCGTCGAAAAGGACGGCGATACCACTATCCTGCGCGTACGGCGCGTGACGCATGGCGAGGAAACACGCACAGCCATAGTGCCATACTCCACACAAACCATCATCGACTCCAATCTTCCTGAAGGCCAGTCGGAGATCCGCCAGCAAGGCGTCAATGGCGAGAAAACCCAGGTGTATAACGTCACGTATGTCGATGGCGTGGCCGAATCGGAGACGCTGGAATCCGAAACCGTCACCACGATGGCCATCGACCAGATCATCGCCGTAGGCGCCGCCAAGTCTGATACCGATAAAGGTTCCGACAAAAAATCCGACTCCGCCGATAACGGCAAGGCCGATTCCGGTTTCAACAATCAGCACGAGTCGTCCGGTAACAATGCCAACAACACAGGCGACAAGAACAACAGCAGCTCTGGCAGCAACACGAACACCGATACCAACAACAATGCCGGCAACACCGGCGGCAACAACTCCGGTAACTCCGGTAACACCGGTAACACCGGTAACACCGGCAACACCGGTAACACCGGCAATTCCGGTAACACTGGTAATTCCGGTAACACCGGCGGCGGTACGAACAACAATTCCGGCTCTTCCGGCTCCGATTCAGGAACAACCACCACGCCCTCCGGCCGACTCTGGCACGCCACCGTAGCCCAGGCTCAGGCCTATGCCGCCGGTGCCGCCGCGCAGCGCGGGTGGACAGGCAACGACTGGGATTGCCTGGTCAAACTATGGAACCGCGAGTCCAGGTGGCTGTGGTATGCCGAAAACGCGAGCTCCGGTGCCTACGGCATTCCTCAGTCGCGACCAGCAGACAAAATGGCTGCGTTCGGCGCCAATTACCGTGACGATGCCGCCGTACAGATCGATTGGGGTCTGTGGTACATCGCACAAGCCTACGGCAGCCCGTCCAAGGCATGGCAACATTCCGAACAAATCGGTTGGTACTGATCGGTTACGAAGCCCACAAGGAACACACGCTTATGAACGACACCATTCCCGCCACCGGTCACCTGTTAGGTGCCGCCGATATCCGTCGTATCGCGGCCGATGCCGGCATCAGCCCCACCAAGAAATTCGGGCAGAACTTCGTCATCGACCCCGGCACGGTCCGTCGTATCGTACGCGAGGCGGGAGTGACCGCTGCCGATCATGTCATGGAAGTCGGCCCCGGCCTGGGATCGTTGACGCTGGCGATTTTGGAAACCGGCGCCACCATGACCGCAGTCGAAATCGATCCGCCGTTGGCCGAACGACTGCCGGGCACAGTCGCCGAATTCATGCCCGAAGCCACGTCACGACTCACCGTCGTCAATCGGGATGCCTTAACCGTCACCCCGGAGAACGTGCCTGATTTCAGCGATGCCGCATCGTTTACGCTGGTCGCCAATCTGCCGTACAACGTGGCCACACCAATTCTGCTCACGCTGTTGGAGCGTTTCGACAACCTCGTCTCGTTCTTGGTGATGGTGCAGAAAGAGGTGGCCGATAGACTCGCCGCCAAGCCCGGTTCCAAGATCTACGGCGCGCCGAGCGTGAAGCTCGCCTGGTATGGCACCGCCGAACGGGTGGGCACCATCGGCCGCAATGTGTTCTGGCCGGCTCCCAATGTGGATTCCGCGCTCGTCAAATTCACCCGGTATCAGGCCGATGACCCGGCCGCCCCGGGAGCCTCGAACAGCACGGCCGACGGCGGCGCACAACGGGAACTCGTATTTCGTCTGATCGATGCGGCGTTCGGTCAGCGTCGCAAGACCCTGCACGCGGCATTGAAGACCATTGCGCCCTCCGAGGCATTCTCCATCGCCGGCATCGATCCGACCCGTCGAGGAGAGACGCTCACCATCGCCGAATTCACCGCTCTGGCCAAGGCCATCGAATCGTGTGGAGATGGAGATGAGGCACAATGAGTCCGGTAATTTCACATCCACGCCCAGCCGCTGCCCGACATCAGTTCGATGAGCTCTCCCCCATCACCATTACGGTGGATTGCCCGGCTAAAACCAATCTCACCTTGGAAGTGGGGCCTGCTCACGACGAGTGGGGCGGACGCCACGAACTGGACACCATCTACTGTGCAATCGGTGTATACGACACCGTCACCGCAACCGCCAAGCAACCCGGAGCAGGATTCTCTCTGGAGCTCGAAGGCGCTTATTTGGGCGACTTGGCCTCCTCACGCAGCGACATGCGCCGCAACCATGCGGTACTGGCCCTCTTCGCCATGGCCCAGGCGGCCGAGCGCGAGCCGGATGTGGCGTTGACCATTACCAAGCGCATTCCCGTGGGTGCCGGACTAGGCGGCGGTTCAGCCGACGCCGCGGCGACCATGCTGGCGGTCAATCGTCTCTGGGATCTGAACTGGCCTATAGAGCGCCTGCGCACCATTGCCGCCACGTTGGGCGCGGACATGCCGTTCTGCCTGACCGGTGGCCTTGCATACGGCACCGGTTTCGGTGAACGCATCACGGATATCACCCCCGGCAGCCGCGATGAGCTGGCGCTGATAGAACAGGGATTCAGCGGCGAAGTATTGGTCGGCGCATACCAGTCGCAACTCAGCACTCCTGAGGTCTACCACACCTTTGACATCGTGGGAGCCGCAGAAGGCGACCGCAATCATCTGCAGGCTGCGGCAATCAGCCTGCATCCCCGCAGCGGGCAGGCCATCGACGCCGCCACGCAGGCGGGTGCCAGC
Organism: Bifidobacterium sp. WCA-178-WT-4B; assembly: GCF_009696495.1. Taxonomy (NCBI): domain Bacteria; kingdom Bacillati; phylum Actinomycetota; class Actinomycetes; order Bifidobacteriales; family Bifidobacteriaceae; genus Bifidobacterium; species Bifidobacterium sp. WCA-178-WT-4B. The sequence continues at coordinate 338,456 of NZ_VULV01000001.1, read as the reverse complement.
CATGCATTCGTCTCCGGATCCGGCCCCTCAGTGGTCGCTTTCGCCGCCGACGAGGCAGCGGCACAACGCATTATCGATGGGTGGCGCGATACGGCTGTGGTCGATCGCATTATTCGAGCCAAATCTCCCGCACACCCCAATATCGGCGTCAGACAGTGACGCTAAGGTAGCAACCAGCCACCCGACCCATGAAAGAAGTCCACCGATGACGTATCAGGTTGATGAACGTGAAGCCCGCAAGGCGTACGTGCGCCGCCGCCAGACCATCGTCTTTTCCATCAGCGGCGCGGTATTGGCAGTAGTGATGGTCATAGCCCTACTGTTCAATTTCCACGTTTTCGGCCTCGGCGAAGTGGAGACTCCGGCCCGCCAGCCGAATTACGGCAACGCGGCGCCGTGCGCGGTCAAGGACAGCAGCGGCAAAGCGCAATACGTGTCCAACGCTTCGGTCGGCATTCGCGTGATGAACGGCACCTCTCACGGCCAATTCGCCAAGGCCGTGGGTGAAGCTTTGGCTGATCGTGGATTCAGCGTGCAGAAAATCGATAACTATTCCAGCACCAACGTTGAACGCACCACCATCTACTTCGGCAAGAACGCCATTAATCAGGCGTATACGCTGATCGGCAATTTCACCGACGCCACCATGATCATGACGGCTCGCGAGGATCAGCTCATCGATGTGGTCATCGGCGCCACGTTCAACGATCTGCAGGACACCAAATCCTCCCCGCGATCCGGTAAGACCATCACCAATATCGAGGGTTGCAAGGCCGCAGATAGCATGACCAAGCTGCCCGCCGACACCAAACACGACGCATACACGGCGAAGTAAGGCGCATACAGCTTCATCTTCGCGAAAAACCGTACGCTGACACGTATTCAGCGTACGGTTTTTTGGTATCGGGCTAGTATCGGACTACTGAATCTCGGCGTACCAGCGCTTGAGTTCTTCGACGGCCACATCGTGGTCCACCGGACCGTTATCCAGGCGGTATTCCAGCATGTGCTTGTAGGCGCGGCCGATCATCGGGCCAGGCTCCAGGCCCAGCAACTCCATAATTTCGTTGCCGTCCAGATCCGGGCGAATCGCGTCGAAGTCCTCCTTCTTCTTGAGTTCGCGGACGCGCTCCTCCATCTCATCCATGGCCTGGGAGAAGATCATCGCCTTGCGCTTGTTTTGTGTGGTGGCATCCGCGCGCGTGAGCCTGTTCAGCCGCTCGTAGAGGTGCCCGGCATCCTTGACATACCGGCGTACGGCCGAATCGGTCCACGGCTCGTCCACATAGCCGTGGAAGCGCAGGTGCATATTCACCAGTTCCGAGACGTCCTCGACCAGATGGTGGTCAAAACGCAGCGCCTTCAAGCGCTTGCGGGTCATTTTGGCACCCACCGCGTCATGGTGGTGGAAGCTCACCTTGCCGCCCGGCTCGAACCGGCGGGTCTTCGGCTTGCCGATATCGTGCATCACGGCGGCCAAGCGCAACGTCAGGTCGGGGGCGGGCACCGGGCCGTCCGGGCCGGTTTCCAGGGCGATAGCACGTTCGAGCACAATCATCGTGTGCTCGAAGACGTCCTTGTGGCGGTGGTGTTCGTCGATCTGCAATTGCAGGGCCGGAATCTCCGGGAAGACGATGTCCGCAAGACCGGATTCGACCAACGCCTCAAGGCCGGCGCGCGGACGGTCGGAGAGCAGCAGCTTGGTCAGTTCGTCGCGCACGCGCTCGGCGGATACGATGTCGATGCGGTCGCGCATCGAGGTAATCGCCTCGGCCGCGTCCGGCGCGATACGGAAGCCCAGCTGGGCCACGAATCGCACGGCGCGCATCATACGCAACGGATCGTCGTCAAAGGACTGTCGCGGGTCCACCGGCGTGCGCAACACACCCTTGGACAGATCACTGGCACCACCGAACGGGTCCACGAATTGCAGGTCGGGCACGCGCAGGGCCATCGCGTTGACGGTGAAGTCGCGGCGGGACAGGTCGCCCTCAAGCGTGTCGCCATAATTGACCTCGGGCTTACGCGAGTCCGGATCGTACGTGTCGGAGCGATAGGTGGTGACCTCCACCTTGACCTCGGTGCCGTCCGGGCGGCGGCGCATGGCACCCAGCGTGCCGAACTTGCGCCCCATGTCCCAGAAGCCGTCATGCCCCCACCGGCGCAGTATCGGCTCGAACTGCTCAGGCCGTGCGGATGAGCAGAAGTCCAAATCGTGGCTCCTTCTATGGAGCAGCAAATCCCTGACCGGGCCGCCGACCAATGCCAGCTCGTAACCCTGTTCGGCGAACAGTCGACCAAGTTCGATGGCTTCGGGCCATACTTCGAAATCCAATGGGCACCTTCCCGCGTGCGACGTTTTTCTGCCCTACCAGCATACCGTTACCCCACCTGCACACGGGGTTGAGTAAGGTGGAGAATATGATTACGCCCGCCGACCTTGCCCGCATGCTGGGGCAAACACCAGATTCGGCGGATAGCCATACCCAAGACCACCTGCTGTATACGTCCGAAACTCCGCATCATTCCGCCGATTCGGGCGATTCTTCCGATGTCGGCGGCACCGCGAGCCACTCCACCAATCAGGCCGTTCATCAAGACGAAGTAGACGCAGTACCGACTGCGCAACATTCCGGTGTGCCCGGCACGCCCGCAACGCCCGTCACGCCCGCACCATCCGAATCCGAAATATCGGACGCCGCCAGCGACATGCCCGCACCGAAGCCGATGATGCCCACACCGGCCACCGTCTTCGGCATGCATGCCACCGTCACCATCGCCACTACCAGCGGCACTATCGAAGGGCAGGCCGATGGTATCGCCGGCGAGGCCGGTGCCGAGACGATTGCCGAGGTCGGGCCGATTATCGCCACGGCACAAACGTCCGTAACCATCGTCACGAACGATCCCGCGGCGACCGCCCACGCGGCCGTAGATGCTGCCGTTGCGGTCGCCAAGGCCGCCGCCGCGCACACCACAGCGATACCGACTCCGCGCGACGTGCTGATGCCGCCTGCGGCACGTACCGCACCGGCCGCAGTGCCGGTCTCAGCGCCGTCTGCAGCACCGTCTGCAGCACCAGTGAGGCCCGTAACGTCAGCGCATCCCACGCCGGCCACGGTCTTCGGCCGGCATCCGTCCGCGGATGTTGCCTCGCCGGAACCGGCAGTGCCAGTAGAACCGGTGACGCCATCCGGCCCGACTCCGGCCATGATGCCGCAACGCCGTACGTCGGACGGTCCGACCACATTCGCTTCACTGGATGCCCAGGAACTGCCGGTCGTACGCGAATATTCGGCAGGCGGTCTGATTTTCGATGACCAGAACCGCGTGGCCATTATCGCCCGTCATTCCCGCTCCGGCCATCTCGAATGGTGCTTGCCGAAGGGGCATATCGAGAAAGGCGAGACCCCGCAGCAGACCGCTGTGCGCGAAGTGCATGAAGAGACCGGCATCCTGGGCGAGGTGATCGATTCCATCGCCACCATCGACTACTGGTTCACCGGCACCACGCAGCGCGTGCATAAGCTGGTCCATCACTTCGCGCTCAAACAGACCGGCGGCGAACTGACGGTGGAAGGAGACCCGGATCATGAGGCGGAAGACGCCCTCTGGGTACGTTTTGAAGATTTGGATGACGTGTTGAGCTATCCCAACGAACGCAAAATCGCGTGGCTCTACGCCAGGAAGAAGAACAGGCAGGCAAACGAGTGAACCTACCCGGAGTCTTACGACATTGCACACGTCTGGCACACGCACTGGCGGCTGGCGTCGCCGTTGTGGCGATGCTGGCCGCTCCATTGACCGTCTACGCGAACGATACGACGGACACGACCGATTCATCATCCGATACGACGGACGCAACGGGCAATCAGACCGAGAATCAGCCCAAGCAGAGCATTGCCATCACGCAAAGCACCCCCATCGTCACCTCCAAATCGGGCTATCATGTCACCGCGGTCATCAGCAATACGGACAGCACGGCCACGTCAAGCGGCACACTGCACCTGACCACCAATACGCTGTTCACCTTTGTCTCGCGCACCGATATTCAGAATTGGGCCGAGAACAACGCCCCCATCCCCACCCCCAACGAGTTGGGTTCCGTTGACGTGCCATCGATTCCCGCCGGCGGCACTGCCACCGTTACCGTCGAGGTGAACGCCAATCAGCAGACCCTTGCCTCCATAGGGAGCTGGGGACCAAAGCCGCTGATGCTGTCGTATATCGTTGGCAATCGGATACTCGCCGATTTGCCGAGTTTTCTGACCCGATCTTCGGATGGGCTCAACACCGCGACAACACCGGCCATGAACCTGACCGTGGCCATGCCCTACACCGCCAGCGGCTGGCAGGTCGATAATAAGGCCATCAGCAATCGCATTGCCGAAACCACCACTTCCTCGACATCAACATCGTCCAAGTCCAACGGCACGGACAAGGCCGACAAGTCCGATAACGCCGACGCCAGCAACGCGGCCAAAGGCACTGATACGCAAGCCATATCCTTATCCGGGCAGGATGCCGATACCGCGCGATCCCTTGGGCAGACATTCGCCAAGCACCGCTCGCTGCAAGTGATCGCGGATCCTCTGTATTGGCGTCAGTCCGCAGTGCAACCGTCCATTGCCGGCATCATGCAGCCCGCCGACTTTGACATCACCGCCTATACCGCGCTGGGTGATACCGCGGCCTACGAAAAGGCAGGCATCACCACTGAGCAGTGGAACGCCAAGCAGGCGGCCGCATGGTATGCCGACGGAGGCGACTCCGAAACACCCTCCGCGTACGCATGGCAGGGCAACAACTGTTGGACGTTGGATGCGCTGACCGCAGCACGCGAGCAGGGCTATGACACGGTGATTGCCGATGCCTCTTTCGATGCCGACCAGACTGAAGCCGTACACACAGGCACCTACGTGGTGGATACGCCTGCCGGCGATGTCACCGTGCTGAAGGAGCAATCGACCTTGGGCACGCTGGCCAAGGGCCAACCCACCAGCACGGACGCGCAGGCCGAGTCCAGCGATGCCGGTCGGTTGGCCCGACTGGTCGCTCAGAGCGCGTTCTACCAGATGGAACAGCCCTATACATCCCGATACCTGCTGATGACGTTCTCCCGCACCACGGAGGCCAGCTGGATCGATCAGGTGATGAGCGCCTTCGAGCAGGCCTCTTGGTTGAATCTGACGGATCTGAAGACCATGGCCAAGGCCGATCCGTACAATGTCAGCGGTTCGGTCAATCCCGACAAGGCCGATGATGCCAACACCGCCAATACCCGGTCGGCATTGAGACAGTTGGCCGACAGCCGGCATGACATCATGCGCATGGCCACCTCCATATTGAGGAACGAGATTGATTCCGACGAGGTCTCGTCGTTGGCCCCGCAGGCCCTGGCCCGGCAGGACGCCAATGACACCGCCTCACATAGCAACGATCCGATGCAATGGATTGGCTCTCTACTGGTGCTGCATGACGATATGGCGCTGCGGTCCATGTCTGGCTCCCCCCAGCCGACAGCCACGCGAAAAGCCATGGTCAACGCCGCGAAAACACTGGCCAGCGATCTTCTGAACGGCGTACGCATCAACCCATCGGAATCGGTATCCGTGTTCAGCGAATCCGCGAAAATGCCAATCACCATCAGCAATGACCTTCCCTACGCCGTCAGCGTGCAGGTCAACTCACTGACTGACTCCATGCAGATCGTCACCTCGCGAACCGCTGACATCGATATTCCCGCGCATAGCGACGCTCAGGTGACCTTCACCATCCGCGTTTCCACTTCCGGCTCATCGACGGCCCATGTGTCGTTGACCGACCGGGAAGGCAACAGATTCGGCAACACGCAGGACACCGCGATCACCAGTGTGATGCGCATCAGTGATGCCAGCGGCTTCATTATCATTGGCTTCGCCGTGCTATTGGGCATTATCGGCCTGTGGCGGCAGTTCCATCGGAAGAAGGACCCCGACGAATGAGTTCAACCGTAGGTCGTAATTCCCTGATCATGGCCACGGGAACTGCTGCTTCCCGTGTGACCGGTCAGCTCCGCACGATTCTTCTCGCTGCGGCCATCGGCACCACCGGATTGGCGGCCAACGCCTATCAGGCCGGTTCCATGATTCCCCAATCCGTGTTCACGCTGGTGTCCGGTGGTATTTTCAACGCCGTGCTGGTGCCCCAGATCGTGCGCACGTTGAAAGAAAAAGACGCCCAAGAACGACTAAATCGTCTGGTCACGTTGGCCATCGGCATCCTGTTGGCCATGACCGTGGTGATGGCGGCGGCCAGCCCTCTGCTTGCCCGCCTGTACGTGGGTAGCGACGATCACCAGATGATAGCCCTGACCACCTCGTTCACCCTGTGGTGTATGCCTCAGGTGTTCTTCTACGGCCTGTATACGGTATTGGGTCAGATCCTGGCCGCCAAAGACCATTTCCTCACGTATGCGTGGAGCTCAACCGGTGCCAACATTATTAGTTGCGCCGGTTTTACTGGTTTTATTCTGCTGTTCAGCAAGGCCAATGAACAGCCCCTCGAATTCTGGACCGCCGACAAGATCGCGCTTACCGCAGGCACCTGGACTTTGGGCGTGGCCTTCCAAGCGCTGATACTGTTCCTGCCACTGGCCCGTATCGGGTTCAAGTACAGACCCAGCTTCGGGCTTGGCGGCTTTGGACTCAGGTCTATGGGTCCCGTGGCGTTAGGCTCTTTGGGCGTGGTGGTCACCAGCGAGATCTGCGGCATTATCCTTACCCGTATCGCCACATCCGCACCGCAGCGCGCCCACGAACTGACGGGTGCCAGCCTGTTCAGCGTGGCAGGCAACGCGACCTATCAGAATGCGTACACACTGTTCATCCTGCCCTATTCGCTCATCGCCGTATCGGTATCCACGGCTATGTTCCCCAAAATCTCCCGTTCTGTCGCAGCTGCGAATCTGGATGAGGCACGGCACGACCTAGTCAACGCACTGAATAATGTGGGCCTGCTCATCATATTTTTCGCCGCCGCCATGATTGTGTTCCCCGAACCGATTATCCGCGCATTGCTTCCGTCCGTCTCGATGGACGAGACCATGCTGATTTCCTACGCGCTTATCGCCCTATCTGTGGGCACTCCTTTGGGATCGGCGTTCCTGCTGATTCAACGTACATTCTATGCCTTTGAGGACGGCCTGCACCCCTTCCTGTCCGCGGTGATGCAGTATGGGTTCACCTCGGTATTCATGATCATCGGCATGATGGTACTTCCTCCTGAGCATTGGGTACTCGGCATCGCCTGCTCGGTGACACTTGGCGGATTACTGGCGTTGCCGCTGACGTTGATGATGTTGCGCCGCAAGTTCGAAGGCAATCTTGGCGGTCGGGAGATCACGAGGACATATGCCAAGGCCATTGTGGCGGCACTGGCTTCCGGAGTTGTGGTCTGGCTGATCAAACGACCGGTAGTCGCACTGTTCGACGCGGATATTCGACCAGTAGGCGGGCACATGAGCTGGTGGTCTGCGCTGGCTATCTGCGTGGCGCTCACCATCGTGCTGACCATAGTATATGTGGCTGTGTTGTGGGTGGTACGCACCCCAGAACTCATCAGCGCCTATCACTCGATACTGGCCCGTCTACACAAGACTCCGGCCAGTGAGGACGTTGCTGTGACAGCCCAGCCGGAAAAAGTCGACGATACGCAAATCAATCCTGAGACGGAGCCCGTCAAGGATAGCCCCGCACGTAGAATATCTAAGACCAGTCTCGAACACCAATCACACGGAGCCGAACGCACTATGAAACCGCAACTCGGAGACACAATTCTCAACCGATACACCTTGGTATCATCGTTGCGTGCGGAGCCTGGCATTCAGGCATGGAAAGCCAACGACCGTGTGCTGGCAAAGGATTGCCAGCTGTTCATCATTACCAATCGCAGCGCTTTCGCCGCAATCGATGAGATCGCTGGTCGCATCGCCGCCACTCGCCCTGATCGTGTGATTCCCGTACTGAAATACCGTATGGAATCCGACGTACTTCTCATTGTCATGCCGGTGGATAGCGGCCAATGCCTGACTGACTACATGGTGGATACCGCCAAGCCGCTCAGCTACAGCGCCATCCGGTCGATTATCGGAGAATGCGCCAACGTGCTGCGCGAGATCATTGCGGATACTCCCAGCAGCATCGTCATCACAACCGACACCGTTCGAGTGACTACCTCCGGTGTGCAAATTGCCGATGCACCATGTGCCACGATGCTGGCCGATACGTCCGCTACCGATCTGCGTACGGACAATCCTGAACGGTATGCGATCCGCCAGCTTGCGGCATTACTCTATACCCTGCTGACACGCACGCCAAGCCAAGCGACACCCACATTCAATCTGCGTGCCTTGCCGCAAGACACCCCTGGCGAATTCCGCGTGATTTGCAAGCGTGGATTGGCCTTGAGCGAGCCCGACGAGCATACGTTGCCAATGGCTGCCCTTGTAGAACTCGACGCCTTGTTGGGTAATTGGAAGCCGCTCTCTGAACTGAGCGATGCTGATATTGCTTTGCCGAGCGTGGAAAGCGATTGCTCGATTACCAAGGCGATACTGAAGCCTGCCAACGAGACTGATATCGTGCCTATTCCCAGCACGTTGATTAACAGCAGCAGTCTTCCGGAGTTGTCTATTACCCCTTCCCTGCCGGTTCAGCCGGCCGCCGTCCCCGCTCCGCACGTGATGTCACCGGTTCCTCTGACTGATGGGTCCAGTATTGCTGACGGCGACCAGTCTCAGTCTGATGCCCACCGTCTGTTTGACTTCAACCTTTCTGACGCCTGGGAGCACGAGAATCTTTCCGGTGAAGACACCGGTGACTGGTACAGCGAAATGAATCCGGCCCCCATCGGCGGTCCGGGTGATAATGCTCGGTTGACAGTGCCTATTGTTACCGGCGGTATTTCCGACGCCACCGTGGGAGAGACAACCAGTCGTATTCCCATGTTCCTCGCCAGCGGCCGTGCTGTGGCTCCTGGTGAGGAATCGCTGCGTGCCTTGGAAGAGGAGCAGGCCCGCATTGCCGAAGTAAGCGCCATTCCTCCGAGCTTCACACCGAAGGATGTGCCGGATGACGAGGATGACAGCAAGCTGCCCGATGAACATCTGTTCGGTAAACTGTCGACCAAGGTCGTTGCCATCATTGTGGCTCTGATATTGGTAGTGGCAGCGGCTGTTTGGGCAGTGTATGCGTTCCGATCCTCCGGAGACAATCCTGCCGATGCTTCCAGCAACTCCAGTGAAGGTGACTGGCCTGATATCAATGCTGACGCTGTGCCATTCGGTGGCAGCAAGAACGCGACGAACGGTGACACCACTGACGATTCTTCAAAGTCAAGTGATGCCACTCAGAGCGAATCCAAGGACTCGGCATCAGACAAGTCCAAGAAGTCCGAGACTGCTGATTCGTCGTCCAAGAAGACCAAGGCCAAGAAGTCCGGCGATAAGGATTCCAGCGCTGCTCCGCAACCGCGCCATGAGAACAACACGGCGTTTACGATTTCCAGCGCCAACTTCCTGTCGAATCCTGGCGGCCAATCCGGGTACGCATACTACATGCACCTTGACCAGCCGCAGGATGCGTACCGCATGGTTATCACCATCCGCACATCCGGTGGTAAGGGCTATATTCGCGCGAATACCACTGGAGACCCCACTCAGGGCGAGCAGGTGGCCGAATTCACCTTTGCTGAAGGTGGCACCACTGAAGTGAAGTTCACCAAAGCCGTCAATACGCAGGATCTGCTGCTGTGGGTGCCATCGGGTAGCCTGCCGCAGAACCAGCTGTACATCGAGAAGGTGGAGGTCTTCTAATCGGCATCTATGCCGATAACTGACCCAAGAAGGGCGGTACCGTTCGCATACATTCGACGGTGCCGCCCTTTCTTCGCGTCTGGCTGAATGACACGGAATATCGTATGGGGGTGTGACAATGTTTCACGTGAAACATAACGTCATCATTATCGGTTCTGGTCCCGCTGGCTACACGGCCGCCATCTATCTTGGCCGTGCAGGTCTTAATCCTGTTATGGTCACTGGTGCGTTGTCGCCAGGTGGACAGTTGGTCAACACCACTGAGGTGGAGAACTTCCCTGGATTCCCGGAAGGTATTCTTGGCCCGGATCTTATGGATCGCATGAAGGAACAGGCCAAGCGCTTCGGTACAACCTATATCGCAGACGATGTCTCTTCCATCGAGGCGTGTGAAAGTGATTCGGTCAAGCCGACCTATCGTGTAACGCTCTCCGATGACTCCCAGTTGGAGGCATCGGCGCTTATCATCGCCACAGGGTCGTCATTCCGTAAGCTTGGGGTGCCTGGCGAACAGGAGCTGTCCGGACATGGCGTCTCGTACTGCGCCACCTGCGATGGCTTCTTCTTCAGGAACAAGCCTATCGTGGTCGTAGGCGGTGGCGATTCGGCTTTTGAAGAGGCATTATTCCTGACCCGGTTCGGTTCTTCAGTCACCTTGATTCACCGACGCGATAGCTTCCGTGCCTCGCAGATCATGGTGGACCGAGCCAAAGCCAATCCGACCATCACCCTGCTGACCAACACAGTGGTGACCTCCATTACCGGCACCTCCTCCCCCACACAGAACACCGGTGCACCTATTGCCATTCCTGGCTTGACAATCAAACGACCGGCTGTGGCACCGGCCAGTGTCAGCAGCATTGCCGTACGTAACGTGGTGACCGGAGAAGAAAGCACGCTGGACACCAACGCCGTGTTCGTGGCTATCGGCCATACGCCGGCCACTGATTTTGCGGCCGGTGTTGTGGACCGTGACGATGATGGGTATGTCGTGGTGCAGGGTGCCAGCACGGTGACCAGTGCGCCAGGCATCTTTGCTGCAGGCGATTGCGTGGATCGTACTTATCGTCAGGCGATCAGTGCAGCGGGCATGGGCTGCCGTGCAGCGCTGGATGCGCAGGCCTATCTTACGGACTGATTGCGGCGGACTGATTGCGGCTTGCTGTTCTGTCTGCTGCCTGTGACATAGGAGCAACGTTAGGTCAGTGTTACAGCATGCCGCCCTTGGATAGTACGTACCAGTCAGAGGCATAGAAAGACCCCTCAGGCGACGGAGAATCATGATGTGTGATTGTCCGTCGCCTGAGGGGTTTTCTATTGCGACAGGGGCTACAGCGCGGGCATACGCCCCTGCCAGGAATCACGCAGAGGCTATACGTCTTGTGTTGTACACCGCACTGCACAGCAATAATGCCAGTGACAACACGAATGTTCTTATCGCGTTACACCCATTTGGAATCGGCATCGCCTTGGCTCGGCACCAGCAGCTGCAGGATACGATCCATATCCTCTGGTGACGAGAAGACGATTTCGATGCGACCATGCTTGGTGCTGCCCTTAATCGACACCTTGGTATCGAAATGATTTTCCAAACTCTGCTGGATGGCGGAACCAACCCAAGGATTGGTCTTAGACGTCTTAGGCTTCTTCGGCTGCTCACCCGACGCAACCTTCATGGCGACGATCTCTTCGGTGCTGCGTACAGAAAGACCTTCCGCAATAATACGAGAAGCCAGCTTGTCCATTTCCTCCGGATCGCTCAGGCCCAATAGCGCACGCGCATGACCGGACGATAGCACACCGGCAGCCACTCTCTTTTGCACAGCGGCCGGCAGGTTCAGCAGTCGCAAGGTATTGGCGATTTGCGGGCGAGACTTGGACACCGACTTGGACAGTTGTGCTTGCGTCAACCCGAACTCTTCGATCATCTGCTGGTAGGCAGCCGCCTCTTCCAGCGGATTCAAGGCCACACGGTGCAAGTTTTCCAGCAACGCATCGCGGAGCATATCATCATCCGCAGTGGTTTTGACGATGGCGGGAATCGTCTCCAACCCAGCCAACTGAGAAGCACGCCAACGGCGTTCACCCATAATAAGCTCATACGGGCTGTCCAAATGACCGGCAAACGGATTCGTGCTGGATTCCGTCTCGTCGTGCTTGGCGGCTTTGGCCGCAGCAATCCGGCTTGCCGGACGCTTGCGCACGACTATCGGTTGCAGCACACCAACTTCCTTAATGGAAGCAGACAGCTCATTCAACTCATCCTCGTCGAAGATGGTACGAGGCTGATGTGCATTGGGCCCGATATCAGACAGTTTGAGTTCAGCCAGATAACCACCGGCTACCGGCTTGAGCTCGTCCTTCTTATCTGTGTCAGCGGTCTTTGCCGCCGATGCAGTCTGAGATGTTTCACGTGAAACATCTTTGACAGTGACGGATGCACGATGTGCCGTCTGAGGCACAGACGACGTGCCGCCCTGCTGAGGCGCGGCGACCTTACCGGTTTGAGGTTTCTCCGTACCGAAAAACAGGTCGCTAGGATGAGTAATGATGTCCAATGCGGGCATGGATGCGCGTTTACCGGCGGCTTTCTTGGCTGCCTTGCTGGATGATACCGTCTGAGGCACGGCAGGCTTTGATTCCTGCTGGGCAGTAGCCTTCTTGGCGGGGGTTATGTCAGCAGTGGCCGCCGGAGTAGACGAATCCTCCGCAATCATTGCGGGCTGCTCCGCCACTGGTTCCTCCCCTGGCAATGTGGGGAACAAAGCGCCAAGGCCCTTACCGAGTCGTGATTTTGATGCCATTACTTGTTCCTCCTCGCATCAATGGTGTCAAGGACTTGTTGCGAACGCTGTGCGATTTCCAAAGCTGCTTCACCATACGATATGGCACCTATGCCACGAGGATCATAGGCAATCACCGATTGGGAGAAACTCGGCGCTTCGGAGATCTTGACTGAACGCGGGATGGTAGTATTCAGCACAATGCTGGGATAGTGTCCCTTAACCTCGTTATATACTTCACGGCTCAATAACGTTCGGCGATCAAACATCGTGACGAGCATGGTGGACACCAGCAGTACGGGATTGAAATGCTCTTGCACCAAACCAATCGTGTTAATCAGCTGGCCAAGACCCTCCAATGCGTAATACTCAGCCTGGATAGGAATCAGCATCTCGGTCACTGCACACATGGCGTTGATGACCAACAGGCCCAAGCTGGGCGGGCAATCAATGAACACGTAATCATAGTGTTTATCTGATTGACGTAGGTAGAGGTCTAGGGCCTCCTTCAGCAAGGTGTTTCGGTTGGGCAGATCGGCCACTTCCAACTCAGCACCGCTGAGATCGATTGATGCAGGCACAACATCAAGTGTGGGAAAATCAGGACAGACCGTGATGACATCCCCCAGATCGGAACGCCCCTCGATAACGTCATAGACCGAGGGCTCTCCCGATGCATGAGATACACCCAACGCCGTAGAGGCATTGCCCTGCGGGTCCATATCGATGACCAACACCTGCGCGCCCTTGTCTGCCAGCGCCGCAGCGGTGTTCACCGTGGATGTGGTTTTACCCACTCCCCCCTTCTGGTTGGCCACGGCAATACGACGGGTACGTTTAGGTTTGGGGAAATCGGTTTTCTTGAGTACATCGTAGCGTGAGCTTTCATCAGCCATCTGGCTACCAAGCACTGAACCGTGACCATCGAATATTCGCTGAAGCGTTTCGGAAGCCGATTCTATAGGTTCCGACTGATGATCCTTGGTGGCCATCGCTCCTCCTTGCACAGACGTAAGTTCCAGTGTTCTCATTCGTATGGACATGATGCTCGTTATCCACAATTGCGATATGCAATGTGGATAAGTGTGGATAAGTGTGAATGATGTTGGGTGTTAGATTGTGTATTCACAGACGAAAAGCATTGAAAAATCAATGTTTTCATCATTGTGCACATCGTCCCGTAAAAATGTGGATAATTTTTACGCACATACGGAAATGTGGATAACTTAATCAGTACTCCACTCATCGCTTATCCACAATCACCACGTGGGTAGGCTCAAGATCCGGTCCGACAGCCGCTTCAACGACGCGTGGACGACGACCACCGAATTTTGCAATCTCCTTGCCAGCCTTGTCAATTTCAGCCTGAGCAGACCGTCCCTTCAATGCGATCAACTGTCCTGACGGTTTCAGCAACGGCAACGTCCAGCCAGAGAGTTTGGTCATAGGAGCAACCGCACGACACGTGACAACAGCGAACGGATGAATTTCCCGCTTCCGTACCTGCTGGATGACGGCATCGGAGCGTCCACGAATAATCTCAACGTTCTGCAGTTGCATCAGGTCAACACATTCATGCAACCATTCGATTCGCCGCTCCATCGGTTCAATCAGCGTGAAGTCATGATCCGGCAAACACGCGGCAGCCACCAATCCGGGAAAACCACCACCACTGCCGACGTCGGCAACTGTTTTGAAGCGAATACCATTCGTTGCATTCCGAACGTACGGCACAATCGCAGCGGAATTCAGAATATGCCGTTCCCAAATGATATCGACGTCACGGGGGCCGATCAATCCACGAGGTTCACCCTCTTCGGCAATCTTGGCATGGAAACGCTCCAACTTCGGCAACGCATCACCCAAGACCTCAGCAAGTACAGGTGACTCCTGCAGCTGATCCGTCATAGCCATCTCCCTCACCATGTTTCACGTGAAACAATCAACATGGAAAAGGCGTCGCTCATTACGACGCCATTCCCCCTGCGGTCACTCTTGTCTGTTTAGAGACGACATCCGTTGAACGTCCCTGTCATCTCAAAAACTCGTCGACCTATTACTCCTGATCAAGCTCGTCTTCTTCGGCAACATCCTCGACTTTGTTCTTGAGATACACCGTCACGTAACGATGAGGCTCCTCACCGTGCGAGCGAGACTTCAGCCCTTCTTCCCGAACCACATCGTGAACGACTTTACGTTCGAAGGAATTCATCGGCTTCAAGTCATACGGCTCGCCGGAATCCCTCACTGCGTCAATGGCATCCAGGGCGATATCACAGAGGTGCTGACGCTTGCGCTTCAGGAAACCGTCGACATCCACAATCAGATGAGAACGCTCGCCGGTCTTCTGCTGTACAGCCAGACGAGTCAATTGCTGCAGAGCATCAACGACTTCACCATTACGGCCAATAAGATGTTTGATGTCGGTATCGTCATCAGCAACGATTTGCACGGTGGGGCGGTCATTACGCACGCCCATCTCAATGTCGCCCTCATAGTCGGCGATATCCAGTAGGCCCTCAAGGTAATCCGCGGCGATATCAGCCTCTTCGTTGAGCTGATCAATCGACTTCACGTCATCCTGTGCCATACGCTACTCCTTCATGTCGTGTTTGAATTACAAGTCTAAGCCCTGCTCCCCCGAACAGAGAAAGTAATGTCGGTGTGTGTTCGATGTTTCACGTGAAACACCGAACACACGCCGACATAGTCGTCACTTCTTTCTGCGCTTACGCACGGGCTGTTGACGCTGGTAGCCATGAGTGGCCTTACGCTCGGCCTCTTCCTTGGCCTTGGCCAATGCTTCTTCTTCCAGAGAGGGCAAGCCGGCCTTTGCGCGGCGAGCATTCTCATTACGATGATCGCGCTTTTCCTTGTCCGCCGCAGCCGGAGAGCCAGGGGTCGGGAATGCGTACACCTGCCACAATGTGCGGCAGAGGTTGCACACGTTGTTGGTCAGCCAGTAGACCAGCACGGCGAACGGCATGGTGGCACCAGAGAAGATGTACATCACCGGGAAGAGCCACAGCATAGCCTTCTGCATGGTCTCGGCCTGTTTGTTCATCGATGCGGCGGGCATGTTGCGCTTCATGTTGAAGTACTGCATAAACCACAGGCAGAAGCACATCAGGAACACGAAGGTACCGATGACCACCTTGCCACTAGTGGCAGCCCTAGAGAAGTTATCGGTCACGCTGACAATGCCGAACACATCGGTTTGGGTGAATTGCTTGGCGGTTGCTACGTCGAACGCGCCCAACGCACCGCGTTTACCGTTGGCAATGTAGGGAATGGCCGACAGCGTATAGAACATGGACATGAACACCGGGCCCTGAATGAGCATAGGCAAGCAGGAGCCAGCCGGATTGGCGTCATTGTCTTGATACAGTTTCATGGTTTCACGGCTCATGGCCTCCTTGGAAGCCTGATCCGTCTTGCCTTTGTACTTGTTCTGGATGCGCTTCATCTTCGGCGCCAACGCCTGCATCTTGCGCATCGACTTCATCTGCTTGCAGAACAGCGGGAAGATACACGCCTGCACCACCAGCACCAGGATGATAATGGCAAGCACCCATGAGACACCAATCGGGCTCATGCCCAGCATCACGAAGAAGTCATGCACGATCTTCATGATCCAGGTCTGTAACCACTCAACGGGAGTCAGGATTTTATATAGAAATCCCCAAAACCCGCTATCAAGCAGAAATTCATTTGAGTTCATCGTTGGGCCTCTCTTTGGGTTGTGGCCAATGGTGTCAGTCGGGGCTCTTCATGAGCCTTCGACCACGAAAATCTGTAAAAAATGGAATACCGTTGTGGAACATCGTCGATTCCCCCACGACTCCACGGCCGGCAACGCAGTAATCTCAGCACGGCGAGCACTCCCCCTTTGAACGCGCCATACCGTTCCAACGCCTCAATGGCATAATTCGAGCACGTTGGATAATACTTGCAACAAGGCGGTGTGTTTGCCGAGATGCGCTGTTGATACCAGCGCACCCCACCAATCATCACCGCCTTGAAAGAAGCTGTCATGCCTCAGCCACCTTATGCGCCACTGTGGCAAAAGCCTTCGCGATCTGCTGATCTAGCGAAGCGAACGATGCGGTCGCGGCACTGGGCTTGGCGCGCAAAACGATATCGCAATGCGTGGGCAACAGATCCTCATGGGCTCTGGCCAATACACGAAACCTACGCTTCACCGTATTACGGGTGACCGCATGTCCTACCGATTTGGAGACAGCTAATCCCAAACGGCGATGCACCGTCCGGTCGTCATCATCATGATGGTCGTCGGGCACCAAATAGTGCACGACGATATCCTTGCCACCTGCTTTGCGCCGGCGTTTCAGCACGGTGACGAAATCACGATGGCTTTGAAGCCGCTCCACCTCGACTATGCCTGTGGCACTGATCGGAATGATCAGGCGGAGAGGGACTTGCGGCCCTTGGCACGGCGACGGTTGATCACCGCACGGCCAGAACGGGTGCGCATGCGCAGGCGGAAGCCGTGCTTCATGTGGCGACGACGGTTGTTCGGCTGGAACGTCCTCTTCATAATCCATTGCTCCTAGGTCTATTCGGCAACGCTTCGCGCTGCCCTCACGTGAGTCAAGCTATATCAAAGTACTCTCACCCCTACCCTCAAGTCAAAACGGACGGAGTATTTTCACATTTCGACACGTTGCGAGACACGCCTCAGATCTCTTATAATCGGCGGAATACCAACCATTCACGGCCAAAAGTTATCCACAAATTACATGTTTGTTATTCACAATCCAATTATTTCAACACGCGACACGGTGGATAACTTGTCTAAACCAGAGTAAATATTATCTGTTGTACATATTTCGCCACAGCGACAGAAGGGGCCACCATGGTTAACGCTTCCGGCGACCCCGTAATCGAGGCCGCCCACATCTGGTCAGACACGCTGACGGTGCTCAAACACAGCGCTTCGCTCAGCCCACGAGAAAAAGGCTGGTTGGAAGGCGTTGTTCCTGAAGGCGTCTTCGGTTCGACCATCGTGCTGTGTGTGGACAACAACGACACGCTTCAAGCCATTCAGGGTGATTTGAACGATTCCCTGCTTCAGGCATTGCGTACGGTAACCGGCGAAAATATGTTTCCCGCGTTCAAGGTCGTGCCGAAAACCGAGCCAGAACCGCTTTCGGCGGCAAAGCCGGCGCAGCCATATCCTTCGGAAATTTCTCCGACTGTCGCCGAGTTCGGTAAAGAATCCTATGGCGCAAAGCCGGTAGCCGCACCGCGGGAACCGATGCCCGCCACCGAGTCGCAGTTCCCGGTCGGTCAGCAGAAGATGAATCGCGATCCCGAGACTCATCTCAATAAGAACTTCACGTTTGATTCCTTCGTGCCCGGCGATTCCAACCGTTTTGCCCGTACGGTCGCACTGGCCGTGGCCGAAGGTTCCGGTCAGGATTTCAACCCGTTGTGTATCTATGGCGGATCGGGACTGGGCAAAACCCACTTGCTGAACGCCATCGGCAACTATGCACTGGTCAAGGATCCCGGGCTGAAGGTTCGATACGTCACGTCTGAGGAATTCACGAATGAATTCATCGACGCGCTGCAAAACCCGAACCAAAGCCAAGGTCAGATTGCTGAATTCAACCGTCGATACCGACAGGTTGATGTGTTGCTTATTGACGATATCCAGTTCCTCGGCGGCAAGGAAGCCACCTTGGATCAGTTCTTCCATACGTTCAATGCACTACATCAGGCAAATAAGCGTATTGTCATTGCTTCCGATGTGGCGCCCAAGAATTTGAAGGGTTTCGAGGCTCGACTCATCTCGCGCTTCGAATCCGGCCTGACCGTAGACGTCAAGCCGCCGGATCTGGAGACCCGAATCGCCATTCTTCGCATGATCGCCTCGATGAACGGGTCGAAAATCCCCAGCGATGTGTTGGACCTCATCGCCGAACGCTTCACCGAGAACATTCGTGAACTTGAGGGCGCGCTTACCCGTGTTACGGCCGTGGCCTCGCTGAGTAATCAGCCGGTGACCCGCGCCTTGGCCGAGCAGACGTTGCAGGACTTCTTCACCACCGATGTGGAAATCAAGCCCACGGACATCATCAGTCAGGTGGCGAAGTACTTCCACCTGACGTTTGAGGATCTTGTCGGTAAATCACGAACCAAAAACGTGGCTGTTCCTCGTCAGATCGCCATGTATCTGGCTCGCGAAATGACCAGTATGAGCCTGATGGATATTGGCCAGGTCTTTGGCGGACGCGATCACACCACAGTAATGCATGCCTGCACTCGAATCAGTGACCGAATGCAGCAAAAACAGGAGATCTATAACTACGTTATGGAGCTCACGGTTCGCCTCAAGCAAAGCAACACCAACTGACACAACGCTTCTGAGAGACGAAAAACGGCACTTTTTGGACTGACTTTCCGAAAAGTGCCGTTTTTGGTTGCTCAGGCGGATTCTGGTGGATACGTCGAGGCAACGGATTCGAGACATCAGATTCCTCATGGCTCCCCTTTGTGAGGGGAGCTGTCGTCGCAGACGACCGAGGGGAGTTTCGAAGGGGAATACGCAAAAACCCGTGAAACGAGAGAATCGATTCTGAGGACCGATTTTGCGGGTTTGGGCGAGCGAGACGAAAAAAGTGCCGAAAACGGTCTCCAGAATCGATTCTCCTCGACGAAAAACAGCCTTCAACACGCCGTGCGAAAGTACGAAAACCAAAAAAGTTATCCACATAGTTGTGCACAGATGTGGGTAAACTCGGCGGATAACTCGTGGATTACCCACTATTTTGTTGTGGAAAACTCGTGCATAACTGCGACCTCGATGTGGAAAACCCAAATCCGACGAACTGGCTGTGGAAAACTCGCCCACTTATCCACAAGCCATGCAGAATTTGTCCACAATTTTCAGGGACTTATGAACCGTTGCATTTGCAGGGCTCAACCCTACTTATCCACACTATCCACCGGCCTTATTATGGCGATTACTTACTCAGTTACGTGAAAAGCATCATCGCCACAGTAACAGCCGGTCACCCATCGTACGTAAGTTCGCCACCCAACGGCTAGAATATTTCTCAGCCAATCCGACGAAGGGAACAATCACACATGAAAGTCGAAATCGATACCGCAGCCCTGGCCGACGCCGTAGCCTGGACCTCCCGAGTCATCGACGCACGTCCCTCCAACCCGATTCTCGCTGGCGTCAAGCTGGAAGCCATTGAAGGAACGCTGCAATTCTCCGCCTTCAACTACGAGATTTCCGCTCGCCACCACATCGAAGCCGGCGTTGACGAAGCCGGTTCCGTACTGGTTCAGGGCAAACTGCTGGCCGATATCACCAAATCGCTGCGTTCGGAGAAAACATACCTGGTTACCGACGGCTCCACGCTGACCATCACGTCCGGCAAGTCGAAGTTCACCTTGCAGCTCATGCCCGACACCGAGTACCCGGATCTGCCTGTGGTACCGGCCATGCTCGGCCAAGTCGATGCCCCGACTTTCGTTCAGGCAGTGAACCAAGCATGCGTTGCCGTCTCCCGCGAAGAGAACCGCCCGGTACTGACCGGCGTGCGCATGCAGTTCCAAGGCGACAAGGTCGTCATGACCTCCACCGATCGCTTCCGTTTGGCCCGCGCCACCTTCACTTGGACTCCGCAGAACCCGGACGTCGACACCACCACGCTGGTTCGCGGCTCACTACTCAAGGATGTGGCCCGCGCTCTTGACGAGCACCAGAACATCCGCCTTGATTTCGACGCCGATAGCCCGACGCTGCTCGGCTTCGAAAACGCCGGCCGCGTCTCCACCTCCCAGCTCATCGACGGTGAATTCCCGGCGGTCGACCGCCTGTTCGCCGACGAATACCCGATTCAGGCCGTAGTCAACAAGCAGGATCTGCTCGACGCCATCAGCCGTGTGGCTTTGGTCGCCGAACGCAATGCTCCGATTCGCATGACCTTCACCGGTCAGGAAGTGGCGCTGTCCGCCGGATCGGTCGACGAGGCCCAGGCCAACGAGACACTGGACATCGACATGGATGGCGACGATATCACCGTGGCATTCAACCCGTCCTACCTGAAGGAGGGTCTGTCCGCCGTGACCGAACCATTCGTGCGCATCAAGATGACGACCCCGGTCAAGCCGGTCGAGTTCAACGGCCAGCAGGAAGCTGATTCCGACGAGTCCATGGACTACCGATACCTGCTCGTGCCGATGCGCTTCAACAACTGAAGTCCCTGAATTTCCAACGATTCGCTAATGCACATCTCCCGTCTCGCACTCGACCACTACCGCTCATGGAGTCAGGTAGTGGTCGATTTCGTACCAGGCGTGAATATCCTGTTCGGCAAGAATGGCTTGGGCAAAACCAATCTGGTGGAAGCCGTCGAAGTGCTGTCCACCGGATCGAGTCATCGCACGTCCAGCACGTTGCCGCTGATCGAACGCGGGCAGACCACGGCCACCATCCGCGCGAACGTCGCTGATGATGCCGGTCAAACCACTACGTATGAAGCGTCGATTCATGCGCGTGGTGCCAACCGAGCCCGCATCAACTCGGGGTCGTCGCTGTATCTGCGCGATATCATCGGCAAGATTCCCAGCGTTTCCTTCACTCCCGAAGATCAGCGATTGGTGTCCGGCGATCCGGGAGCACGCCGCGTCATGATGAATCAGGCTGCGGCTCTGCTCGAGCCCGGATACATGCAGACGTTGCAACAGTTCACGCGCATCGCCAAACAGCGTGCCACATTGTTGAAGCAATTGAATGCCAATGCCAACAATGGACAGCCGATGGATGCGGTTCTGAGCGGTTTGGAAATCTGGACCGGCCAGTTCATCGAAGCCGGTGTGGCGTTGACCCGTATGCGAGCCCATGTGATTAGCCTGCTTGCCGAGCCATTTGCCGCGATTTACGCCGACTTGGCCGGTGCCGACGAGCAGGTGACGCTCACATATGCGCCTTCATTCGACGAAGTGCTGATGTTCAACGATCCGCATCCGCAGATCAGCGAGCATTTCCAACGCATCTACCCCGGTGAAGTGGCTCGCGGCGTGAACCTTATCGGTCCGCAGCGCGATGACATGAACCTTGACTTGGCCGGTATTCCCGCCCGCGAGTTCGCTTCGAACGGCGAGATGTGGACGATGGCGTTGGCCTTGAAAATGGCATTGTTCGAAATCGTGCGTGACCGGTTGGGATTGCAGCCGATTGTGATTCTCGATGATGTGTTCGCCCAGCTTGATGACAGCCGGCGCGCGCAGATTCTTGATTTCGCCAGAAAACAGGATCAGGTGCTGATTACCGTGGCCGCTGAAGGCGATGTGCCCGACTATGAATCGGCCCATCGCATCGACGTGGCCGCACTGGCCGAACCAGCTTCCGTGATACTGCCAACTCTGGGCAATTTGTCCGATTTGCGGGAAAACGAGAGTTTGGGTAAGTATGACGGAAAAACCGCGGTGGACAGCGCGTCCGTAGAACGGAAAGTGTCATGAACCCGCCGATCGCCCGCCAACTCAACCTGGACGAGACCAAACTGCCGGCCGAAATATTCGAGCGGATCTCCCGTCGCGGGGCGACCTTGAAGGACTACAGACGCCGCCGTGAAGAGGCCATCGAAAACTTCGGCAAACCGGGGCGCGATCCGGCTGAACTGGGCAGCGTGATGACCACCATCGCCGGCAATGGCGTCTGGGCGGCGAATATGAAGCTTGCGCAATTGCGCAACCATTGGGACCAAGTGGTGGGGCAGGCCATCGCCAGCCATTCGGCAGTCGCCGATTTCATGGACGGTGTACTGACCATCCGTGCCGAATCCACGGTCTGGGCCACGCAGCTGACCTACCTTATCCCCCAACTCACCGATACCATCCGTCGCAATCTCAGAGGATTGACCATCACCGAGATTCGCGTGACCGGCCCGGCCGCCGGATACACGCGCAAATGGGCTCGGCGGCGGTAGCCAAGATACCAAACAAATTCGCAGAAGCCTCGCTATGGCGCTCGTCGGGTTAGACGAGTAAAATCACATGCAGTATGGTCAAATGGCTAGAAGAGTCCTTTACGGGCCTCGTAAGCCATATCACCTCCGTGAATGACCTTCATGACGGAGGTTGACCCTGTAGTCACGGAAGGAAGCCTGTTGGCAGACGAAACCAGCAAAGAGGAGCAGCTGAAGGCGGCTGCGGAACGCATCAACAATGCGGAATTGACCGAAGGCGAACTTGACGAATCCATGGCTCCCGAGCATTATGAGGCCTCTGATCTGAGGGTGCTCGAAGGACTTGAGGCCGTGCGTATCCGCCCCGGTATGTACATCGGTTCCACCGGGCCGCGCGGTTTGCACCACCTGGTCTATGAGATCGTCGACAACTCGGTCGACGAGGCGCTGGCCGGATACGCCAGCCATATCGAGGTCTCCATTCTGCCGGACAACGGCATCCGCGTGGTGGACGATGGTCGAGGCATCCCGGTCGATGAGGTGCCCGGCGAGGGCGTCTCCGGTGTGGAGACCGTGATGACCAAGCTGCACGCCGGCGGCAAGTTCGGCGGCGGCGGTTATGCAGTGTCCGGCGGTCTGCACGGCGTGGGCATCTCCGTGGTCAACGCACTCTCCACCCGCGTGGACATCGAAGTGCGCCGTCAGGGCTTCCACTGGACCCAGACGTACATCGACCAGCACCCCACCGCGCCCTTGAAGCAGGGCGAGCCGATGACCGAAGGCGAGTCCACCGGTACGTCCGTGACTTTCTGGGCCGACCCGAAGATTTTCGAGACCACCATCTACGACTTCGAGACGCTGCGTTCCCGCTTCCAGCAGATGGCCTTCCTGAACAAGGGCCTCAAGATCAGCCTGACCGACGAGCGTGAGAACGACCAGGCCGGCGACGAGGTGGCCGGCGACGCGGCGGACGAGCCGGGCGCAAAGCACCAGACCGTCACCTACCAGTACCTCAACGGCATCAAGGACTACGTCGACTATCTGGTCAAGGTGCGTAAGGCCACGCCGGTGGAAGAGGACGTCATCAGCTTCGAGGCCGAAGACTTGAAGCTCGGCATCTCCGCCGAACTCGCCATGCAGTGGACCACTGCCTACTCTGAGGCCGTGCACACCTTCGCGAACACGATCTCCACCACCGAGGGCGGTACCCACGAG
The DNA here is from genome assembly GCF_009696495.1 of Bifidobacterium sp. WCA-178-WT-4B. Lineage (NCBI taxonomy): Bacteria > Bacillati > Actinomycetota > Actinomycetes > Bifidobacteriales > Bifidobacteriaceae > Bifidobacterium > Bifidobacterium sp. WCA-178-WT-4B. Next base: position 314,655 of record NZ_VULV01000001.1, on the reverse strand, counting down.
GAGGGCTTCCGCGCCGCGCTGACTTCGCTGGTCAACCGTTACGCGCGAGACAAGGGCATCCTCAAGGACAAGGACGAGAACCTCTCCGGCGACGACGTGCGCGAGGGCCTGACCGCCGTGATCTCCGTCAAGCTCACCAACCCGCAGTTCGAAGGCCAGACCAAGACCAAGCTCGGCAACTCCGAGGCCAAGACCTTCGTGCAGCGCGTGATGACCGACAAGCTCGGCGACTGGTTCGATGCCCACCCGAACGAGGCCAAGAACATCATCCAGAAGGCCATCGAGGCATCCCGCGCCCGTCTGGCCGCCAAGAAAGCCCGCGAGAACACCCGCCGCAAGTCCATCTTCGAGTCCGCCGGCATGCCCGACAAGCTCAAGGACTGCCAGTCCTCCAACCCGGAAGAGTGCGAGCTGTTCATCGTGGAGGGCGATTCCGCAGGCGGCTCCGCCATCCAGGGTCGTAACCCGATCACGCAGGCCATCCTGCCGCTGCGAGGCAAGATCCTCAACACCGAGCGTGCCAGCCTGGACCGCATGATGAAGTCCGACACCATCGAATCGCTGATCACCGCGGTCGGCGGCGGCTACGGCGAGGACTTCGACATCTCCAAGGTCCGCTACCACAAGGTCATCATCATGGCCGATGCCGATGTGGATGGTGCGCATATCGCCACCCTGAACCTGACGCTGTTCTTCCGTTACATGCGCCCGATGATCACCGCCGGCTACGTGTACGTGGCCATGCCGCCGCTGTACCGCCTGAAGTGGACCAAGGGCCCGCACGACTTCGTGTACACCGACGCCGAGCGCGACCGTGTGCTCGCCGAAGGCAAGGCCAACGGACGCCAGCTGCCCAAGGGCGAAGGCATCCAGCGCTACAAGGGTCTGGGCGAGATGAGCTACCAGGAGCTATGGGAGACCACCATGGACCCCGAGCACCGCATTCTGAAGCAGGTGCATATCGAGGACGCCGCCGCGGCCGACGAGACCTTCTCGATGCTGATGGGCGATGAGGTCGAACCCCGCCGCCTCTTCATCCAGCGCAACGCCAAGAACGTGCGTTGGATCGATGCGTAACGGAATCCTCCAACCTCCCTCGTCAGAGGGAGGTACACAACGGACTTAGACAACTAAAGGAACAACAGTGGCAGATGAAAACAACACCGGCGACGAGCAGTTCACGCCGGACGGCTCGATGGAGCCGTTGAGCCCGCAGGAGGCGGACACCACCGACTACGGCCTGATGGACACCGGCGAACGCATCCAGCGCAAGGACCTGCAGCAGGAGATGCGCGAGTCCTACCTGGCGTATGCCCTCTCCGTGATCGTCGAGCGCGCCCTGCCGGATGTGCGCGACGGCATGAAACCCGTGCATCGCCGCGTGATCTACGCGATGTACGACGGCGGCTACCGTCCCGATCGCGGCTACAACAAGTGCTCCCGTGTGGTCGGCGACGTGATGGGCAAGTACCATCCGCACGGCGACTCCGCCATCTACGACACCTTGGTGCGTATGGCCCAGTCCTGGTCGATGCGCAACATGCTCGTCGACGGCCAGGGCAACTTCGGCTCCCCCGGCGACGACCCGGCCGCCGCCATGCGTTACACCGAATGCCGCATGGCCCCGCTGGCCATGGAGATGGTGCGCGATATCGACAAGGACACCGTCGACTTCGTGCCCAACTACGACGGCAAGACCCAGGAGCCGACCGTGCTGCCGGCCCGCTTCCCGAACCTGCTCGTCAACGGTTCCGCCGGCATCGCCGTTGGTATGGCCACCAACATCCCGCCGCACAACATGCGCGAGGTGGCGGACGGCGTCCACTGGGCGCTCGACCACCCGGACGCCAGCCGCGAGGAACTGCTGGAAAACCTGATCCGCATCATCAAAGGACCGGACTTCCCCACCGGCGCCACCATCCTCGGCCACAAGGGCATCGAACAGGCCTACCGCACCGGCCGTGGCCTGATCACCATGCGCGCCGTGGTCAACACCGAGGAGATCAACGGCCGCATGTGCCTGGTGGTCACCGAACTGCCGTACCAGGTCAATCCGGATCGTCTCGTCGTCTCCATCCGCGAAGCCGTGCGCGACGGCAAGATCCAAGGCATCGCCGACATGCGAGACGAAACCTCCGGCCGCACCGGCCAGCGTCTCGTGCTGGTCCTGAAGCGCGACGCCGTGCCGAAGGTGGTGCTGAACAACCTGTACAAGCACTCCCAGCTGCAGCAGACCTTCGGCGCCAACATGCTGGCCTTGGTCGACGGCGTGCCGCGCACGCTGAGCCTGGACGCCTTCATCCGCCACTGGGTGAACCACCAGCTCGACGTGATTGCCCGACGCACCGCGTACCTGAAGCGCGAGGCCGAGGAGCGCGACCACATCCTGCAGGGGTATCTCAAGGCCCTGGACATGCTGGACGAGGTCATCGCCCTCATTCGTGCCTCCGAGGACACCGATACCGCCCGTACCGGCCTTATGGAGCTGCTGGACATCGACCAGGTGCAGGCGGACGCCATCCTGGCCATGCAGCTGCGCACGCTGACCCGCATGAACCGCGACAAGATCGTGGCCGAGCATGAGGAATTGCAGCGCAGGATCGCCGACTATATCGACATCCTCGCCAAACCGGAACGCCAGCGCAAGATCATCGGCGACGAACTCGACGAGATCGTGGCCAAGTACGGTGACGAACGCCGCACCCGAATCCTGCCGTTCTCCGGCGAGATGAACGTCGAAGACCTGATCGCCGAAGAGAACGTGGTGGTCACCGTGACCCACTCCGGTTTCATCAAGCGCACCAAGGCCGACGAATACCGCGCCCAGCATCGTGGCGGCAAGGGCATCAAGGGCACCAAGCTGCGCGAGGACGACGTGGTGGATCACTTCTTCCTGACCTCCACGCACAACTGGCTGCTGTTCTTCACCAACAAGGGGCGCGTGTACCGCATCAAAGCCTACGAGCTACCCGAAGGCTCGCGCGATTCCAAGGGCCAGCACGTGGCCAACCTGCTGCAGTTCGCGCCCGACGAGACCATCCAGACCGTGCTGTCCATCCCGAACTATGAGGTGGCCAGATATCTGGTGCTCGCCACCCGATCCGGCAAGGTCAAGAAGACCCCGCTGGCCGAGTACGATTCCCCGCGTCAGGGCGGTCTGATCGCCGTGCGACTCATGGCCGACGAGAACGGCGAGAACGCCGACGAGCTCATCGGTGCCGCGTTGTGCAACGCGCAGGACGACATCATCCTGGTGTCCAGGCTTGGCATGAGTCTCAAGTTCCAGGCCGACGACGAACAGCTGCGCCCGATGGGCCGTCAGACCGCCGGTGTGCAGGGCATGAAGTTCCGTAACGACGACAGCCTGCTGGCGATGGATGTGGTGCCGAGCGACTCCGACAAGGACCTGTTCGTGGTGACCAACGAAGGCTTCGCCAAGCGCACCGCCATCGGCGAGTACCGTCTGCAGGGGCGCAATGGTCTGGGCGTCAAGGCCGTGCAACTGGTCGAAGGCCGCGGCGCGCTGGTGGGTGCGCTCGTGGTGTCCGAAGACGATCAGGTCATGGCCATCATGAAGTCCGGCAAGGTGATCCGCTCCAACGTGGATGAGGTCAAGCGCACCGGGCGCAACACCCAGGGCGTGACCTTCGCCAAGCCCGACAAGGGCGACATGATCCTCTCCATCGCCCGTAACGAGGAGAAGGACGAGCCCGAGGAAGACGGCGGTACGGCGGCGAACGGAGCCGGTGATACGGCGGCGAACGGAGCCGGTGAGACCGTGCAATCCGACAAGAATGTGAACAACCCGGACGAGGCGTGAGCAGCGTCCCGAAAAGCTGGTAGCCTCGCATACAACAGAGGCTGCCGTCCAGCCTGGTAAGGAGAAACGATGAGCGAGAATCTCGAAGACAACGAGACCCGGATCATTCCGTCGGAAGACGGCAATACACAGAACGATTATGCCGAGCCGCTGATCGGCGCCGACCGCGCTCCCCGTGTGGCCCGCTCCGTGTCCAGTGATCCGGAGGAGTCCGCGTTGCCTTCGGGAGGTGCCGCCACTCCTGTGCGTCCGGCACCTCGCCGTAGCGCCCCCAGGGCTCGCCGCATGAGCTTGTCACTGACCCGCGTGGATGCTTGGTCCGTGGCCAAGGTGACGTTCATGCTGTCCATCGCCGTGGCGATTATTCAGGTCGTTGCCTCCGCGATCGTATGGGTGCTGCTTGATGTGGTCGGTGTATTCAGCCAGATTACGCAGATTGTGTCTTCCACCGGTCTTGATGCAGGCGGTTTCGATCTCAAGAACGTGTTGTCCCTTACCACCGTGGTGTCCGGCGTCACCATCTTCTCGATTGTTGAAGTGGTGATCTTCACCCTGCTGGCCACCATTGCGGCACTGATCTACAACGTGGTCAGCTCGCTGGTCGGCGGCGTGCACGTCACGCTCGGCGACGACTGATATAGCGATACTGACGGAACTCCCCTCAGTGAACCGCACCCCGGTTGTTGGACTGAAGTCATTCAGATTCGATGATCGGAGGTGCGGTTTCTTATATGTGGGGATCGCAGGCGTCGTTGCTGGGCCGAGACTTGGGACTCCGGCGACGCTGGGGGTGGCAGGCGTCGGTGTTGGGACAGATTTTGTATCTCTGACGACGCTGTGGAGGGCTTACCGTCGTCAGCGGTACAGATCTTGGAGTTCTGCCGACGCTGAGGGTGTGTTCTGTGTCGTTTGCGTCCAATTATTGGCCCTCTGCCGACGCTGGGCACAGCAAGCGTCGTTGCTGGGCCAAGTTTTGGACTGCCGTCGACGCAGAGAATGCACACAGCGGTGTTGGTCTGCCAGCGTGTGGCAGCTTGGCGCCGTTGAGGAAGGTCTATGTGGTGTGGTTCCACCAAAGGACTGGCAGGTTGGCGCTACTGAGGGGGCTTTACGGGCTCTTACACACCAAAATGCGAAGAGCCGGTTTCGCTAACTAGTGCCTATATACCTGCAATCAGGCTGATTTGTGCTGTCAGGTTGGCTGGCGTCAGCGGTTGATCTGCCGATGTTGTTGCTCGTCAGTCTGGACTGTTGGGCTTTCGTTTTGACAGCGGAAGGAAGATCCTCCTCGCGGTAGGGCAACAATTATTAGTATCGTAATTAAGGTAATCGTGATTACATTAACCATGATACTCTTATTATTGGGCGGTATACGGATCGGAGGGCTGCAATGTTTGTCGCACGAGAGCACGAGTTACAAGTGCTGGAAAAGCTGTTTACCAGTGATTCATTCGAAATGGTGGTGCTGTACGGTAGGCGGCGTGTAGGGAAAACGGCGTTGATCGACGAATTTGTCAAAGATAAACGCGTGCTGTACTTCACGGCCATACAGCAAAGCGCCAAGATGAATCTTGAAGATTTCTCAAGAGCGGCATTGTCGTTCTTTGGTATGCCGGATTCCACCCCGTCGTTTGGCAGGTGGTCTGATGCGTTATCGTTTGTTGCTGAACGTGCTGCACAGACTGACGAACGTATGGTGTTCGTATTCGATGAGTTCCCTTATGCGGCTGCCGCCGAGCCGGCATTACCCTCCATGTTGCAGATAGCAATTGACCATGGATTCCTCGCCACAAAAGTGACGATGATTCTATCCGGTAGTAACGAGGGATTCATGGAAAACGACGTATTGGGGCGTAAAAGCCCGCTATACGGGCGTCGTACAGCACAGATTCGACTCCTGCCATTCGACTATGCGGATGCGGCAAAATTTCTAACGAACACATCTCCGCAAGAACTGGTCCAATACTATGCGACTTTCGGCGGTACGCCATATTATCTGGCCCGTATACAGGAAGCCGATGGCTTTGGATCCAATGTGCTGCGCTTGATGTTCGACAACTTGGGCGTACTGCGTGAGGAACCTATGATGCTGTTGCGTCAGGAGCTTCGTGAACCGGCATCGTATTATTCGATATTGCAATCTATTGCGGGTGGTAATTCCTCGCCAAAGCTTATCGCTGAACATGCGGGTGTCGAATCTGATTCGATTGGAGCATATCTGAAAACGCTGGTCGATTTGCGCTTAATTGAGCGAAAAGTGCCGTTTGGTGAAGATCCGAGTAAATCGCGCAAGGGAATGTATGTGGTGAGCGATCCCTTCTTTGCATATTGGTTCCGCTTTGTGGGGCGCAACATGAGCATTTTGGATGGTAATATCAGCGAGGAGGTTACGAGCAGACTCGCTTTTGGACCATCGTTTGATACCTATGTTGGGCAACAATTTGAGACGATTTGCCTGCAATGGCTTATTCGAAACAACGCTATGGGCAACCTCCCCTTTGTTGCCACTCAATTCGGCAAATGGTGGGGCAATGATCCGATTGCTCACGAGCAAACCGATATCGATGTGATTGCTGCGGATTCGCTCGATAAAACGATTCTGTTCGGTGAATGCAAATGGCGTAATTCATTCAACGAAACGGAGGCTATTGAAAGGCTCCATCAGCGTGCTGGCTTAGTCCGCGGCTATCAGGCCGGTAATGCGTGGCTTATGCTGTTCACCAAGAATCCGGTGAGTGAGTCCACGCGAACCCGCTACATGGATGATGAACGAATGGTATTCGTTTCTGCGGAAGAGTTATACACTGCGTGATGCATTACTGGGTGATTGTGACGCGGGATATCCAGAGTCCTGCCGACAGCCACGTGGCAATTACGCCGACTCACGCACCGCCAAATCGGTGTTCAGGTGCATCACGTGCGGTGAAGAGACTCCGTTGATGGCTTTGATGACCACGTCGGCCATGGTCCAGCCGCACTGATCCATGTGCTGATCGACGGTGGTGAGTTTCGGGGTTATGGAGGTGGAAGCTGAGCTGTTATCTGCAGAAGGCCGAATGTACCCCTCTGAAAGCAGATAGCTTGGATTGATGATCATATCCAAGAATTCACTCGTATAGTGGTGCGTAATGCTTACGTATTTGGGGATAGCACTTGTTGCTCGTTGTACATATAGCAATGCCCTTGCCTCCTCACGGGGAAGCAAGGGCATTACGCTACTGCTCAGTACTGCTTAGTACTGCTTAGCGGCAAGCGTCACAGCACGCCCTGGGCAACCATGGCGTTGGCAACCTTGACGAAGCCGGCGATGTTGGCGCCGGCCATCAGATCGCCTTCCTCGCCGTACTCCTTGGCGGCGGCCAGGGAGTTGGCGACGATGGATTCCATGATGGACTTGAGCTTGGCGTCGACCTCCTCGAAGGTCCAGCTCAGACGGTAGCTGTTCTGGCTCATCTCCAGGCCGGAGACGGCCACGCCACCGGCGTTGGCAGCCTTGGCCGGGCCGTACAGCAGCTTATTGGACTTGTAGACCTCGATGGCTTCGGGGGTGGAAGGCATGTTGGCGCCCTCGCACACCACCTTGCAGCCGTTGGCTACAAGAGCCTTGGCGGATTCCTCGTCGATTTCGTTCTGAGTGGCGCACGGCAGCGCGATGTCGCACGGCACGGTCCACACGCCGGAGCAACCCTCGTGGTATTCGGCGGACGGAACGCGCTCGGCGTACTCCTTGATACGGCCGCGCTCGACTTCCTTGATCTGCTTGACCACGGCAACGTCGATGCCGTTCGGATCGTAGACATAGCCGTTGGAATCGGACACGGTCACGACCTTGGCGCCCAGCTCCTCGGCCTTCTGCGCGGCGTAGATGGCCACGTTGCCGGCACCGGAGATCACGACGGTCTTGCCCTTGAAGGAGTCGTTGCGCAGCACGCGCAGGGCTTCCTGGGTGTAGTAGCACACGCCGTAACCGGTGGCCTCGGTGCGGGCCAGGGAGCCGCCGAATTCCAGACCCTTACCGGTCAGGACGCCGGAGTACTCGTCGCGGATGCGCTTGTACTGGCCGAACAGGTAGCCGATCTCACGGCCGCCCACGTTGATGTCGCCGGCGGGAACGTCGGTGAACTGGCCGATGTGACGGCACAGCTCGGTCATGAAGGCCTGGCAGAAGCGCATGACCTCGGCGTCGGACTTGCCCTTCGGGTTGAAGTCGGAGCCGCCCTTGCCGCCGCCCATCGGCAGCGTGGTCAGGGAGTTCTTCAGGATCTGCTCGAAACCGAGGAACTTGATGACGCTCTCGTTGACGGTCGGGTGGAAGCGCAGGCCGCCCTTGTACGGGCCGATGGCGGAATTGAACTGCACGCGGTAACCACGGTTGACCTGCACCTTGCCTTCGTCGTCGGTCCAGGCGACGCGGAACTTCACCACGCGCTCAGGTTCGACGATGCGCTCGAGAACACCGTTCTTCTCGTATTCCGGGTGCTTTGCGACGACCGGCTGAAGGGTGTCGAGCACTTCGTAGACGGCTTGCAGAAATTCGGGCTGATCGCCATCGCGGGCCACGACCTGGTTGTAGACGCGCTTGACGTACTCGTCAGTGAGCATTGTTCTCCTCGATTCGATAGATAGATAAGACGTTCTTATTCTATGCACCCGACCCTGTGTTGCATAGAGGGCGCTCGGATAACGGGAAAGCGTTCAGCGCAGCGCGGAAGAGACGTCATGGCTCAGGTTGAGTGCGATGCGCAATCGCATGGTTGTGGACCGGACGCCGGCACGATTGACGGAACCTTGGTGTTGCTGGGTTTTGGCATGAAAAAGGGCTTTCGGACTCCGCCGAAAACCCTGACCGTGGAGCCAGGGATTCCCGGTGTTTGTTGCTATTTCGCCGTTTTCTCGGTGTATCACGACATTGGGTGCCTTGCTGCCCACCCTGCCTTGGTCGGGCCCCTGTCCCGGCTTTCCTTTGTCCGTATCCCGTTATTTTCCGAAAAGGTCACTATGGGTGCCCGTTCGGGTCAGAGTGAGCACCAGCACGTCCTTCTCTATGAGATAGACCAACAGCAGGTCTGGTGTGATATGGCACTCCCTGAAGCCGGTCATATTGCCTGTAAGCGCATGGTCATGATATCGGTCGGGCAGTGTGCCGCCCTCGGACAGAATGGATACAACCTGTTTGAAAAGGCCGGCGTCCAGTCCGCGTCGTCTGGCGAGTTTGAAGTCCTTCCTGAATCTGGACGTGGTCTTGACCGTGTACTGGATGCCGCTCATGCGTCCAAGTCCTTGAACAAGGCGTTCAGGTCCCGGTAGCCCTTCACGTTCCCGTCCCTTGCGATTCGCTTCGCCTCCAACATGGCGGAGACGGTCTCCCTGTTCGGCTCATCCAACGAGACGTTGAACGGTATGCCGCCCTGTCGCAGGGATTGGCGGATGAATATGTTGACTGCGGTGGTCAGGTTCATGCCCAGCTCCCCGAACAGTTCCTCGGCTTGTTTTTTCAGCTCAGCGTTCATTCGGACGTTGACGGTGGTTGTCGTTCCGCTCATCTTTGGCTCCTTCCTTGGAAGACGTTCATATCATATATCCCTTGTCTATAGAAAACAACACATCATGTATATAGCGTTTTACATCGTATGTAAAACGCTGGTTTCTATTAGGCTCTGTTGCACCAGAATTGGTATGACGGAGTCGAAAGATTTCTTTCCTGTGCGTATGGTTCCAGTGTCGTTCATCGGGTACCCATTTTGAGTATCTCGGTGGATACCCAAAACGCCGACATCTACGGACTTCCGTATGTTCGCCGTTCTCACCGTATACTTTGAAATCATTGGTACTTCGCCGTTTTGATATGAGAAAGGGCTTTCGGACTCCGCCGAAAACCCTGACCGTGGAGCTAGCCGGGTTCCCACGCCGCAGCCTCATGGTCCCGCCCCTCGAGGCCGGGTCCCACGAGCAACCCGCCCGTGTCATGCCCGGACGCTGCGACGAACCGGCCCGGACCCGATGCCATTACAAGCTATTGGACGTGCCCATTATGGAATGCTTCGACGAGGACCGGAAAGCGTTGATGCCCCTGCCATCCACACGTTTCGACCCGATCCGTTGGGAAAGCGGGAAAGCCGACAGGTACGGGCGTATCGAGATCGACTCGAACCGGTACCTCGCCGGCGGCAAGTGGCACGGCGGGAAACTTTTGGCCGCGGCCGGGTGGGACAGCGTGCGGATCACCGATCCCTCGTCCGGCGAGATGATCGCCGAATATCCTAGGCGATACGGCGGAGCATCCAGCACGCTGCAGGACCCGGCTCTGGTCATGCCGATGCTCACGGCCTGCCCGGGCTCGTGGAAGGAAACACCGATACGTCCTGATTTCCCCGAGGACGTGCGCGCATGGCTCGACCAGGCCGACAAACAACGTTTGCATGACAGCCTCAAAGCCATCGCCCGAGCCACGAAAGCAGCAGGCTTCGATAACGCCATGCTCGCCGCGTCCGATTCGATCGACCTACGTCCAGAGACCGGTCCGGCGGACACGGACCTGGTCTCGCTCGCCCTGCGCCGCCGGGCCGACACCATCGCCAAAAGCGAACGCGTCCATCGCCACGACCCTCACACGCTCGCGGAACGCCTGGCCGCGTTCCTGGAGCCATGTGGCGAACGCCTTCTCGCTCCTGCCTTCGACCATGTCCAGCAGGCGGGCCGTCCCGCCTTTCTTCCTGGGCGTCAGGTCCACGATGATGGTCACTTACCTACTGCCGAACGGGGTGTGTCACCACACGTGCTCGTCCACGCCGATCTCCTCGACCCCGTCGCACTGGGCGCAACACCGTGCGGCGGGCCCCTCCGGCTCGCAGCGTATCTGCCACACGCCCCCGCGAGTGCCCATGGCCAGGTGCCGTTGCACCAGGGGACGCAACTCCAATCCGTCCAGGCCGAGCAACACCCATCCGTCGAACGTGCTAAACTCAATGCCAAGCCGCCCGGTATCCTTCACTTTTTCTTTCACACAACGAATGAAACCGCACGGCCCTTACACACCAAAATCGGAAGAGCCGGGTAAATCAACGATTCAAGGAAGAATCAAATGAAAAAAGTAAGGAAATACCTCGCACGAATCATCGCATGTATCTTGTCGATGGCGACATTGTTGGTGGTGGCTCCCGTTGCGAATGCAAGTGTCCCGGATGCTCAGTCCGATGGCTACGTTCCTTGTGCAGTACCGTCAGTGGATACGGAACTCGAGAACCTGCTCTGGAAAATCGTTGATGTCGGTGAATATTTCAGCTTTGAAGGTGATCGTCTCACCGTCTCGCTGTCAGAGGAGCAACTGAAGACCGATTACGGTTTCTCCGATGCAGAATATGTGTTCCTAGTCGATAACGTCCTCAATCCACCCACGGAGGACATCCAAGACATAGAGTCGCTTCCAACGACCTATGCCAGTTGCAGCGGCGTATACATCTCCTACATAGATTTCACCGTAGGATTCGCGGCAGCGCTTTTCGCGGCTTCCTCGGTTAGCCCGGCGGCTCTTGCCGCAGCATTCACCGCAGTTGCCTCGGCAATCAGTGGGCCCGTCGGTACCATAATCGCTGGAGGCGTCGCTGTCTTGGGCATCGGATTCTTTGCTGATCTCGCCACAAAAATCATCGGCGCAGTTGCTCAAGGAAAGGGAGTATGCCTCACACTGGCTTGGGAATTCCCACCGTTGAAATCTGAAATCATATGATGCAGTTGTAAGGCATTACTGTGATGAAAAAGTGGGATTGGAAGTCATGGCTCTGTGCATGGCTGTTCGCTTCTTGCTCAATTAGTGGAGCAACGGAGATCAAGCGCGGGGCCATGACCCCATTCGCAGTCGCGTATCTGATTACTGCCGTTGTGGCATTGATATTGTTTGTGTGGTCGTGCCTTAAAACACAGAACATAAAGCTTTCGGTTATTCTTACGACAGCGCTTATAGTGCCAGTAGCCGTTATGTTGATATTCAACGGGTCTCTCAGCAGATTTCTCGTCTACATCTATTTCGTAGCAATACTTTTGGCCGCGTTAGTGCACAAGTATGGCAGACCACAGAAAAAGCAGTAGCAGCCATGCACTTGCAAACAAGAAAGGCCCGTCCGGGTGTTGAAACTCGGACGGGCTGGCCGTTATCGACGGCTGGGTGTCATCGCCCAGATGGCGATTGCCATCACGACGATGTCGGCCGCGATGGAGTGCATCGCGGGTGCGAGGCTGATGACGATGACCGCCATCAGCCACACGTGCAGGCTGACCACTTCTCCGATTCGTAGGTCAAGGATAGCCCCCAGCCATACGGAGATTCGTGTGGTGTTGGGCATGGCGGCATAGATGGTTTGAAGTTCCTCGGCTGTGGCCGGTGGTATTTGAGCTTGCCGGGATTTTGGGATTGCGGGGGCTTTCATGGTGACGGGTGATTTGTCTACGGCTCCTTCGGCCACTGCTTTCGTGTACACGGCTTTCAAGAGGTGGAACGTTTTCTTGCGGGGCGTCGCTCCCCCGAAATTGTCTAAATTGGCTAGCCACCGGTTTATGTCTTCGGTCGTTATTTTTGTTAGGGGATATTTCCAGAAGAATGCGTGGGGCAGATGCGCAAGGTATTACCGATGCTTTCTTTTGCTTCCTGCGGTTAGTTCGGCTCCGTCGGAAGAATAGTTGAGCCATGTGGGTGCGAATTCTTCCATGACGTAATCGCATAATAGCGTTCTACGCCGTCTTACGGCCTCTTCCTGCCGTTTACGGTCGGCTGGGCTACTCCACCCCGTTGGATTCCAGCCCTATCGGCCTCTACGAGGGCTTTTTCGGCGCTCAGCCACGCCTGTGCCGAACGTTCGTCTTTGAATGTTTTCGTGATGACCTCACCGTTGTGGGTGTATTTGGCCCTGTAGGAATCCCGGTCGGTCCGGTGGGTGACTGACCCAAATGTTTTTTCTTTTCGGTGCGCATGGTTCCAGTATCGTTCGTTGGGTACCCATTCCAGGTACCTTGCTGGGTACCGGAAAAGTTGACATTGGCCGCCTTTTCCGTACATTCTCTGTTTGCGCTGTATGCCCTGAAATCGTTGGTATTCCGCCGTTCTGGCGTGAAAAAAGGGCTTCCAGATTTCTCTGAAAACCCTGACCGTGGAGCTAGCCGGGTTCGAACCGGCGACCCTCTGCTTGCAAAGCAGATGCGCTACCAGCTGCGCTATAGCCCCGTGAGAAAAAAAGAGCGGCTCGCGGCCGCTTCATTTTTCCTGTGGGCCCGGGAGGACTTGAACCTCCGACCTCATCCTTATCAGGGATGCGCTCTAACCAGCTGAGCTACGGGCCCGATCCATACGCTTCAAAAGCGCACAAGTGATTACAATACCATTGAACGGCGGTATGTCAATAACGGCGTGTCGTGATTGTCGCTTGCGCCATGATTGCCGGCGCGGCGGTCAATGTCCAGCAACACAGCGGTCAATGTTCAGCAACGCCACAGCCAATGCCCAGCTACGTAACCTTGCGTTCTCACACCGTAATGCTGCGGTTACACCTCCCGCCCTGCACAGAAATGTCCAATACACAGCCAAAAAACCAACTAGTGTAAACACACTCTAGAAAAGGGATACGGGGTTGCGGACCCTATATTTCTATGATCAGGGCGAGCCACCAAAGAATCACCGCATGTGACCGGCACTGCGAATCCAGGATTACATGCGGCGCGTAGGCTCATGGCCCATAGCGCTGTTCGACATGATCGTCGCGTGCATACGTCATATGAAACTGAGGTTTAGGGAGAAGAAGCCGGAGCACGACTTATCTCCCCAAACCCTTATTGCTTCAGCCAGTGTAGGTATTCGTCGAAGAGGTTGTCTACTGTTCGGCTTTCCAGTCGGTATGTGGGGAATGCCTCGGGTGTGTTGGTGATGACTTGGTATCCGCCCAACGGTGCTTCCGTTGCGGGGATCATGTCGGCTTGTATCAGGCCTTGGTCGATGCAGGTCCGGAGTTCTTCCCAGGTCAGGCGGAACACGGATGCGGTGTAGGGTTTGGGGAAGCTGTGGTGGAATTCGCGGATGGTCGTGGTTCCGTCGCTGGTTTTCCGCCAGATGAATCGTTGGAGTCTGATGCCGGTTTTCAGCGTGATGTATTCACCGAACCGTCCGGTGTCGATGGGCTGGTCCAGCCAGGTCCTGTATTCGTCCAGCTTGAGGTTCATCGTCGTCGGATCCAATGGTTCCAGCTTGTCAGTGGTCGGGTGCAGCATCGCGGTCTCGTGCCGGCTGATTCGCCTTTCCTTGAACTGGTAGGAGATGAATCCGACGGAGTTTCCCTGGTATCCGGGTTGCACGTAGGGGATGCCGTGGCATTCGCCGTGGTTGGTGCGGTGTTGGTGTCCGCAGATCAGCCCGTCGATGCCGGGGATGGTGGAGAGGATGCGGTATGCCTGGTCCTCGCCGGTGTCGTATTGCGTGGGTCGTCCGCTGGCCATGTCGCATTCGATGCCGCCGTGGTAGGCGACGATGAGCAGGTCCACGTCCGCGCGTATCCGGTTGACGGTGGTCCTGATGCTTTCGACCGCGTCCAGGACGTGGATGTGCTGTGTGTTGCGGAACGCGGTGAGTTGGGGCAGGGCTCCGGTAACCGCGCCCACGATGCCCACACGGATGCCCCGGGCTTGGACGAGTCGGTATGGATGGAAGATCGGGTGGCCTTCCTCGTCCGTCACGTTGCAGCACAGGAGCCGTTCGTGCAGGTGGGGGTTCTGGCTTGCGGGCAGTGCGGTGCCGTGGTCGAAGTCGTGGTTGCCCAGGGCCATGGCGGTGTAGCCGCAGGCGGAGGCGACGCGGGTGAGCGGGGATTCCCTCTCGGCCGATTGGGCGGTGAAGGTGGCGTAGGCGCTTCCTAGCAGGTAGTCGCCGGCGTCGATGAGCAGCGTGGCGTCGTCCACGCCCGTCATCCGCTTGGCGGCGTGTGCGGCGAGTATGCCGGCCGCGTGGGCGTTCGCGGCGGACGGGTCGCCGGGCACGTCCGCGAGGGTGTCGGGCAGGAAGCCGTGCAGGTCGCTGGTGGCGAGGATCGTGATCGTGGTCATGTGGCAGGCCTTTTAGAGGAGTTTCTTGCGTAGCCATCCGGTCGCCGCGTCGATGAGCGCGACCACGATGATGATGCCCAGCAGGATGATGCTGACCCTGCTCCATTGGCGGCTTTGGATGGCGAAGATCAGGGGCGCGCCGATGCCGCCGGCGCCGACCAGGCCGAGGGTGGCGGCGCTGCGCACCGCAATCTCGAAGTGGTTGAGGGACAGTGACGCGAAGATGGGCATGAGCAGGGGGATGCGTCCGAAGAACGTGGTCTTCCAGAAGTTGGCGCCGACCGATTCCATGGCTTCGGCGGGCCCGTTGTCCATGGATTCGATGTTCTCGGCGTACAGTTTGCCCAGCATGCCGACCATGTGGACGCCCAGGGCGAGGACGCCGGCCGCGGGGCCGGGGCCCACCACCTTGACGAAGATGATGGCGTACACGAGTTCGGGGAACGCCCTGAGCAGGTCGGTCACGAACTTCGCCGCGCCGGCGACGGCGGGGGTGTGCCGCCACAGGGTGGTCGCGCTGATGAAGGACCAGGGGAACGCGATGACCGTGGCGATGACCATGCTCAGGAAGGCGATGCAGATGGTCTGGAGCATGAGGCTGACTAGGTCCTCGCCGCTGCCGTCGTAGACGTACGACCAGTCGGGGTGGAACAGTTGGCTGATGGTGTCCGACAGGGAGGTCCAGGACATGGGGGCCTTGTCGGACCAGTTGGTGGTCGCGAAGCAGACGATGACCGCGATGCCTATGAGGGCGGCCATGAGGTGGTGTGCGGTGAGACGGATACGCATCAGCGGAGCCTCTTTCTGATGATCTCGCTGACCCAGTCGACGATGACGACGAGCACGAGAACGGTGAGTATGACGAGCGACACGCGGTCGTAGCGCATCAGGCTGAGTGAGGAGTTCAGCAGGACGCCCACGCCGCCGGCTCCCACGTATCCGAGGATCACGGAGGCGCGGATGTTGATCTCGAAGGCGTACATGGCGTAGCTGGCGATGTCCTGCCCGATCTGCGGGAGGATCGACCATGTGGCGATCTGCATGCGGTTGGCGCCCACGGAGCGGGCGGCCTCGACGGGGCCGGGGTCGGAGATCTCGATCGACTGGTAGATCAGCTGGCCGACGATGCCGAAGGTGAACACGGCGATGGTGATGATGCCGCTGACCTGTCCGATGCCCATGAACGCGACGACCAGGGCGGCGAGCAGCAGCGTGGGGATCGTGCGGATGATGTCCATGACCACGCGGGCGACCATGGCGACCACGCGGTTGCCCGTCACGTTGCTGGTGCACAGGAACGCGAACGGCACGCCGAACAGGAGTCCCAGCGACGTGCCCACCACGGACATGCGGATCGTCTGGACGAGGGGCATCCACACCTTGGCGAAATACGCCCAGTCGGGCGACAGGAGGTTCGAGAAGAAATCCGCGGCCTGCCCCATGTTGGCGATCGCCTCGCCGAAGTCGGTCTCGGTCGCGTCCTTCGCGGCGAGGAAGCAGACGACGAACACTATGACGGTGGCGAGCCGTTTCCACAGGTTCCGGTGCACCGTGTCCTTCAGGGGGCGGCCGGCCGACGGTGTGCGGGTCATGATCGCTCACCCGTCTTCCCGGCGTCGTCGCCCTCGTAGATGTGGCGGAACATGTCGTCGGTGAGTTGGGCGGGGGTGCCGTCGAACACCACCGTTCCCCGGCGCATGCCGATGATCCGGTCGGCGTATTTCTTGGCGAAGACGACGGAGTGGATGCTGATGAGCACCGTGGTCCCGTCGTCCTGGTTCATGCGTTTGAGGTCGGTGAGGATCGTCTCGGAGGTGACCGGGTCCAGGGAAGCGACCGGCTCGTCGGCGAGCACGATCCTGGCCTGTTGGACGCGGGTGCGGGCGATGGCGACGCGCTGCTGCTGGCCGCCGCTGAGCTGGTCGCTTCTCGTCTGGGCCTTGTCCGCGAGGCCCACGGTCTTCAACGCGTTGTCGATCAGCTGGTAGTCGGACTCCGGGAAGAGGCCGAGCAGTGACTTGAGGGTCCCGTACCGGCCCAGCCGGCCGGACAGCACGTTCTTCTGGACGGTGCTGTTGCCCACGAGGTTGAATTGCTGGAAGATCATGCCGATCGAGCAGCGCATCGCCCTCAGTTGTCTGCGGCTGGCCTTGGTAATCGACTGGCCGTCGATCATGATGTCGCCGCCGGTGATGTCGTTGAGTCGGTTGATGGAGCGCAGCAGCGTGCTCTTGCCCGCGCCGCTGGGGCCGATGATGGCGACGAACTCGCCGTCCCGGATGGTCAGGTTGACGTCGTTGAGGCCCAGCACGCCGTTGCCGTATTCCTTGGTCACGCCACGTATCTCGATCATGGGTTTTCCTTTCCCCGTAACGGGCGAAGGGGCGGCCGCCGGCGTCGCGTGGACGGGCGGCCGCCCCCGTCAACGGTCAGTTGGCCGCTTCCTTGATGTATTCCTCGATGGTGTCGTAGTTCTTCTCCTCGGCCTGCGTGTAGCCCTTGTGGCCCCACATGGCCATGGCGGTCTTGCCCTCCTCGTCGTTGGGCATGTCGAGGAACGCCTGCTTGATCTTGTCCTGCAGGGCCTGGTCCATCGACGGTTGGACGGCGATGGCGTCGTTCGGGATGTCGCCCTCGGTCAGATAGAGGACGCGCAGCTCCTTGAACAGGTCCTTGCCGGCGAACTTGGAGGCGAACACGTTGCGCGCGCCCTCGAACACGAAGCAGGCGTCCTGCTGGCCCTCGAGCACGGAGGTGATCTCGCTGGGGATGTCGTTGACCGTGGTGAGCGTGGACTGCGTGGTCGGGTCGACGCCGGCCTTCTTCAATTCGACCACCGGGTAGATGTAGCCGCTGGCGGAGGAGGGGCTCAGCGTGGCGATCTTCCTGCCTTTGAGGTCGGTCAGCTTCTTCAGGTCGCTGTCGGCGCGCACGAGCACCTCGCCCTTGAACGATCCGGACAACTTGCCCTCGACCGGCTTGCCGGTGGTGCGGTCGTAGGCACCCAGCTCGGAGGTGAGGATGGCCTTGGCGGCCTGCTTGTCGCGCGCCTGCACGTAGGCGGCGGGCGGCATGATGCCGATGTCGACCTTGTGCGAGGACATGGCCTCCACGATGGTCGTGTAGTCGGTGGCGAGGGTCACATCGACCTTGCGTCCGAGCTTCTTCGACAGGTAGTCCGCGAAGGGCTTGGCCTTGGCCTGCATGCTGCCGTCGTTGTTGGTGGGCACGAACTGGAGTTCCAGCGCCTTGTCGGCGGAGTCGGAACCCTTCGACGAGCCGCAGGCGGCCATCGTGGCGCACAGCGCGACCGTGGTGGCGGCGACCGCGATGGTCCTCAGCATCTTGTTCTGGATGGAAAAAGGCATGGTTCGACCTTCCTCAATGGGTTTTCGTTGTGAAAAAAGGATTTCCGCGTGATGATGGATGATGCGCGGGCCCACGGCGGGACCCGCGGCGGATGATGAAAGGAAGACTGGCGTCCGGCCGATGCCGGCACCGGATGATGGGTGAGGTGTGGTGTTGCGGCTCCTATCTGTCCAGGTGTTCGGAAATCTGTGAGATGACCCCCGGGTCCTCCTCGCCCCTGCCCAGCTGCCCGGTCAGGGATTCGATGACGATGTCCAGGGGAAGACGCGACGTGTCGATGAGCTCGTCGTTGAACGTGGTGGCCGGCGTGGACGCGACCAGGGTCGTCGTGGCCCGCGTGGCCAGGGAGGAGTTCGCGAAGCTGGTGACCGCCAACGCGTCGGCCCCGTTCGCCGTGGCGACCTCGACCGCGTGGACGGTGTGCCTGTTCTCCCCGGAACCGGAGATCGCGATGATCAGGTCGCCCGGTTTGAGCAGGGAGGCGCTGATGTCCTGGCCCAGCGGGTCCCGGACGAAGGTTACGAGACGGCCGTACCGCAGGAGACGGCTTTCAAGGTTCGCCGCGACCCCGCTGGACAGGCCCGATGCCACGATGACGATGCCCCGCGCGTCGCGGATCATCTCCAACGCCCGGTTGAACGCCCCGGCGTCGAGGCAGTCGGGCAGCTCCCGCAGCATGTCGAGCATGCCCTGGATCCTGGCGATGATCCGCTCGCCCTCCGAGCCGGCCTCCCCGTCGGCCCGCGCGTGCCCGCGCTGCTCCAGCAGGCTTCTGATCGCGTTGTCGCGTGCGATGAGGATCCTCATCTCCCGGTACCCGTGGCACCCCAGATCGGCGCAGGTCCTCACCACCGTGCCCGCCGACACGCCCGTCTCGCGCGCGACCGTCGCGATGGGCAGGTCCCCGATGACGTCGGAGTTCTCCAGGAAGAAGCGCGCGACCTTGCGCTGCGCCGGATCCAACGCGTCCAACGCAAGCCGGATGCGGGCGAGGATCGATTCGGCCGGCCCGTTCGCGTTCACCTGTCCCATGACGCGCATCCCTCCAATATCGCCCCGTACATGTCGGGGAGGAGCGCCGCCCGGTACGTCGCGCCGCCATGCCGGCCCGTGCCGCCGATGTACGCGGCCTCGCGGCCCGCGGCGAGCACCGGGGCGATGTCGTTGTCCCAATGGTCGCCGATGCTCAACAGGCGCCCACGTCCCGAGAGACGGTCGAACGCGGCGATATGATCGCCCCAGCGTCCGGGTTTGCCCGCCCCGTCGACGATCAGGTCGAAACGACCCTCCAGCCCGAACCGTCCGACGGTCTCGCGCACCCCATGCAGCGGCGAATTGGTCAACAGCACGCGAACGCAGCCCAACAAACCCAGATCGTCCAGGAAACCGGGAAGACCCTGCGGCATGTCCACGTGGACAAGACCCCGGGCCAGCTCGTCCCGGCTGGAAAGATACGCCTGCTGCAACCCATCCGCCGGCACATGGCCCGCGCACATGTCGCTCACCACATCGTAACCGTCGTTCCAATGCCGGCCATCATCCGTGACGGCGCCGCCAAGATAGAGATCCAGCGTCCTGACGGCCCGTTCGCGCAACCCCGCGGGCAACCGGGCGAAGGCATGGCGCGCGTAGGAACGCACAGGCCCGTCGCCCAGGCTGATCGTCCCATCGAAATCGAAGACGACCGTGCCGACCGGCCGGCGTCCGTCGGTCCGTGACCGCTGCTCTTCATTGCTCATGCCTCCATTAAAACACGAAATGAAAAACGTTCAATGACTTTTGAACATAATTTCGACATGGTTGGCCTACTGTTCATCTTCCTCTGCTTGACGTGGCGCGGATCGAATGGCGGGATGATTCTCGGTGCCTTGCGATTCCGAAGTGCGGCCGGGCACCCCGATGTGACTTGGTATCTTGCCATGTGCCACTTGAGTGTTTGAGGTTTGCGGCGGACCGGGCGGATACGTGATGATGCCAAGCCCCGATAAGGGGGTCTGCGTTCCGGGGCATTTGCCGACCGTCCGGCGTCACATCGTCAGGCTGTCCGGGTCGAGGAGGAAATCGTAGACGCTCATCGTGAGGATGCCGTGCTCGTCGCGGACGGGTTTGACCACGTCGCATACGAGGACGATCTTCTGGAAGCTGTCGTCGATCTCGAGCAACGAGGCCTTCTCCTGCGCGACCTTCTCCGGTGTGGGCAGTTGGTACGCGGATTGGATGTAGCAGCGCCGGTTGCCGAGGTTCGCCACGAAATCGACCTCGAGGCGTTTGCGGTACGGCACACCTTCACTGGCACCGCGCCGGTCGACCACGCCCACATCGACGTTGTAGCCGCGTGTTCGCAGCTCGTTGTACACGATGTTCTCCATGATGTGCGTCTGCTCGATCTGGCGGAACCCCAGTCGCGCGTTGCGCAGCCCCATGTCCTCGAAATAGTATTTCTTCGGGCTGCCGATGTACTTGCGTCCCTTGACGTCGAACCGTCTCGCCTCCTCGATGACGAACGCGTCCTCGAGATGGCCGATGTATTGCATGATGGTGTTCGTGCTGATGCCGGAATGCAGCACGCTGGCGAACGTGGCCTTGATCTTGGGCGGATTGGTCAGGGCGCCGATGGAGGAGGCCAGCACGTCGACCAGGTCGTCGAGCTCCTGCGACCTGCGCAGCCCGTTGCGCGAGACGATGTCCTTGAGATAGGTCTCCTCGAACAGGTTCTTCAGATAGAGGGACTTCTGCTCGTCGCTTCTCATGGACAAGGTGAGCGGCATGCCGCCGAACATCACGTATTCGGCCCAGCCGTGTTGGACGTCGCCGTCGTACGCCTGCATGAACTCGACGAACGACAGGGGGCGGACGCGGACCTCGTCGCCGCGGCCGCGGAACTCGGTCATCACGTCGGTGGACAGCATCTTCGAGTTGCTGCCCGTCACGTACACGTCCACGTTGCGCATGCGCAGCAGCCCGTTGAGCATCCCGTACAGACGGGGCGGTTCCTCGCCGCGCATCTCCTCGTCCGAGATCGCGTACTGCACCTCGTCCAGCAGCACGTAGTACGGTTCCTCGCGATTCGTGATACGGGATCTCACATAGTCGTACAGGGCGAGCGGGTCGCGGTAGCGCTCGTACATCAGATCGTCCAGTGCGATCTCGATGATGTGGTCGTCGTCCACGCCCTGCGCGCGCAGATGGTCCTCGAACAGGTCGAACAGGAGATAGGTCTTGCCGCAGCGCCTCGCGCCCGTGACGACCTTGACCATGCCGTTGCCTTTGCGCGCGACGAGATCGTTCAGGTACTTATCCCTGGAGATGCGCATCGTGTTCTCCGATCAATGTCCTGTTCCCATGCCGCTATCGCGTGGATTTGACATTTATGTCAGTTTCACTCAATAGGAACTCATTCTATTGCGCGATTTTGACATAAATGTCACTTTCGCTCAATAGGATGGGTGAATCATGGGAGGACAGGGCGTGCGCGTGGGGGTAAGTGGCGGTTGCCGATTCGTGAGGGGCGGCATTGTGTGCCGCTTGTTGTCCGCCGTTGTGTGAGAATGACTTGCATGCCTTATCGCCGTCGTCAATCCACCGCTCCGAAGTCCGGTGCGCCGAAATCCGTTCGGTCCGCTGCCGCCGAGCAGTCGTTGGATATTGATGGCATCCATCTGCACCTGACGCGCAAACCCATCAAAAACCTGTATCTGCGCATCAAACCGCCGAGCGGCCGCGTCGAAATCTCCGCACCGATGCGGATGAGCGAGAGTCGTATCGCGGATTTCGTCAAAGAGCGACATTCGTGGATTCTTGCCCAGCAGCAGCGCATGGCTGAGGCGCAACGGCGCTCCATCATGGCATTGAACGAGGGTGCCGGCTTCGAGAACGGAGGTCGTGGCGTAGCTGGTGCCAGCGGCCATGATGGAGGCGTTGCCGGTCGTCCGAAAACCGGTGATATCAGTCGTCCGGGAATTGGTGACGCCGGGCCAGGCCAAGCTGGTACGAATGTCCAACCGTATTTTGACCGCTCCCAAATCTGGACCGACGAACGCAAACGACAAGCGGCGGCCGCGATCAACGCCGCGTTGCCACAGCTGCTGGCCAAGTGGGGGCCGGTTATTGGCCGGCAGCCCACGCATATCACGCTACGGGTCATGACCTCGCGCTGGGGATCGTGTACGCCGCGAACCGGCCGCATCCGTCTGAACCTTCAATTGGGAGTGATGGAACCGCAATTCCTGGAATACGTCTTGGTCCATGAGATGACGCATCTGTGGGAAAGCGGCCACGGCGCAGGATTCCAACGCCGCATGACCGCCTACCTACCCGGCTGGAAGACGCTACGCCGCGACCTCAACCGCCGCGTGGTGCTGTGACGATGACAGGTCAGGCTTCAGTGCCGGCGATGTGGCTGATGGCCTGATCGGATTCGTTCGCATGGTCCGAATGCGCCACCATCTCGATGGCCGCCGGACACCCGCTCACCGACGAAGACCGCTGGCCTTGGCTCGACACCATCGCCGCGTGGATCGACGAGCGCGTGGTCGCCGGCGAGCCCGCCGTGGTTACCTGCTCGGCGCTGAAGAAGATCTACCGCGACAAGCTGCGCCGCCAAGGCGCGGTGTTCGTCTACATGCAGGGCACATTCGACGAGGTAATGGAACGCCTCTCCCACCGCCAAGGCCACTTCATGAAACCGAGCATGCTGCAATCCCAGTTCGACATTCTCGAAGAGCCGGGCGATGACGAAATTCACGTCAACGTACACATCGGCCAGGCCGATCCCGAACACGAGGCCGTGGCCGTGGCCGGTGCCCTCGGCCTGTGAGCCATCTCTCGGCTCCCCTTAGTCTCACTTCGCCACAAGTGCGGCGCATCGATGAACTCGAACGGCGCATCAGCGAACTTCAGCTGGAGCTGAAGCAGTGTGAAGGCCAGCAAGGGCGAACCGATCGGTCCAGCCGAGCTACTCAGACCAACCAGCCCAGCCAGTCCGTTCAGACCAACCTAACTATCAGAGCGGGCCCTCTGACCAGTCCGAACCATCTGACCGGCCTGTACTTGTTGACTAAGTGTGCGGCCCGTCATTCGTTATGGAACATGCCGGCCATGTATACAGGCAGGTAGGTTACATTCCCTTCGACTGAGACGTTGCACGGGCCAAGCACATAGCCTGTATTGAGATGGTATTCAGGGTGGGCGAGCACGTTGTCCATTGCGCGATGGCGTTTGTAGGATTTGCCGGACTTCACCTCAATCGGCAGCACGTGATCGTTGCGGTCTTGGATGAGGAAATCGAGCTCGCCAAGCTTCTTACTGTTGTAGTAGTACAGGTCAAATCCGTGAGCGCGTAGCTCTTGGGCCACCGCATTTTCATAGATTGAACCGTAGTTGATATCAGGGTTGCCGTCGAGTACGTCGAGCGCGGTTTTCTTGAGAAACGAGCCGGTAAGCAGACCCACGTCGTTGTAAAAGAGTTTGAAGAGGTTACGTTCCTTGCTCATCTCCAACGGTGTGCACGGTTCATCCACGTTGTACGCGGCGACGGCTACATCCGCATTGACCAGCCAATCGAAATCGGAAGCAACCGATTGGAATCTCATGTTCTTTTCGATTTTGGCGAAGGTGAAGCGCTTGTTTGGGTTATTTAACTCGCTGGGCACCAAATCGTAGATAGCGCGGATATGCAGCCGGTCTTCTTTGCGCGCGTATTGGCTGATATCGCGGCGATATTCACGCTTTATGTTCTCTTGTATAGTGCGCACGTCCGCAACGCTGCCGTTTGCCACGAACGAGTCGACCGCGGCAGGCATGCCGCCGATGACCAGATATTTGGAGTACAGCTCCATGAGCTGTTGATGGATGAACTCATCCACTTCCTGGTGCTTGGCAAAGCATTCGGCAAGCATGTTGAATACGTCGTTGCCGATATGCTGCGACCAGCAGAACTCTTGGAAATCCAGTGGATACATATCCAGCTCGGTCAGGTACCCGACCGGTACCGAGCGTATATCTTCGAGCTCGACTCCAAGTAGCGAGCCGGAAAGCGCGTAATCGAACCGACCATCATCTACAAGGAACTTAATTGCGGTGACCATTTCCTTGCAACGCTGGACCTCGTCAAAGAAAATCAGGGTTCTGCCGGGTACTAATGGCGTGTTTACGGCCAGTTCCAGCCTCATCAGTAGGTTTTTGGCATCGCGGGGCCGGTTGAATAATGCAACGAGGTCGGGGTTCTCGATGAAATTGAGCTCGGCGATATGGTCGTAATGCTGTTGGGCAAAGTGCCTGATGATATAGGTTTTGCCAATCTGACGGGCTCCGGTGACCAGCAGTGCAGTGCGTTTCGGTGCGGATCTCCAAGCTTCCAGCTGTGTCTCGATTTTTCTTCGCAGCATGAGAGTCTCCAGTCATTTGTAGGCCTTGCATCTATGCTGGGCACGTTTTCCAACTGTTTATAGAGCATATTTTACACTTTTCCAACCATAAGAATGCGGTTTTGGCTACGTTTTCCAACCTCAGAATGGGGAGTTTTATACACTTTTCCAACTTATGTATGTGGAGATTCTCTATTTCACGTGAGACGAAAGTGGCTCCCCTCTTTGAGGGGAGCCATGGAATACAGCTTTTACTTATGCCAGGTGAGAGCGCATGAACCACTGGAACTTTTCGAGTTCCTGCACGTGATCCTGAATAACGTTGGAGCTGATGACGTCCAGCTCATCCAGCTCAGCGATGGCCTTGCGGTCGTCGGCGATGAAGGCGTCGTAGTACTCGATCAGCGCCTTGAGGTACTCCTCGGTGCCTACGCGGCCCTCGGCGTCGAACGACTTCCACGTGCGGTTGCGCACGATGGCGTCCGCGCGGCCGTCCGGGGTGCCGCCCAGCGTAGCGATGCGCTCGGCGGTTTCGTCAGCCTGGGCCAGCAAGGCCTCGACCTCGGGGTCAAGCATCTCGTGAACGGCGATGAAGTTCGGGCCGGTCACATTCCAGTGAGCGTGCTTCAGGACCAGAGCAGCCTCCTGCTCCTGGCTCAGTCGGTTCTGCAGAATCGCGATGGCCTTCTCGCTGGTCGCCTCATCGAGTCCCGGCACAACAAATGCAAGTGTCATAATGTTCCTTCTTTCTATCGGTGGAACGTTGCTCTTCAATTCTACGATCTGCGGTTCTGCCCCGGGCCGAACAAATAGGTGGTGAATATCACGTGACTATTAGGACCAATTGCAAAAAACTCTCACTGGCAGCGGCTCAGTGAGAGTTTTTGCAAAACGCGGTTAGTTGGCGTCGTCGGTTTGGGGTTTCTCCGGCAGCGGCGCATGGTCCGGGGCGCCGGCTTTGCGGACTTCGATGGTTTCGATGCGGCGGCCATCCACCTTGGTGACGACCATGTTGTAGCCGTCGTCGGAATGCAGCACGTCACCCACCGCACCCATCTTGCCGGTCTTGGACAGGAAGTATCCGGCGACCGTCTCATACGGGCCGTCCTCCAGCTCGATGCCGGTCAGATCGGCGAAGTCCTCAATGGTCATGCTGGCTTCGATCGTGGCCACGCCATTGACGAACGCGGTGCGGGTGGTGCGTTCGCCGCCCTTCTCGCTGGGCAGATCGTACTCATCGCGAATATCGCCCACAAGCTCCTCAGTCATATCCTCAAGCGTCACGATGCCGTCCGTGCCGCCGTACTCGTCGATGACCACGGCCAGATGGATGCCGCGCTTACGCAGCAGTTCCAGGCTCGGCAGCAGCTTGGAGGTGCCGGGCAGGGAGATGCCTTCGCGCACCACATCGCGCACGATCTTGGCGTTCGGATCGCGCACGTCCAGCAGATCGCGCACATGCACGAAGCCGATCACATCGTCGAAATCCTTGCCGGTCACCGGGTAACGGGAGTACGGCTGGTCGCGTACGAACGCGGCGGCCTCGGCCAGGGGCTGGTCGCCCTCGATGAAGACCACGTCGGCACGCGGGCGCATCACCTCGGCGACGATGGTTTCGGACGCATCGAACACATCGTCGAGAATCGTGCGTTCGTCCTTGGAGAGGTTGGTGTTGGAGCTGACCAGCACGCGCAGCTCGTCGTCGGACACCTCGGACTCGGTCTGCTGCGGGTCGAAGCCGAGCAGGCGGACGATGCCGTTCGTGTTCTTGCCGATGAGCCAGATGATCGGGCGGCAGACGGCGGCGAAGGCGTCGATGGCGGGCACCACGGCGCGCGCGATCTGCTCGGTGCGCTGCATGGCGATGCGCTTGGGCACCATCTCGGAGATCACGATGGAGCAGTAGGAGATGATGAGGGTCAGGATGATGTTCACCAGGCCGCCGGCGATGCCGGGGTGCACACCCCAGCTTTCGACCACCGGAATCAGGTAGGGGGCGATGGAAGAGGCGCCGAACGAGGCGGACAGGAAGCCGGAGAGCGTCACGCCGATCTGCACGGTGGAGAGGAAGGTGTTCGGGTCACGTGCGATTTTGGCGACTTTGGCGCCGCGAGCGTCCTCGTGCTCCATTTGCTCGATCTGCGAGCCGCGCAGAGAGACCAATGCCAACTCGGTGCCGGAGAACACGGAACCGATAACGAGAAATACAAAAATCAGGAGGATGTTCAAACCAAGTGACATGCCTTTAACTCTAGGGGAGTGGCACGTCAAATTGGGGTGTGCTGGCTGGGCAGGGTTTGCTAGCTGCGCTGGCTATGTGAGGCGTGATGTGTGTTGACGTGTGTGATGGTGTGAAAGAGTACGCAATGATACGCAATCGTGTCATATGGTGTAATTTCGTGTAATTTGGTACGCAATCGTGTAATTTGGTACGCAATCGTGGCAGATGGTATGTGTTGTGGGCAGGAGTGTGGTCATGGCAGTCAATCCCTTCAAACCAACCGCCGGTAAAATGCCGCCGATTCTTATTGGCCGGCACTCCATTATCGAAGATTTTTCCGAGGCGCTGACCAACGGGGTAGGGGCTCCTGGGCGCATCATGCTGGTCACCGGGCAGCGCGGCTTCGGAAAGACGGTTATGCTCACCGAATTTCGGCGCATCGCCAAAGCGCAGCATTGGGAAGTCATTGGAGAGACGGCGTCCGCAGGACTGGTCACGAGACTCATAGCGGCATTATCGCCTTCGGGATTGCGTCTGGATCAGGCCAATATCAGTCCTTCCATTGGAATTTCCGGCATTGCCACGGCGAGTCTCGGGCAAGCGCACTTTTCCGCGGAATCCAATCCACTGACGTTGCGCAACGCGTTGAACAAGCGGCTGGGCAGTAAGAAACTTGGCAAAGGGAAGGGCATTCTCATCACCATCGATGAGACGCAAGCGGCCTCACACGATGATTTGGTTGCCATTGCTACAGCCGTGCAGCACGTCATTACGGATGCCGATGAAAGTGATACGCCTGATGAGGATAAGAAGGGCGTTGCCATCGTATTTGCCGGCTTGCCGTATATGGTCAACGATTTGCTGGATAACGAGGTAACCACATTCCTGCGCCGTGCGCTACGCCGCGAATTGGATAATGTGCCGCTTCCAGACGTCAAGAATGCGTTCCTGGAAACAGTTGCGGATTCCGGCAAGACCATCAGTGGGGAAGATGCGCTTGAAGCCGCTCGCCAGTCTGAAGGATACCCGTACATGGTGCAGCTTGTTGGCTACTACATGTGGCAATCTGCGCAGCGTCGAGGTTCAGATGTCATTACCGCGGACGACGTGTCGACCGGTGTTTCCGATGCGTTGCTCGCCTTCGACGATGCCGTATGCGCTCCAGCGCTGGATGGCACCACCAGTGCAGAGAGGCTGTTCCTCGCGGCCATGGCCAAGGATTCGCCAAATCCCACGCAGGTGGGTGATATTGCGGATCGCGCGCGCAGAAGTCGAAGCTGGGTGAGCAAGTACCGGGCGGTTCTTATCAAGGATAACCTCATTCGCCCGGCAGGTCATGGGCAGCTGGAATTTGCGGTGCCGCATTTGGGGCAGTATTTGCAGTCGTTGTAGCACCGAATATCGGGTTGGGTTCATTCATTAGGTCAATTATGCGTTCATTTGGTGGGTTGCCGGCATGGTGAGGCGTTGGAATGGCAGCATTTCAATAGTCGGTATCGGGGTCCAGCGACCAAATGAACGCATAATTGACCTAATGAATGAAGTAAGCCGGTTGCAGGCGAGTTGCAATCCGGTTCTACGAATGCCGACGCATCTTGGCCACGGCATTGCTGACGCAAATACGCAGCACAATGGTGAAGACGACCACCATAATCCCCAGAATGCCAATGTTGAACCAGAACTGATCCGTGGTGTGCTCCCATAGATCATCCTTTTTTTGAACATCGGCACCTTGGTGGGGCCATACAGCAGATCGTTGAGCCCGATATCCGAGGCGGCGGCGGAGAAGCCCCAACGCCCGGGGAAGATCATGCTGACCAATTCGAGACTGTCGCGGCCAGTGACCGGAATCATGCCGCCGGAGAACACCAACTGGGCCATAACCAGCACCACCAGCAATGGCATCGTCTGTTCTCCTGACTTCACCAACGCCGAGCCGACCTCGCCCAACAATGCGGAAGTCCACGCAGCCAGCCAGATCGCCAACACCAGTTCGGGTATGCCGGAATCAGTGACCACACCATGGTCCGGGCCGGGCTTGCCGAGGCTGACCGCAGTGGTCAGAATCGCCGCCTGCAACAAGGTTTGCAAACCCATCACGATGAGTTTCGAGGCGGTGTATGACGTGGGCGCCAAGCCCACCGCGCGCTCGCGGTCGTAAATCGCTCGCTCGAAGACGATGTCTCGCACGGACAAAGCCGATCCCATAGAACAGGCGCCCAGTATGACGAGCACAAGCAGTTGACGAATCACCAGAGTGATGGTCTGTTTGATGCGGAATGGCTTTGCCGGTTACTCATGCTCGGTGTGCCGCATGATGGTGGATTCGGCCTGCATCCGCCAGCTGGCGCAACATGGTCATCACCATAAGATCCAGCGCCGGGTCGAGGCCCGAGGTCGGTTCGTCGAGAATCAGCAGTTCGGGGCTGAAGGACCCGTGCACGCGGTTGGCTGTGAGCTGGGACTCGAGCCTTACCGCTTGCGTGCTGCCTGCCAGAACAGTGCCGACGGCATCCGATGGGGAAGGGGATGCGGAGGAAGATGCGGGTGACGGGGATACGGGTGATACTGGCACTGGCGATACTGTCGTCGTTGCCACTGCTGCTGGGCGGGGTTGCTGTTGCAGATGTGCGAGGGCCGGGTTGGCGGTATATGTGGCAGATCCATAATGGATAGTAAGGGTAGGCGGCATTGGTTCAGATTTCCGTGTACTTCAATCTCTCTTAACACAGATGTACCGCGAACACATTGTACCCGGCAAACAAGTCCTGACTGATGGTCAGAAACTCAGCACCTCGACCTTGCCGGTGCTGAGCTGGTAACGGGCGCCGACGATCATGAGCTTGTCAGCGGCGAGGGCCTGCTGGATGACAGGAGACTGTTCCACCAGCGTCTCAATGGTGTGGGCCACATGCACACGCTCGATATCTTCATGCGTGTCGAGCTCGGCTTCGCGCGCCTGCCAGACGGACATGCCGGCCTGGCGCAGAATAATCGATTCGGCGGCGGCGATGTGCTCGTCGAGATCGTCCATCGCGTCCGCGGCCTCCAGTGAGCCGTCGGCTTCGGAAGTGATGGTGTGCATCAGGTCATCCAGCTCCTGCTCGGCGGCCTCGATTGCGCCGCAGTGCTCGTGACCGAGCACACAGATCAGGCTGACATGCAGTTTCTTGACCGCGTACTCCAGCGAGGCGATAACTGCACTATCGATGAGTTGCCCAGCGGTGCGCACGGTGAACAGATCGCCCAGGCCCTGATCAAAAATGATTTCCGGAGGCACGCGCGAGTCCGAGCAGGAAAGCACCGCGGCATCCGGGTTCTGGCCATCAAGCAACGTTTGACGGGTCTCCTGATCCTGCCATGGATGGTCGGGCTTGCCCTCGGCAAAGCGCCGGTTGCCTTGCAGCATGCGACTCCACGTTGCGTTTGCGGTCGATTCCTGTTCAAAGTCTGACTGAGCCATGAAACCTCCATTATCAGCGGGCTGCTGATTGCCATATTAGCGAGTATTCGCGCATAGTCGTGATTGGGGCAACGGCCATTTGGGCACAAGGGTTGCGGGTGGTGTGATAAGGCTCATACGTTACACCCGCGCGAGCCGTGGCTCACCACATTACGATAGGTGGTGGTAAACGCTTGAAGATTAACAATTCCCGAAAGGACCGATGATGACTCTTCTGCAGCATGAACTGACCGATTTCAAGGTGAACGCATTCCAGAACAACGAGTTCCACGAAGTGACCAAGGACGATGTGCTCGGCCACTGGTCCCTGTTCTTCTTCTACCCGGCCGACTTCACCTTCGTGTGCCCCACCGAGCTTGAAGACCTGGCCAAGAACTACGCCAAGTTCAAGGAAATCGGCTGCGAGATCTACTCCGTCTCCTGCGACACCCACTTCGTGCACAAGGCTTGGCACGACGCCAACGAGAAGATCGCCAAGATCGAGTACCCGATGCTTGCCGACCCGACCGCCCTGCTGGCCAAGGATCTCGACACCTACAACGAGGCCGATGGCATGGCCGAGCGCGGCGACTTCATCGTGAGCCCCGAGGGCAAGGTCGTGGCCTACGAGGTCATCTCCTCCAACGTGGGCCGCAACGCCGAGGAGCTGCTGCGCCGCGTGCAGGCCTCCCAGTTCGTCTACGAGCACGGCGACCAGGTCTGCCCCGCCAACTGGACCCCTGGCGAGGAAACCATCGAGCCCAGCCTCGACCTCGTCGGCCAGCTGTGATCGACACTGAATAGGCGGTAACCTTGGCTCCCCTCTCTGAGGGGAGCTGTCGCTGAAAGCGACTGGGGGGAGTGCTCGCGAGAGCTAGCCTGATCCGATATGCTTCCCTCAGTCTCACTACGACAGCTCCCCTCAGAGAGGGGAGCCAGTGTATGTAAGGGAGTTTTCATGACTCAGACCAACAATCTCTATGACGTCGTCGTCATTGGTGGCGGGCCGGCTGGCCTGACGGCCGGCCTGTACTTGGCCCGCGCTCGCTACCGTGTGCTGATTCTTGAAAAAGATGATTTCGGCGGCCAGATCACCATCACCAACGAAGTCGTCAACTATCCGGGCGTGGGCCGCACCACGGGCCGCGCGCTCACCCAAACTATGCGTCAGCAGGCTCAGGACTTTGGTGCCGAATTCCTCTCCGCCGAAGCCACCGGTCTCGACGTGGATGGTGACATCAAAACCATGCACACCTCACGCGGCGACCTCAAGACGTTCGGCATCCTCATCGCCACCGGCGCCAGCCCGCGCAAGCTGGGCTTCGAGGGCGAGGCCGAATACGCCGGCCGTGGCGTGGCCTACTGTGCCACCTGCGACGGTGAGTTCTTCACCGGCAAGGAAGTGCTGGTGGTCGGCGGCGGATTCGCCGCGGCCGAGGAATCCGTGTTCCTGACCAAATACGCCTCCAAAGTCACCGTGCTCGTGCGCGAACCGGACTTTACGTGCGACGCCGCAGTGGCCGCCGAAGCCAAGAACAACCCAAAGATCGACGTGCGTTATCAGGTCGAGCTGAAGGGCGTCACCGCCGGCCAAGGCGGCCTGCGAGAAGCCTCGATCCTGAACCTTGCCACCGGCCAGACCGAAACGTGGAAGCCCGCCGACGCCGGCACCTTCGGCGTCTTCGTGTTCGCCGGCTATGTGCCCGCCACCGATCTGGTGCGCGGCGTAGTGGAGCTCGATGATCACGGTTACGTGGTCACGCACGACTACCTCGAAACCTCGGTGCCGGGCGTATACGCGGCCGGCGATCTGCGCGTCAAGAACCTGCGCCAGGTGGTCACCGCCACCGCCGACGGCGCGATTGCCGCCGTGGAACTGGAGCGTTATGCCAAGCAGATGAGCGAGAAAACCGGCTTGGTGCCGCCGCGTCCCACTGCTTCCGCTTATGAGGAGTCCGAGGCCAAAGCCGCCTCCGCCGCCTCGGCCGCTGGCACGACGCCCGCCCCGGCTCCCGCCAAACGCAGCGCCGATGCCGCAGCCGCAGCCAGCGCCGCCAAGAAGCCCGGCGAACTGTTCTCCGCCGCCATCAAGCAGCAGCTTGGCGTGGTCTTCGGCCGCATGACCCGCCCGGTCACCCTTGCCCTTGAGCTGGACAGCACCCCGCTTTCAGCGGAATTGCAGGGCTTCATCGGCGAGATAGTCGCGTTGTCGAATGGCAAGCTGAACTCGGTCGCCGTCGATGCCGCAGGGCTGATCACGGCGGTGGATGGTGCTTCTGTGCCTACTTCTTTGGTGGTTGGCGAGCCATTGGCCGTCACTTTGCCGGACGGCACCGAACTGCCCACTTATGGTTCGTTGGACGATTCCGGCCGCGCCACATTCGACGTCGCCGGCGTCCTGCCACTCGCCCGCCCAACTGTGCGCATCTGCGTGCCGGCTGAGGGCGACGGCAAGGCCGGCAAGGACGGCAATGGTTCACTGGTCTTCACCGGTCTGGCCTTCCACGGCATACCTTCCGGCCACGAGTTCAACTCGTTCGTGCTTGGCCTGTACAATGCGGCCGGTCCCGGCCAGCCGCTGGGTGATGACCTGGTCGAACGCGCGAAGTCCATCACGGACCCGCTGAACATCATGATCCTCGTCTCGCTCACCTGCACGATGTGCCCGGAAACCGTGCTTGCTTCCCAGCGTATTGCCTCCCTGAGCCCGGCCGTGCGCGCCGAAGCCTACGACGTCTCGCACTTCCCCGAACTTAAGGACCAGTACGGCGCGATGAGCGTGCCCTGCATCGTCATCACCCACGCCGACGGCACCCAGCAAGTCGAATTCGGCAAAAAGAGCATCCCCCAAATGCTCGAACTGGTTGGCGCGTAAGCCGCACGACCTCAGGTACTCAACAGCAACAACAACGATTCTGCCAAAATCGTGACGTACATCGATTGATGCGATCGATGCGCCCGACTCCGGCAGAATCGTTGTTTTGCGGCAGCTCAGCCTCGGTCTTCGACGGCCTTCGTGACGTTTCTGTCGCCGAGGTACTTGACCAGGCTGATGCTGATCAGGGCCACAACGAACAGGCCGGTGAGCACCGGGATGAGTGCGGCGTAGCGGTGGGCCTGATCAGGCGCGTGGGCAACTACGAACGAGGCCAACTGGTTGCCGGACAGACCGGCGAACGCCCAGGCGCTCAGCGTCAGACCGTGCGTGGTGGAGACGGTTTTGGTGCCGAAGTGCTGATCAAGCAGCACGGGCAGCGTCGAGAAACCGCCGCCATAGCCCGCGTTGACGAGGAACAGCATGGCCAGCACGGCCCACAGCAGAGCGTTGTCGATGCTGTTGGTGAAGATCTGCAGCAAGCACACGGCAATCGACATGATGAAGATTACCTGATAGACGGTCTCGCGGCGCTTCAGGTGGTCGGAGAGTGTGGAGAAGCCCACGCGGCCAGCCGTGTTGAACACGGAGTCCACGGCGAGCACCAGTCCGATGATGCCGGAGATGGCGGCGGCAAACTTGGCGGGGCTCAGGTTGGCATACTGCGGGAAGGCCTTGAGCACATCGTGCAGGATGTCCTTCTCTTGACTGATGAGGGCCAGGCCGCAGGTGATGTTGATATAGAAGGCTATCCAGATGCCCCAGAACACGGGCTTCTTGAGGATTGTCTTGCGGCTGACGTGTGAGGTCGCGGGATCGTACACCCAGCCGGCCGGACGCTTGATGAGCAGGAAGCCGACGAACATCATCACCGCGTAGACCGCGGCGAGGATGAAGAACATGCTGACCAGGCCAACCGTGCCGATGAGATATTCCATCAGTGGGCTGGCAATGGCCTTGGCCAGGCCGAAGCCGGCGACGGCGATGCCGGTGGCGAGGCCCTTGTTGTCGGCGAACCAAAGCATCAGGTTCTTGACCGGAGTCAGATAACCGACGCCCAGGCCGATGCCCATGATCGCGCCATAACAGATGAACACGCCCGGCAGGAAGTTCAGGGCGATGCTCACGCCCGTGCCGGCGAAGCCGACCACGAAGCAGACCATGGAGACGAGTGCGGATTTCTTGATGTTTTTCTCCACCATTGGCCCGGCAAACGCGGCGGACATGCCGAGGAAGAAGATGGCGAGTGAGAAGCCCCATTCCACGGAGGCGGGGCTGGCGTGGAGATGGTCAGCGATAAGCTGCTTGAACACGCTCCAGCAATAGACGGTACCGATTGGGATATGAATCAGCAGTGCGGGAATAATCGCGCTGGTCCAACGATTCTCGGTAAACCTTGCCATATATGGACGGATCCTTTCGTAACTGGTGTACGATGACCTGCCGACCCGAACGAGAGTCGTATCGCCCATATCCACGCACATCACGACGGCATGCCCCCGTGAACCATCCGGGCTGCACGAATCGAATCAAATCGAATCGTGCGAACTGCGAACAATTCGCTAAACATCCTTGGTGTGCATTTCATCGGCGCTGCTGGCTCTTGTCGACGCCGACAAACAGAACTATAACGCTGTTATGGGGTTGCTGTGGCTGGTTTCTGCGGTTGGAGACCGTGAGCTTTCTCACATCGAAAACAGTTATATGAGGGTATTGATGTGGTCGATACACGACGTCTGCTCGTGGACGCGGCATATTCCTTGGAACACAACGGTTCTGCCAAAATCGCGACGTGCATCGATTGACACGCCCGATTTTGGCAGAACCGTTGTTTCACCCCTGGCAATGCTATGGTCTAAGCGTTCTGATGGGGGCCACCATGACACCGTCTCGGCGGGTGAAACTGTATTCACCTGTGCCTGTCGCCACCATAAGGAAACTGGGTTTTGACATGGTGGTGGTGTCGATTTTGTCGGCGAGCTTTATTAGGTTGGCAGCACCTTCTTCAATGAGTCGGTTCCCTCCCAGCTTGACTTCGATGAGCCCGTATCGGCCATCCCGCAGGTGAAGGACCGCATCGCACTCAAGCCCAGTTCTGTCGCGGAAGTGGAACACATCGCCATCGAGGGCGTCTGCGTATACGCGGAAGTCTCGTACGCACATACTTTCAAACAACAGTCCAAAAGTCTCGAGATCTTTGATGAGGCCGGCTGGCCCGATTCCTAATGCTGCCGCTGCGATGGAGGGATCGACAAAATGTCTGGTATCTGAAGTGCGTATTGCACTCTTGGAGCGCAAATTTGGATTCCACGCAGGCATATCCTCAAGAACGAATATTTTTTCTAGTGCGGATATGTAGGATTGCACGGTTTTGTCGCTGGGACTTTCGGCACTGCCTCGCACGTCCGCGGCAATTTGTGCTGACTGAGCCTGCGATGATTCCATACGGGCATACGAACGCAATAAACGACGTGCCAGATGAGAATCTCGTTGCACATCATCCACTCGGGAGATATCCGACTCGACAATGGCATCCAAGTAATCTCGAGACTGTTGTAGCGCGATGCGCTCTGTTTGGTCGATTGCCTTCGGCCATCCGCCACGGCACAACAGGAAAGCAATGTGTTCAATGTTGGAGTCCACTCGGGAGAGCGGCATAGATTCACCTTCGAACAGTGAAGCGAACGATACCGCACCTGTAGAATCTCCGGACTCATACAAGCTCATAGGCCTCATGCGTAGGCGAGCTATCCTGCCGGTTCCTGTGTGGGCAATGTCTGTAAAGCTGGGCGGCACACTTGAGCCGGTAAGGAGAAACTGATTGAATTCGTCGCGTTGATCGACTTCGAAACGGACAGCATCCCACAGTTTGGGTGCAATTTGCCACTCATCGATGAGTCGCGGTGTCGCTCCTTGCAGAAGCAGCGAAGGCTGCATATCCGCAAGCATGATGTTTTGCTCGCGGATATCAGGTTGTGCCATGTACAGCACGCTTTGTGCTAATTGCAGACAAGTCGTTGTTCTCCCGCACCATTTCGGTCCCTCGACCAAGACCGCACCTTTGGCTTCAAGACGGTGCCGCAGCACTGTATCGTAAATTCACTTTCTATATTGCTTCATTGCGGCAAACTCCTGAAAAATCAACGATTATCTGTTCTTGCTTCCTACTATGACATAGTTTCGTTTCCCGGTTTGACATGTTTTCGTTTCCGACTTTGACATGATTTTGATTCTTAGGATGACAGAAATTATAAGAGATTATAAAAACTTTCAGGTGGATGGCGATGAGGATGAGCCGGAGATTGGCGAGGGAGGTCTCGTCGAGCCTGTCGTGGCGGGTGGCGGCTTGCGGTAGTGCTTCATGCGGTTGAAGACGTGTTCGATCATGTTCCGCCCTCCCGGGAGACGCCGACGGACCGGGAGCCCCTTTTTCGACGCCCCGGCCGTGTGCCGGTGGACCTGTGGAATCTGCTGCGGCATGGCTTCGTGCCCTCGTCTCCAATCGCGGTTTGTTTTGTTTGGCGACAGAAAATCGTACACAGGACACGGGCCATGCCCCTATCCCAAGCCCAGACCAAAGTGCGCAAAATCCCGGGCGTTGGGGGCTGCGGACGTTTTCTTGGAGATAATCACGCGGCCATTCCTTGGCTTTGACGGTATTGTACCGGGCTCATCCAACCAAGCGACTGTTTGATGCGCTCGTGGTCGTGCCAGCGTATGCACTCATCGACCAAGGCGAGCACCTCGTTGCGGGTGTGTTCCTCCCACTTCTCGGGGTGGACCGCCTCGGTCTTCATCCCGCCGAAGAATCCCTCCGCGGCCGCGTTGTCCGGCGAACAGCCCTTCGCGCTCATGGAGCGCGTCAGCCCGAAGCGTTCCATGAGCCCGAGCCATCCGGGCCACCGGCAGTGGCGGCCACGGTCGGAATGCACCAGGGGACGCGCGTTCCCCGGCAGCGTCGAGGCCGCTTTCTCCAGCATCCGGTTGGCCGGCTCCGCGTTGGGGCTGAAGCCGGCGGTGTATGCGACGATCTTGCCATCGAAGCAGTCGATCATCGGCGAGAGGTACACCTTCCCGTCCCTGGCCTTGATCTCGCTGATGTCCGTCAGCCACTTCTCGTTCGGACGCTCGGCCGTGAAGTCCCGGTCGACGAGATTGGCGGGAGCCGGCGTACTTGTCAACGCCGAGCCGGGCGTGGTGGCAGTAGGTGGCCGCTCGGCGCGATGCCGGGCAAGCATGTCATCGAGCCGGGCGAATACGCCGGCCTCAACCGGTCGATCAACAGGGTCTTCTCCCTGTTCGACAGGCGCCGCAGGTCGGCGCCGGGGTCTTTTTCTGCGAGCCTCCACCACCTCCCGCATCAACGCGTTCCCCCGGTTCCGGTTCCTCGACCCTGCGGCGCGACGCCTCCGCGTCATCATCATCGGCTGCGGACGGCCGGCGGCGGGAGTCAGCGGGCTTATTGCCCTGCGCGGCGTTCCTGTTTTTGGGCTGCAACGCGGCCATGCCGCCCTTGCGGTACGCCCTGACCCAGCCATGCACCGCGCCGACGCCCGCGCCGAGCCTGTTTGGCGGCCTGCTTCTGCACGCTACCCGGCACCAGCTCGACTGCCCTTCGCCGTGTCTCCAGTGGGATGATGGGTTTGGCCATATGGCCGGCATACCGGGAATCCATCGCCAGCCAACGCTCCAGGCACTGCCTGGTCGGATAACCCAGATGCTCCACCACCTGGGCCGTCGTCATCGACGTGGTGAAATACAACCCCACCGCACGCTCTCGTTCCTCAAGACCGGACATACGAAAATCTTTCCGTTCGGTCTCCAAGAAAACGTCCGCAGCCCCTATTCCGAAAGCATAAAAGAGTTGTTATCTTCGTGTGAAGGTATCATTGAGGTACAAACTTTTGAAAACCTTGTCCGTATCGGCTTGCCGGTCGGTCGGAACGGGCTGAGAAGGTTTGCAAATCCGCAAAGAGGGTTTCCGCCGTACTACTTGTCCTACGTTAGAAGTGGCTAGGCTAGGGGCGGGTCGAAGCGACCTTGTGTCGAGCGCCTCCTAGGGTCCGATGGGAATGGGATCGTCCGTGCGGAGGGACGGTAAACAAAGCCTTCGATGGCGCGGTAATTCCGGGAGCAAGACCCATCGTGCTCCCGGTTTTTATACATATGGCAAGGGGTTGCGTTGGCGGATGGCGGCAGGTGGAAGACAATCCGCGCGCAAGCAGTTGCATATGCGCAGCGTTTATCCCAGAAGAGAATGGTGTTGCGCTGCTCAAACAATGTTGTCATCGAAATCAACTAGGACGCAGATAATTTTCTGCACCTTCTAGGGGTGGATTGTCTGCTGCCACGAAGCGTATATCAAGACAAGAATAATCGACGGAAATCGGTTTCTAGGCTTTTCGTTGAGTTATCTCAAAGTACTTTGAGTGATGAGACGTTACTTTCGGGTATGCGCTGTCTTCATGACGAGGCGACCATTGACAAGAAAATCGCGGTCATGAATTTCATGCTACAAGCCGAGTCC
Source organism: Bifidobacterium sp. WCA-178-WT-4B (assembly GCF_009696495.1). Taxonomy (NCBI): domain Bacteria; kingdom Bacillati; phylum Actinomycetota; class Actinomycetes; order Bifidobacteriales; family Bifidobacteriaceae; genus Bifidobacterium; species Bifidobacterium sp. WCA-178-WT-4B. Next base: position 275,957 of record NZ_VULV01000001.1, on the reverse strand, counting down.
GCTCGATTAACGTCGGTGCTAAAATGCGCGGAAAATGATTCAGTTTATTCGTTTTTCATAGGCGATGGCAATCATTGCGTTGGAATCACGTTGCATAAAGTGCAAAATCCGATCGATCCAGATGGAAAGGTCTATTTTCCGAGATCTTTTCAGTATTATGCCCGCGGAATTGAGTCCATGAAGGATTTTGCAGACAAACTTGACGTGTCGAGCATAACTTTGGTGCCTGTCCCATCGCCGGTTGATACAAAACCTGTCCGTCACAGAAAGCGAAAGAAGTAGCTGCAAAATCTGCGGTAGTTTGTTTGTTCCTCTTATTATCGGGGAATGATGGGCAGGCGTGTCAAAACGTTTGACAAATCGGAGTTACTGTTTTACGATTAGTGAAACGTTTCGACGAAACGATTCGATAAATTTGTCGAACAGGGTCCGTAGGAGAGATTCCGGGAGACTTGGCGGATGGTTTCGTTGGATGATGAGTGAGGATTGCGGCACGCGCAATGTGTGGCGCAAGCGATTTGGAGAGCCGAAGGAGGCGGAAGATGGCGGGCATCAAAGATGTAGCCCAGGAGGCGGGAGTGTCGGTTAGCACCGTTTCGTACGTGCTTTCCGGCAAGCGTTCCATCTCCGCCAAAACCACCGATAAGGTGATGGCCGCCGTTGAACGACTTGGATATACTCCGGATGCCAGCGCCCGTAAAATGCGTGGTATGCGCAATCATATTTTTGCGCTCAGCGCGCCGATTCGCGGTGATATCAATCAGGCCAAATACAACGCTTACTTTCTGCAGACCGCATGGCAGGCAAAGAACCGTGGCTACGATGTGCTGTTGCTTACCGGCGAGGACGCGGTGGCCGACATTCGGCGCGTGACGCAAAGCAACTTGGTTGATGGCGTGGTGCTGCTCGACATTGAGGAACATGACGAGCGTACCGCCCAGGCTGGCTCATATTCCAAACCCTGTGTGGCCATCGGTTACCCTGCAGAGCATGAAGGCTGTGCCTGTGTCGATATCGATTTTGCCACGGCTGGTCGTATGGCTGTGGATTGCCTGTATTCCAAGGGGCATCGGAGTGCTATGTTTTTGCGTGACAATGAGACCGATTACGATCGCGGTTCGGGCTATGTGCTGCTGTTCCGCAAGGCTTTGCTGGAACGTGCCGAAGAGTTGGGCATGACGATTCATGAATCCTCCAAGCATCGTGACGATCGCTTTGATGCCGTGGAATTCGTGCGTGAGCTTTGTTCTTTGGATGAGCGCCCCACGGCGATTGTCAACCAGGCGAACGCCAATGTGCTGAAGTTGGTATTGCAGCAATTACAGGCTTCGGGATTGCGGGTGCCAGATGATATTTCGGTATTGTCGTGCGGCACGTATTTCGAGGGAGAGCTGATGCCGCAGCCGATTACCGAGATGCCGGTCATGCCGCAGGAATTATGTTCTAAGGCTGTGGATCTGCTGGTCGACGCCATCGATGAGCGTCGCGACATCAAGGGATTGGTGGAGCTGTCCGCTCCGGTCATGCATAGTCGAGGTTCCGTTACCAAAGTTGGTGACGTGTGAAAAGAAAACTGTAGGAGTATGTCCGTGAAAGGCGGACGGATTTCCGTATCCATAATCGAAACGATTCGAAAGTAAGTGAAGGCGTTGTAGCCGAAGCGAAGATGGTGATTGCCGAATTGAAAAGCGCTAATCCGCGGCCATCGTCGAAACGTTTCGAAAAAAGGAGGCGACACATATCAATCTTCATAACTGAAAAACAACTTGAGACATAACTCAACAACACAACCACCAATAACAAAGGAGAAACCATGAAGATCACACGAGGCATCGCACTTGCGGCCGCGGTGGCAATGTCGCTGACCACGCTCGCTGCATGCGGCAGCGACACCGCGCAAGATGAGGAAACGCCAGACAGCCTGTCGTTCTGGTATTACGAGGAAGACGACGCTGGCCAGACCCAGGCATGGCGTCGCGCCGCGGAAGCCTTCGAAAAGGAAACGGGTGTCAAAATCAATTTCGAACGCAAGTCGTTCACGCAGATCGCGCAGAACGGCAGCCAATTCCTCAATTCCGATGAGGCGCCGGATCTTATGGAATCCAATCGCGGCAACGGTTCGGCCGGCGTGCTCTCCACCATGGGGCTGCTCACCGATTTGGGTGATTACGTCGATCAATACGGTTGGGACAAGAAGGTGACCGGCGCCAATGCGGCCGTGGCCAAGTATGATGAAAACGGCATCATGGATGGTGACACCTGGTACGGCATGACCAGTTACGCGGAATTCCAGCGCGTCTACTACAACAAGGATCTGTTCGCCAAGTACGGGCTGGAGATTCCGACCACCTATGACGAGTTCGTGGACGTCTGCCAGAAATTCGTGGATGCCGGAGTGACGCCGATCGCCGCCGACGCGCAGGAATACGGCGTGATGTGGCTGTGGTGGCAGCTGGTTTCCAAGGAGGCCGACGCCAAATTCATCGACAACTGGCAGCTCTACAAGGGCGATGTCGACTGGAATTCCAACATTCTCACCAATTCCGTGAGCACCATCAACGACTGGCTCGACAAGGGCTTCATCTCCCGCAACGCCACCGGTATGAAGGCCGAAGACACCACGCAGGCATTCATCAAGGGGGAGTATCCGATCTATCAGACCGGCACCTGGAATCAGGGACGTTTCGTCAAGCAGATCACCACTTTCGATTGGGACGCCGCGGTGATGCCGGAATCGAATTTCGCGATTGGCTGCGCAGGCAATCTGCTGGTGATTCCGGAACGCTCGCACCACAAGGATCTCGCTGCGAAGTTCATTGACTACGTGCTTTCCGACGATGTGCAGAACTACCTCGGCAACGCCGGCGGAATTCCGGTGGCGGGCGACGCCAGCAAGATCAACGACGAGAAGAGCAAGGCCATGATCGAGGAATACGCCTCCTACGCCAATGATGGCAAGCTCAGCTACTACCCGGATTACGCCGCTTCCAACCTTACCGATGCTGTTCCGGCGGAATTCCAGGAACTGGTGAACGGCACCAAGAAGCCGGCCGACGTGCTCAAGGGTATCCACGAGAAGTACGACGTCGGTGTGGAAGACATGGGCGTCAAGACCAACTGATCGTATATCTGATCTCATATCCGACATCGCACGGGATTATTCCGGTTTTGCTCAGTATCAATCATGAATAATCCCGTGCGGTATCGCAAATTACAACTTGCGAACCAATATCGCAATCGTCAATATTCACAGGCAACGCAGCGCAACCAAAGGAAAAGCCAAAATGTCAAAGAAGACCAAAAACGGGGGAGTCTCAATGTCAAGGCTTCCCGGAAACCGTTCCGCAAAATTCGTACCATATCTTGTTCCCGGACTGGTAGGTCTGCTCGTTATCGTCGTTATTCCATTCGCATGGAACATTTATTTGAGTTTCACTCGCTGGCGCGGAGTTGGTCCTGCTAAATTCGTCGGATTGCAGAATTGGAAACGTCTGTTCGCTGATTCCACGTTCTGGATCTCATTCGCTAATTCATTCTGGATTATTGTGGCTATCGTAGTTATTCCTACGATTCTCGGACTTTTTATTTCGTCACTGTTGACTGACGTTATTCAGAAGAAATTCGGTGGAAAGACGGCTTCTTTTCTGCGGGCCATGTTCTACCTGCCGCAGCTGCTGCCAGTTGCGGTCGCGGCCATCATCATGGGCTGGATTTTCCGCCCGGAAGATGGTGCGGTGAACGCGCTGCTCGTTAAGCTCGGCCTGGGATCACTGCAGCATAATTGGCTCGGTAGTCCTGATAGCGCGCTTCCGGTACTGATGTTCATCCTGGTGTGGATTCAGCTGGGCTATCCGATAGTGATTTTCATGTCCGGTCTGCAGCGCGTGGATCCTGAACTTTACGAGGCGGCTGGTCTTGACGGAGCCAACTGGTGGCAGAAATTCCGTGTGGTCACGCTGCCATCCATTATTCCCGAACTGCTGGTGGTCATCCTTACTGCCACCATCGGTGCGCTGAAAACCTTCGCACCGGTCTATCTGCTCACCAAAGGCGGGCCGGGAACGGCAACTACCGTGCCATCGTACTATTCCTACAATCAATTCTTCCAAGTGCAACAAGTCGGCTACGGCGCGGCCATCTCCACAGCGCTCACCGTGGTCATCATCGTGTTCTCCATCGTGTTCACCATGGTGCAGAAGCACGTCGAAAAGGAACTGGTCTGAACGGTCCAAACCGTAACAGACCCGCCAAATGTAAGACTCGCAAGACTTCGAAAGCCGAGGAAAACAACCATGACGCAAACCATGACCGCATCGGCAGCGCGGAAAGCATCCAAGAAAACCCAACATGTGCGCTCGACCGGCGATTGGATCACCCTCATTGTGCTCATCGCAGCCGCACTGCTCGTGCTTTTCCCGCTGCTCGTACTCACCATCAACGCATTCAAAACGCCTGTCGATTACAATGCCACCGGTCCGCTTTCTCTGCCGAAACACTTCACCATGGATGGCATTATCTCCTTCTGGACCACCACCAAATTCCCGCTGAAATTCTGGAACAGCCTGGTTATTTCACTGGTAGTGGCAGTGGCCGCCGTCGTGCTTTCCGTGCTGAACTCTTTCGCGCTCGGCATCGGCAGGGTCAAAGGCAACACATGGATTGTGCTCGCCATCATGCTCGCCAATATGATGCCGCAGGAAGCGCTGCTCTACCCGCTGTACACCATGTTCAAGCAGGTCGGACTGTACAACACCAAACTGGCGATCATCATCATCTTCACCATCATCCAAAGCGCATACGGCACATATCTGCTGTCGTCCGTATACGGTACGTTTCCGCAGGCCATTCTCGAAGCGGCGGCCATCGACGGCGCCTCGCGCTGGCAGATTCTGCGCAAGGTGGTGCTGCCGATTTCCTGGTCGACCATCAGTGTGCTGTTCGTGTTCTTTTTCGTGTGGACATGGAACGAATACATGATTCCGATGGCGTTCCTGATGAGCGATGACGTGCAGACCATTCCGCTGGCGCTCGCCACCTTGCAGGGGCAGCGCACGATGGATGCGACCACGCTTGCTTCGGCTTCGCTGCTCAGCATTGTGCCGACCATTATCTTCTTCATTATTTTCCAGCGCAAGTTGTCGCAAGGCATCACCGCCGGTGCCGTAAAGTAGCAGAAAAGGGGCGCCGATGACTCAACATAACGATTGGAGAGCTATGCAGCAAAGTTCGTATCATGATATGCAGGTCGATTCGTCGGGTGCGTTCGCCGCGCGCAGTCCGATGGACTCGCTTGCGGTTGCGGTACCAGGGCGCACGCGTTGTGTGAACGCCGAGAATCCCACGGGCGGCAAGGGCACTGCGGCCAGTGCGGCCAGTGCACTTGGCCCGTCGCGCAAAGGCAGCCCCTGCATCCAAACCGTGAAAGCGGGGGAGAACGTCACTTTGATGGATGTGGACGGTCCGGGCGTGATCCGCCATATTTGGATGACCGTCACTGACCGCACGTCGCCTACCGGTCCGAACGTGCTTCGTAACCTGATCTTGGAATTCTATTGGGATGGCGAGAAAACCCCGTCCGCGCAATGCCCGATCGGCGACTTCTTCTGCTGCGGCCACGCGCAGGCCTGCCGAGTCAATTCGGTGCCGGTGGTGGTCGTACCCAATCGCGGCTTCAACTGCTATTTCTCCATGCCGTTCGAACATGCGCGCATTGTGCTCCGCAACGATCATAATGAAGACGTTCCCGCGTTCTTCTACCAGATCGACTACACCGAATATGACTCGCTTCCGGCCGGCACCATGCGCTTTCATGCGCAGTGGCGTCGCGAGCGCGTCACCGAACCGGCCCGCGATTATGTGGTGCTTGACGGCGTGCACGGTCGTGGCGCGTATATCGGCACGTATCTGGCGCTCACCGCGTTAGAAAGCCGATGGTGGGGCGAGGGCGAAGTCAAGATGTACATCGATGGAGACGATCAGTACCCTACATGGTGTAGCACCGGTGCCGAGGATTATTTCGGTGGCGCGTGGAGTTTCGCTGATTTTGACGAGCGTGGGCGCATGCATGAGCAGACATTCTGTGCGCCGTACGTCGGATTCCCGTTCTACTCGCAGCGTCTCGCCTCGCATCGCGAGAGCGCGTATTGGGATGTGAATACCCCTGTGACCCGCGGACTATATCGCTGGCACATTCCCGATCCGATTTATTTCGAGCATGATTTGCGCGTGGAATGGCAGCAGATCGGCACTGAAGAGGGTGGCAATTTCGAACGTCAGGACGACGTCGCTTCCGTCGCGTACTGGTATCAGCTCGAGCCGCACACGCCGTTCGATCCGATTGGAGATCGTCATTTCCGCCAGCCCCGCTGATTTTCACCCCCGAACCTGTGATTTCCGGTCTATCCGGTCGGTCCGGGGGTGTTGTGCTGTCTGCACGACTTGCGTTCTGTGTCTGCACAACCCGGGTTTTAACCCGATTTTGTGGGTTGTGCAGACGCAGGGTGCGGGTTGGTGCAGACGGGAAATGCGACTTGTACAGACGGGGTCAGATATCACGGCGTCTGCGGCGCTGATTATCGTGCGAACGTTCTGCGCATCCACGCGACAGCCAGTTGCGTCCAGATCTGCATGCTCGGTTCGATGCCGTCGATGCCCTGCCATGCGGTTTCCGCAATGCCCAACGACAGTCCGTGACCGCCCTGCGGGAACAGGTGCGCCTCCACACTGACGCCAGCCTTCTTGCAGGCGTCGATCAGCATCAGTGTGTTCTCATATGGCACGACTTCGTCGGGAACGGTGTGCCATACGAACACCGGCGGTGTTTTAGTGTCGATATGGTGTTCGATCGATACGGATTCGAGCGTTTCCGTATCGTTTCGGCGCTCGCCAAGCAGCGAGTCGAAGCTACCGCGATGCGCGAGCGGGCCGGACGTGATCACCGGATAGGCGAGCATTAAACCATTCGGGCGCACCGCATCCGGATCGTAACCATGGGCGGCGAGCACGTCGTCGCTGGCGGACGTGGCGAGATTCGCAGCCAGATGACCACCTGCGGAAAAACCGATCACGGCAATCGCTTCCGGATCAACATGCCATTCGGCTGCATGCTCGCGAATCATCTTCATCGCATCAGCGGCTTCCAAAAGCGCAACTGGAAAAACGGAAGGCTTCACCGAATATCGCAGCACAAAAGCGTTAAAACCTGCCGCCAGAAACTGCATTGCAATCGGCTCGGCCTCGCGATCCGACGTCATTTCGTAACCGCCGCCCGGAATCACGAGAACGGACGGACGCACACGATCGGGAACGATTTCTTCACTGTTATCAAGGCAATATCCGACGAATTTCACTGCGCTGCCGTCGATGCCGGAAATTTCTATTCGAAATATTTCATATATCCATCATAGGTGGAACACGGCGCACGTTATGCAGGAATTATTTGGTCCCGCTATTTTTCGTACGGGGCTGCGGACGGCCGGCGACGGGAGTCAGCGGGCTTATTGCCCTGCGCGGAGTTCCTGTTTTTGGGCTGCAACGCGGCCATGCCGCCCTTGCGGTACGCCCTGACCCAGCCATGCACCGCGCCGACGCCCGCGCCGAGCTGTTTGGCGGCCCGCTTCTGCTGCATGCCGCCCAGCACCAGCTCGACTGCCCTTCGCCGTGTCTCCAGTGGGATGATGGGTTTGGCCATATGGCCAGCATACCGGGAATCCATCGCCAGCCAACGCTCCAGGCACTGCCTGGTCGGATAACCCAGATGCTCCACCACCTGGGCCGTCGTCATCGACGTGGTGAAATACAACCCCACCGCACGCTCTCGTTCCTCAAGACCGGACATACGAAAATCTTTCCGTTCGGTCTCCAAGAAAACGTCCGCAGCCCCTTGTCCCACTGTTCCCCATTTATGGAAGCGTAATTTACTAAATCATGATTCCATAAACCGAACGATGGCTGTATTCATCTTCGAGAGCGGTTGAAACCACGTCGACACGCCGAAGGGGTGCTCGCAGAACCGCTGTTGCCGAAAAGCAACTATTGGAATTCCGCCATTGTGCGAAACCTATCCGCCGTTCTGTGAGCACCCCTTCGGCGTGTCGTCGTATCCGGCGCGTTCCTACGAGCAGAGCCAATCCATGACGTTGGTGATATGGATGCCTTCGTCGGTCATGCCCTCGCTATGCCAGTCGAGGGTGAGCACCGTGCGGGGGAATGCGTCGCCCAATCGCCGCAGCGGGGCTAATTCCCGCTCCCGGGTCTGCTCCTCGGTCATGTTCAACGTGACCTGAATGTACTGCTTGTCGTTTCCGCGCTTCGCGATGAAATCGATCTCGCCGTCGGGCAGCGATCCGATGGTGACATCGTAACCGCGTCGCTGCAGTTCCATGAAGACGATGCCTTCGAGCTGTGCTCCGCGATCCGAGCCGTTGAAACCCGTGGCGAGATTGCGAAAACCGTTGTCGACGGGGTAGAACTTGCGTTGCGGGCGCAGCAGTTCCTTGCCTCGCATGCGTTCCTGTTGCGCGCTGTAGACGATGAACGAGCGTTCGAGTGCGCTGATCTGGTTGTCGACGGTGGCGTAGGAGGCGTTCGCGCCGGCGCTTGTGAGCGTGTTGGCGACCTTGTTGACGGAGAACAGGTTCCCCGACGTTGAGAACAGATATCGGCTGAGTTTTTCCAATGTGGCGATGTCGCGGATGCCGTACCTTCCCGCCACGTCCTTCATCACAATGGATTCGTAGATTGAGGTGAGTATCTCGGTCGCCTTGTCCTGATCCGGCTGGCCGGTGACGAACAGGCCGGGCATGCCGCCGAACATCATGTATTCGGAGAACAGCTGGTCCGTGGAATCCGTGGTTCCCTGAGCCCGATGATGGCGTTGGTATTCGTCGAAGGAGAGCGGATATACGGGGATGGTGATGTAGCGACCCGTCAGATGGGTCGCCAGTTCGCCGGATAGCAGTCGTGCGTTCGATCCGGTGGTATACACGTCGGTGTCGTCACGGGAATGCAGCCGGCGAACCACTTCCTCCCATCCGGGAACGTCCTGTATTTCATCAAGGAAAACGTAGAAGTGGCCGGGTTGAGCTTCTTGCGTGGCTTGCATCAGGTCGGCGTGCAGGTCGGTCGCCGAATATCCGATGGGCGTGTCGAAGGAATCGAAGCGACGGGTGAAGATATTGCTCGCGGGAACGCCGTCGTCGAGCAGTGATTGCGCATAATGTTCCAGCAGCGTGCTTTTCCCGCACCGTCGGACGCCGGTAAGCACCTTGATCTCCGGGGTGTTCCGGTGGCTGCGCAGCGTGTCGGTGAGCTTGTCTCGTGCGATATATCCCGTCATCTCCACGCCTCCGATTTCTAGTGTATTGCAAAACAGTCGTTAAATCGACGTTGATTTTCAGTATACTTGAAATTGTGCGTTCTGGGGTAATGATTCTATAGTGTACTCGAAATCGTGTGGTGGGTGTCGTCCGTCGCTGTCGGCTGACGGATGCTGTGATATCAGGGTTCCGTTACTGTTTGAGCGGCGCTGCCACTGCCGACTCACACATTTCTTCTTTGATCTCGGCTTCATACTTGCCGACTATCGGCCATCGGCTGATAGCGAATATGTCGAAAGCGGCGATGATTAGATTTACGTTACTGGATATGGCAGTATGGGTGTCTTTTTGCCCCTTTCACCATCTTGCAATAATTCTTACATGTAAGAACTCTCTGTTAACATGTAATAATTATTGCAAGATGGTGAAAGGGGATGCTCATGTTGCCGACTAAAGAAAGTTTGACAGTTGAGTTCAAGAGCGAGCAGAAGCGTCCTCAATCGCATGATGAAATTGTTGACAACGTAGTGGCTCTAGCCAATACTGAAGGCGGCACACTGTATCTCGGTATTGAAGACGATGGCACTGTGACCGGCGTATGTGAAGAGCATCGCAATATCAATGGACTTGCGGCACTAATTTTCAATAAGACTGTTCCGCAGCTTCCCACTCGCGTGACGCTCTTGTATGAGAACGAGGTGCCGATAGTCAGTATTGAGGTGGATAACAGTCAGCAAATCGTGTCTACCAGTCAGGGGAAGACATTGCAGCGCCGGCTGAAAGCAGACGGCTCGCCTGAGGTCGTTCCGCTGTTTGTTTCCCAATTCATTAGCCGTTTATCTCAGCAACGGTTCTACGATTTCAGTGCGCAACCTGCCCCAGAGGCTCGGTTGGACGATTTGAATCCAGACTCACGGAACAAGTTGAGAAGCCATATTCGCAGTGCCAATGCGCAAAACTCGTTGTTGTCTTTTACTGATGAGGATTTCGATCGGGCACTTGAGCTGGTTGTTGATGGCCCGTATGGATTGCAGCCATCTGTTGCTGGTCTGCTCACCATTGGTTCGGTTGATGCTATTCATCGATCGGTTCCAGCCGCATCGGCTGTTTTTCAAGTGATGAAAGGCATGTCTCCAAAGGTCAATATGGATCCGTTCGTGTTGCCCTTGGTGGATATGTTTGATCGTGTAGGCGAGCTGATGGAGCCGTGGAATCCCAGCCACGAAGTCATGAGCGGCTTGATTCGTGTCGATCTGCCAGACTTCGATCGAGGGGCATTCCGTGAGGCAATGATTAACGCTTTCTGTCATCGCGATTATGCACGAATGGGTTCGGTGAGGTTCCTGGTTGATGATGATGGGTTGACCATAGCCAACCCCGGAGGATTCATAGAGGGTGTCTCCGAAGATAACCTGCTTACTGCACAACCGCGTTCCCGTAATCCGCAGCTTGCTCTGATTTTGAAAGCTGCCGGATATGTTGAACGTACCGGGCGAGGTGTGGATACCATCTATGCCGGGTCGATTGCGGCAGGCGGTTCTTTCCCGGATTACTCGCAGTCCAGTGCCGAAGAAGTCATTCTGTTCCTCCGCCGTGTGGTGCCTGACGAGGCATTCGTGACCATGATTGGAGATGAGGAGCGTCGGCGAGGAGCGCCGTTGCCAGTCTGGTCGCTGATTGTGCTCTCACTACTGCGCGAGCATCGTAGGCTTACTATGGTCCAGTTGTGCGACTTCTCCCATTTGGAGCATCGACGCATCGTGTCTGCTGTTGAGAATTTGGTGGAAGCTGGTTTGGTAGAGGGGGTCGGCAGTGGGAGCTCTCGCTCGTATATGCTGAGTGCCCAAGTGTACAAACGTTCAGAGGGGTTGGCGTCTTACGTGCGTCAGCGTGACATCGATGCCACCCGGCGCAGTGGCCTTGTTCTGGAGTTCGCTGAAAAAAATGATGGTGTCGTCACTACGGCGGATGTCATGGATCTATTCGGCCTGAGCTATATCAGCGCATACCGGTTGTTGAAGAAGCTCGAAGATGTGGGCAAGTTGCGCCGCGAGGGGAATGGGCCGTCATCCCGATACGTGTTGGGATGATTGACGCGCGTGAAAGTAAGTTCTTTCATCACCTTTCAATAATTCTTTCATGTAAGAACTCTCTGTTTACATGTAAGAATTATTGCAAGATGATGAAAGATGCACACAAAACGGGGAAGCCCCGCTCGATGTGAGCGAGGCTTCCCCATATGCGCTGGTGTGTAGATCAGCCTGTGTTCTGCAGGCCGGCAGCAACACCTGAAACGGTGCAGAGGATCAGATAGATGAATCCTGCCTGCTGGCTTTGCGAGAGCTCTTCCTTGTCCACCTTCTTGCGCAGCGACTTGAGCGCCAGCACCTGGGTGACGGACAGCGCGTCCACATACGGCGAACGAATGCGGATGGCCTGGCCGAGCACGTGGCGGTGCTGCAGCGGCCACTTGTCGTCCACGATGCGCTCAAGTTAGTCCGGTCGAATGGCTTTGGAAAATCATGGGGAGTGCGGCTGCACGGGTTCGCTCCTCGACAAGGTGACTTGATTTGGGACCGCCGTTAACTTTCGTCAGACACATCGTAAATCCCGTCCAAGTATCCGTATCGTCCGTTGTGCTTGTCTTTTGAAAATCGCCGGATGGCGTCAATCTATGACCGATGTTTCCGGCGAGCAGGTGGACTTGGCCCATATGTGCGTCACGACGCTTGGTTATCTCAACGGCCTGCTCATCCCAGACGTATGGACCGGGTGGGCGGGCGATCTTGCGTCCGCTATGGGGAACGTGAAGACCGTCATGGAATGGAATCCCGGTGCTGACCTTGCCGCCGTCTGTGAGGCATTGGTTGGACAAGGGGATGTGACTATCGTTCCCATCCCGGCATCAGGAACCTTGTTCTTGGAAAATACTAACGTTCATCATCAGAGACTGGTGCTTCGTTTGATCAGGCTGCGGAGCGCCAGCCCAATCCCATAGATGATGGTGGGCCATCCTTGCAATCCATAAAAGGTAATCGCCGGTGTTGGCTGATCGATAAAAAGCCAAATATTCCGCAAACCTTCGAGTGCTGCGTCTTTCCGCCAACACCACAACTCGTTCAGAAATACACCCAATATGGTCAAACAGTAAGACAGGACTATGATGCAGATAATCTTCTTCCAAGACAGCCTGTCATGAAGGAAAGCCGTAACCAAAAGGGCCGTCATTGGGGTTATAAGCAGGCCGGGGAAGAAATAGAGAATATAGGCTAGGCTTAATCTGCTGAGAAGGTAAGTCTGACCGAACCAGTTGTATAGGACCACGATGGCTGTCAGTGTCGCGGCGTGGGTAAACACGGACAGCCCCGGGTTACGTCGGATGATCGCGAGTTTGTCGCCCGGCCTAGTGTCTGGCTTGCCGCCCTCGCCCTCCATCCCGGCACTGTTCGTGGGCGTGTGGTTCCCCTCGTGCGCGTCCATCGTCCCGTCCGTGTCCTTCTCCTCATTCATATGTCCCCTTTCGATCATCCGAGTCTGTCGCTCGGCCCGCGCGCCCGCCCGGCGTGCTCCGTCGCCGGCCAGTCTAGGGCCGTATGACGCGAGCGGGGAGGTTCCGCGCCGCTTATCGGCATGGAACCTCCCCGCTCGTCAAGCGGTCGGTCAGCCGCGGATCAGCCCGTGTTCTGCAGGCCGACGGCACGCGACGGGTCGAGTTCGGCAAGAAGAGCATCCCGCAGATGCTTGCACTGGTCGGCGCGTAGGCACGGCTCGGCGCGGACGTTCCCGGGCCGTGCGATACTGGTGAGGAAGCCCGTTGCGAAATCACCATCATGGAATCCTATACTATCAGGAATCCTGATGGCCTCCCATAAGAAACGGTGAGTACCTACAGCGAGTGTCTGCTTTCCACCTTACGTACACTGTGCACAGATACATCGAGAAAGGGATTGTGGATGTATCTCAAGGTAAGGGATTCGCGGTTCGGGGGATTGAAAGAACACTGACATTCTTTCGGTGACGCGAATCCCCGATACAACGCAAGGAGGGATTATGCGTAAGCATCTTGTGGCTGTGGTCGCGGCGGCGGCAGCATTGCTGCTGGTGGCTGGTTGTGGCGGCACGAGCGGCGGCAGTAATGCGGAATCCACGGAAACCACCGTCGACGGCAGCCTGAACAAGGTCGTGGTCAAGGGCGATCCAAGTAAAAGCCCCGCCAAGGCCAACGGCCGTAAGGACACATTCATCGCCACGATCAATTCTCCGAGCGGTGTGTTCTTGCCGGGGTTCAATGACAATGGCTGGGATGGCAACGCGCAGCAGCCGATTTTCGCGAGTCTGGTGGTGACCGATGATTCGGGACAGTATATTCCCGACTTGGCCGAGAAATGGGATATCTCCAGTGATCAGCTCACGTACACCTTCCATCTGCGCGACAATCTGAAATTCTCGGATGGGTCGCCGCTGACCGCGGACGATGTGGCTTTCAGCCTGACGCTGTTCAATGACCCGGCTTACTCGGGCGGCAGTGATTTCTCCGACATCGGCATCAAAGGCGTTGATGCATACAAGTCGGGCAAGGCTGATTCCATCTCCGGCATACGGGTGATCGACGAGCGGACCATCACCATTGAGACCACGAAAGCGAACCCGCTGACATTGGGCATTCTTGGCGGCCAGGTGCTGTCGAAGGCGTATTACGGCAAGGACTACCAGCGAGGGCACCTTGATTATCTGAAGGATCTGTACGGCAAGCCTTTGGGCGCCGGCCCCTACAAGCTGTCCAAATATGTGGATGGTCAGGAAGTGCGGTATGTTGCCAACAAGTACTACTATGGCGGCGAACCGAAGATCAGGAATCTGATTTTTAAGGTCACCTCCAAGGACACGGCGCTGTCGAACTTCCAGAACGGAGAAACCGATTTTGATGGTTTCAGCCCGGACAAGGATAATCTTGACGCACTGAAGCAGCTTGGCTTCGCCAGTGTGCGCGAAAGCACGGTGCCGGACATGAGTGAGATCTGGATCAATAACCTCAAGGCCCCGTTCAACGACAAGCGAGTCCGTCAGGCGTTGATCTATGGTCTCAACCGTCAGCAGATCATCAACGTGGCGTATAAGGGATTCGGCCAGGTGGCGAACGTGTATGCCGCTCCTACGCAATGGTCGTACACCGATAAGGGAGTCAACAAGTACAAGTTCGATCCGGACAAGGCGGGCAAGCTGCTTGACGAGGCCGGTTGGAAGACCGGCTCGGACGGGATTCGCGAAAAAGATGGCAGGAAGCTCACCGTCCGGTACCTGACTTCCAAGGACACGGATGAGACGATTCCGATTGCCACGGAGAACTACAAAGCCATCGGCATTGACTTCCAGCCTGAAGTGCTCGATGGCGACACCATCATCGAACGATGGACGCAGGGCGGCGATTGGGATTTGGTCGGCGGATTCCGCACCAACGGTTTGTCGGATCCGAACGACGCGATTTCCGAATTCGTCTCGCACGACAAGTCCATCAACCTCACGGGCTACCACAATGAGGAAGCCGACAAGCTCGCCAAGGAAGGGCTGTCCACTCAGGATAAGACAAAACGCAAGGCCATCTATGCGGAGCTCTACAAGGTTCTGAACAATGATCCGCCCACCATTCCATTGAGCTATCGGCAGTCCATCACGGCATGGAACACCCGTGTCAAGGGTGTTGAGAACTATTCGACCGGCAATAGCGATGCGGCGCTCGTCCTCGCGAAGCTTTCGATCGAATAGGCGGTCGGCTGCGTTTCGTGTCCAAAGCGTCGGATAACCGCTGATCGGCATGCATCATCGTCGTGGCCCCTTGCGAGGTCGGCTTGGGGCCACAACGTTCTGCGGTGTTTGGATACGCCGCTGTGATTGTTGATCATGCCTGAAAGGAAATTCGGTTCATGTTGCGATATACGTTACGGCGATTCGCCCAGATGGTGTTCATGCTTTTCCTGCTTTCCATCCTGGTGTTTTTCCTCTTTGCGTTGATGCCCGGTGATTTCTTCTCGGGAAACAGGAAGCTGAAACCCGCTCGACTGGCTGAGCTGCGCGCATTATACGGACTTGATCAGCCCACCATCGTTCGCTACTTCATATGGCTGAAGAACGTCTTCCACGGTGACTTCGGATGGTCGTTGCAATACAATGAGCCGGTCACGCGCCTCCTGAAGACGTACATGATGAATTCCTTCATCGTCGCTTTGGCCGCTGTGGTCATTGCGTGGACCGTTGCCGTGGTCATTGGCGTGTTCTCCGCGACTCACCAATACTCTCTGGTCGATAAACTGGTCACTGTTGTCGTCTTCGCCTCATTGTCGTTCCCTTCCTTCTTCATCGGTCTGCTGGCCATCAAATTCTTCGCGGTCGATCTTCGTTGGCTGCCGACCGGAGGCATGGTCGATACGGGGTCGAACAGTACCGGGTTCGCGTACGTTCTTGAGGTATTGCGGCACATGATCATGCCGACACTACTGTTGGCGTTCTTCTCAGCCGGTTCGTTGACCCGCTATTTCCGTTCCGGAATGTTGGATGTGCTGCGCATGGATTTTGTCCGTTGCGCGCGCGCCCGCGGCATCTCCGAGCGGTCGGTCGTCTTCGGCCATGCGCTGAGAAACGCCTTGTTGCCGGCTATCACGCTGCTTGCCTTCGAGATTCCCGGATTGTTCTCAGGCGCGATCATCACCGAACAGATATTCAATTGGCCGGGTATCGGCAGCATTCAGCTGGCGGCCTTGAACGCGCGTGACTATGAGGTGCTGATGACTTGTACGCTGCTGCTGTCGTTTTTAACGATTCTGGCCAATTTCCTGGCCGACATCATGTATGCCGCTGCGGATCCACGTGTCCGGTTGGCGCAGAAAGTTCAGGGTTGACATGGAACTACGTCGCAGTGAATCACGATCACGGTCGCAGCGATCAGCCAATGGGGGAAAGATGCGGAATTCTGGCGTTCGACCGTTATGGTATCGCAATCTTGTCCGGTTGGCGCACACACGTGCCGCGGCCGTCAGCATCGCCACGCTGGTTCTCGTGCTGTTGCTCAGTGTTCTGGGGCCTTTGTTCAGTCCATACGGGCAAAACCAGTTGGATGTTCCCAATGCCGAACAGGGCCCTACTCTGGACCATCTGCTTGGCACGGATGATTACGGGCGAGATATCCTTACACGATTGATGTATGCCGGTCGTATTTCCTTGACCATCGGATTGGCGTCCACGGTCCTTTCCGTGGTGCTTGGCGCCACGATCGGCATTGCGTCCGGTTATTTTGGCGGATGGGTCGATGCCGTTATCATGCGTTTGGCGGATTTGCTGATGTCGATTCCAAGTCTGCCTTTGTTGATCATCATGGCCGCATTGCTCTCGGAGTTCAAGGTTCCCGCGAGTTCCCGCATCTATGTGGTGATGGTCATGTTGTCGATTATCGGCTGGCCGGGTATGTCGCGCATGATCCGCGGTGAAGTGCTTTCATTAAGGGAACGTTTGTATATGAAAGCCACCGAGGCGTTGGGCCTGAGCACAAGGTCGAGGCTGCTTCATCATCTGCTGCCCAATGTGCTGCCGCTGTTGATTGTGCAGACCACGTTAAGCGTCGCCGGCGGCATTCTCATGGAATCCACGTTGAGCTTCCTGGGGCTTGGAGTCGTGCCGCCGAATGCGTCGTGGGGAAATATGATGGCGGCGGCTTCCAACCTCATGGACTTTCAGAAACGTCCATGGCTTTGGATTCCGCCGGGGGTCGCCGTATTCGTTACGGTGGTGGCCATCAATGTCTTGGGTGATCGGCTACGCGACATCTACGATCCGAAGAAGGAAAGGGCGTGAGGCATGGTTATTGCTTACGATACGGGAAATGGTTCGGATACGCATGAGCCGTTGCTGCGCGTGCGTGATCTGTGTGTCGAATTTCCTCTGGATGGAGGAGAGGTCCGCCATGCGGTCAATGATGTGAGCTTCGATGTTCCTCAAGGTTCGGTGACGTGCTTGGTGGGTGAGTCCGGTTCCGGAAAATCCGTCACCGCCATGTCCACGATTGATTTGGTGGATGAGCCTGGACGAATTGCGAGTGGAACCATCACCTTTGATGGTCGTGACGTGTTATCGCTCAACCACAAGAATCTTGAGCGGCTGCGTGGTGAAGGAATCTCCATGATCTTCCAGGAACCCATGCATTCATTGAATCCGGTGCTGCGCGTAGGAAAGCAGCTTAGCGAGACCATACAGGTGCATAGCGGTGCCTCCAGGGAATCCGCCTGGAAGCGTTCTGTGCAGTGGCTGAAGCGTGTGGGATTACCGAATCCCGAGCGCGTCATGAACATGTACCCGCACGAATTGTCGGGAGGCATGGCCCAGCGTGTGATGATCGCAATCGCCTTGTGCTGTGGCCCGAAACTGTTGATTGCCGATGAGCCTACGACCGCGCTCGATGTGACCATCCAGGCTCAGATCATTCATCTGCTGTTGAAACTGAAGGAGGAGATAGGCCTTTCCATCCTCTTCATTACGCATGATTTTGGCGTGGTCGCGGAAGTGGCGGATTACGTCGTGGTGATGTATGAGGGCAAGGTCGTGGAACATGGCGATGTGTATGGTATCTTCGACCATCCGCAGCATCCATATACCAAGGCATTGCTGGAAACTCGTCCGATGATCGGCGCGCGTCGTCATCGCCTGCCCACGGTCCATGATCTGGTGCCTCAGTTCTCGGCGTTGTCTGGTGGGAATTCCCTGGCTGTGCTCGATGATGCCTCGGTGCCCGAGGACGGGGAATGGAATCATGGGCGCAATGATTCCCGCGAAAGCCCGATAGCGTTGGCGAAGCCGGATGAGCCTTTGGTGGAGGTCAAACATCTTAAGAAATACTTTGTGCCGCAAGAAGGTTTCTTCTCTCGCACCACCCATACGGTGCGTGGTGTCAATGACGTCAGTTTCGAGATATTTCCCGGAGAGGCAGTGGGCTTGGTGGGAGAATCAGGCTCGGGTAAGACGACTTTGGGGCAGACCATCCTCCGACTGCAGAACAAGACCAGCGGGGAAGTCAGGTTCCGGGGGCGGAATATATTCGATCTGGACCGCGATAGTCTGCGTGATTTGCGCCCGCAGATGCAGTACATCTTCCAGGATCCATATAGTTCCCTGAATCCTCGTCTACCCATCATCACGGCGATTGGCGAGCCGATGCTCGAGCATGGACTCGCCGACAGGACGAACGTGCGTGATCGGGTGGCGGACGTATTGCGGCTATGCGGCATGGATGCCGATGCCTTGGATCGATATCCGCATGAGTTTTCGGGCGGTCAGCGGCAGCGTATCGGCATTGCTCGGGCGATGGGTTTGAAGCCGGATTTCGTGGTGGCCGATGAACCCGTGGCTTCACTGGATGTATCCGTGCAGGCGCAGATCATCAATCTTTTCAGTGATCTGCAGGAGCGGCGAGGCACGACTTTCATGTTCATCTCGCATGATCTCAGTGTTGTGGAGCACTTGTGCTCACGACTGATGATCATGTATCTGGGTGTGATCGTGGAAGTCGGAAGTCGAGAGGAGATTTTCTCCAATCCGATCCACCCTTATACGAAGGAGCTTTTGGATGCGATTCCTGCGGCGAATCCGAAGGGGAGGCATGCTCTGCGGAAGTCGGATTCCGAACCCTTTGCGGTTCGAAGATCGTATGCGCATGACATTCGTGAAGGGCAGGTGCCGGAGTTACGCAAGGTCAATGAGCATCATTGGGCGGCTTGGAGCTGATACCTGCAGGATTATGCATTGCGTCTTTCCTCTGTTGGAGTGGATCGGGTTCACAACGAGTGGGAGGCGGTGCCGGTCCTAGGTCTCGGTGATCTGGGCGGATGGGCCCTGGATTTGTTGCAGATCTGGGGAAGCTACCTGGCGAATACCCCGAAAGAGGACCTGGCGTCATGGCTGCACACTCATCTCGGCGAGCAAGACGCCCGTATGGGATTCAGTTACAGCGATGTTCTCGCGGACTGTGATGCATGGTTGCTGGCGCGGTCCATGCAGAGCAATTCCTCCGAAAGGTCTTTGTCCACCGCTATGCGGGACGCTTTCGCGCACTACTTAAGATTTGGGCAGGCCTGTTCGTTTATATATGCATTGTAAGTATGCCTAAAAAAAGAAGAGGCAAAGATACGCAGAGCATGAAAAATGACACAATTCCGATTACGACATGTGAAGCCATCGACGTATCCAAGTCGGGCACATTGGGATATAAGCTTCGAATGACGGATTTCACGCAAGAAACAACCGGTATCATCACCCAACAGAGAAAACCTAAGCCCAGCACTGCTGTAAGTCTGGAGCCATACGTATTCAAATCACTGCAGGGTGGGGGAGAAAGTGTCAACACGCTGCAAACGAGGCTGTAATTATCGCGTTCAGCCCATGTCATTACTGCTGGTGAAAGCAGCAGTAATCCCAGCCACCACAGCACACGTCTGGCCTTGCCCAAAACCACATAGCATCTACTCGCCTTATGGAATTTGGTAGCTGCTTTCGGTGCCAAAGCACATTTCTTGCCGGAAAAATTTTCTGACGTATCTTCCAAGCCATGTTTCTTCCCAATGTCATCGATCATAGCCGGATTCGCTTTGCAAGCGTGGCGTTCGTTCCCGGCGTCGCCCCCCGTCCTGATGCCGTCCGTGGACCCGGTGTTCCCGCGCCCGTCCGCTGGCTTGCCCATGTCCCCTCCGATCTGTCGAGGTGCCCGTTCCGCGCGTCCGTTCTCTGCGCGCCCGCCCGGCGTGCGCCGTCGCCGGCCAGTCTAGGGCCGTATGACGCGAGCGGGGAGGCCCGCGCCGTTTATCGGCACGGAACCTCCCCGCTCGCTTTTGTCGATCGGTCGGCCGGGAATCAGCCCGTGTTCTGCAGGCCCGCGGCGACGCCGGAGACGGTGCACAGGATGAGGTAGATGAATCCTGCCTGCTGGCTTTGCGAGAGCTCTTCCTTGTCCACCTTCTTGCGCAGCGACTTGAGCGCCAGCACCTGAGTGACGGACAGCGCGTCCACGTATGGGGAGCGGATGCGGATGGCCTGGCCGAGCACGTGGCGGTGCTGCAGCGGCCACTTGTCGCCCACGATGGCCAGAACCCACTTGCGGGTGAGCTCCATCTCGTTGAGCACCTTCTCATTGAGGTCCTCGCGGTCGCCGAGGGCAAGGTACATCCTGGCGATGCGCTCATCCGTCTTGGCGATGGACATCTCGATGTTGTCGATGAACGTGGAGAACAGCGGCCATTCCTCGTAAGCCTGACGCATGGTCTCCAGATCGCCGAACTTCTCGCATGCGGTGCCGAGACCGTACCAAGCGGCCAGGTTGATGCGGGCCTGGGCCCAGGAGAAGATCCACGGAATCGTACGCAGGTCGTCGAGTGACTTGGCGCCGAGGCCACGCTTGGCCGGGCGGGAGCCGATCGGCAGCAGGCCGATTTCGGTCAGCGGCGTAACGATCGAGAACCACGGAGCGAAGCCATCGGTGTTCAACAGGTCGAGGAAACGGTTGTGCGCGGCCTCGTCGAGCTGAGCGGCCATGTCGGCGTACCTCTCGGTCATCTCGGTGTTGCGCTTCTCCACACTCGGCGCGGACTGCAGCAAGGTCGCCGCAGCCACGGACTCGACGTGGCGGATGGCCAGCACCGGGTTGCCGTAACGGGCGAAGATGACCTCGCCCTGCTCGGTGAGCTTGAAGCGGCACTTGACGGAACCGACCGGCTGGGCGAGCACCGCGCGGTTGGCGGGGCCGCCGCCACGACCGACGGCACCGCCGCGGCCATGGAACAGGGTCAGGTCGATGTCGTGCGACTCAGCCCATTTGGCGATGCGCTCCTGAGCGGAGTGCAGGGCCAGCGTGGCGGAGGTCGGGCCGGCGTCCTTCGAGGAGTCGGAGTAGCCGAGCATGACCTCGAGCTTGTTGCCGGTGGCCTTCAGACGAGCCTGAACCTCGGGGATCTTGATCATTTCCTCGAGCACGTCCACCGAGTTCTGCAGATCCTCAAGCTGCTCGAACAGCGGGATCACGTCGATGGTGGGCACGTCCTCCGGGTGGGAGAAGGCCAAGCGGTTGAGCTCGTAGACATCCTTGATGTTCTGGGCGCTCTTGGTGAAGGAGATGATGTAGCGGCGGGCGGCCTTGAGGCCGTTGCGCTTCTGGATGGCGCCGAGGGCGCGGAAGGTGTCGAGCACCTCGTGCGTCATCGGCTGCAGTTCGCCGCGCTCGCCGTGCAGGCCGTGCTCGCGGATATCCGCAAGGGCGCGGGCGTGCACCACGGAGTGCTGACGGAACTCCATCTCCACCATGTGGAAGCCGAAGGTCTCGGTCTGCCAGATCAGATCCTGCAGCGGGCCGTAGGCGGAACGCTTGGCACCGGCGGCGGCCAGCGAACGCTGGACCACCTTGAGGTCGGCGAGGAAGTCGTCGCAGGAGTGGTACATGAGGTCGGCATCGCGCTCGATGGTGTAGTGCAGACGATCGGCCATCACCAGCATGACCGCGCGGTGCATCTCCTTGGTGGAGATCAGGGCGGCCTTGTCGGTCAGGCGCTCGCTCATTTCCTTCTGGTGGCTCCAGAGGCTCTTGAGCTCGGCGCTTGGCGGCGTGGTCTCGGCTTCCATCGTGAGGTTGCGGCCCACGGTGCGGGTGGCTTGCTCAAGGGCGGCGATCACGTGATCGGAGAACTTGCGGGCCACGGCGCGGCTCACCTTGGCGGTGACGTTCGGGTTACCGTCGCGGTCGGAGCCGATCCAGCTGCCCGGGTGGAAGAACGCGGGGCAAGCGGGCTCGACGAGACCGGCCTTATCGCCCAGGACCCAGTCGTCGAAGCGACGGTAAACCTTGGGGATGGTGTTGAACAGCGTGTTGTCGAAGATGTCGAGAATCGTGTCCGCTTCCTCAACCGGGGTCGGCTTCTTCAGCGCGATTGGAGAAGTGCGGAACAGGGCGTCGATCTCGTTGTAGAGACGGCGCAGGCATTCCTTCTTATCCGAGCCGCCGAGGCGCTTGTACTCCTCAAGCAATTCGGAAACGCGGCGAATCTTGCCTTCCACGGCCTTGCGACGGGCCTCAGTGGGGTGCGCCGTGAAGACGGGGTGGAATTCGAGCTGGTTGAGCAGTTCCTTGGCCTTGGCCGGGCCAGTCTCATTGATGAGCTGGTGGTAGGCGACGGTGAGCTCGTTGATCGGGTCGACCGCCTGGTCAACGGACACGTTGTTCTCGCGCTCGTGGAGCACGGAAACGCGGTAGTTCTCCTCGGACAGGTTTGCCAGATGGAAATACGTGGCGAACGCGCGGGCCAGCAGCTGGGCGTCGTGCAGCGTCATGTTGTCGATGACGTTCACGGCCTCCTTCAGGCCATCCTGGTCGGGGTTCGGATCCTTCAGCTCGGCGAAATGCTCGGCGCTGGCCTCCACCGCGTAATGACGCACGGTGTCGAACGTAGACAGCAGTTCGGGGTTGTATTCGCCCAGTACGTTACGCAGGATCTCAAGACACAGATCCATGTCGTACTTCAGGCTTTCGGGAAGATCATGCTCCTCCGGGCCCTTTCGGCCGGTCCCGGTAGTGACGATGGCGGCGTCAGCGGGAGTGATCTGTTCTTCAGGTGTTGCCATATAACCTCCTTTGCCGAATAACAGGTTGCTCGGTCTACCGGTCGTCTGCGGCTCCTCCGCAGTTGTTGAGGCCAGTCGTTGCGAGCCCACAGCCCATATTCAACGTGGTTGTTGTGTGGGCAATAGTGTATCCCCGCGAAATCGCTATTTGCGTTACGAAGTCCATATAGTGCTCCAAGTTGTCCACCTATAGAGACCGAATATCGGACAGCATATGAGATACTGTCCGATTCGCGGAAGATTTGAGCACCTTACGATTGCTGGCGGGGAAGGCAGGGAGTAGTAATGAAGGATGTGAGCGAACAGAAGAAAAAAAGTGCGCCCGAAGCGAAAGGCGCAACGGCTGTACGTAAATTCCACACCCACTCCATTCCGCTGGACATGGAAGATATTGCACGCGATTGGGAAAAACCGGTGGTGGACGCCGGTATCGCCGCCAAAGCCAGCGTGATTGTACGGGTCGGCATGCTGGACTTGGGAGCCGGCACCGGCTCCTTCCGCGTGCGTGAAATGATGCACCGCATCGCCTACCCGCTGGGCGTGCACGTACGCGCCGACGTGAACCTGACGGATATCGAGGCCACCTGCACGGATGGTCGTAACCGCATCACCGAAGTCGTGGATTTGCCGACCACCGGCGTGAACACCGAACGTATCTGGCTGCTGGAACATTTCGCCGACTGGTTCTCCGTGAATCTCGGCAAGGGGTCGATGTATCACGTCGATTCGCAACTGTCCGATGGCGTGGTCAAGCATTTGGACGAACGTGACGCTTCGCAGTATTCTGCTGATCTGGCCAAGCGCCTGCGCGAACGTGCCAAGGCCGAGGCTGAGGCGGCCAACGGCAGCGTGGACGAGGCGCTGGATCTTGCGTTGAAAACCAAGGTACTCGTGACCTCCGTGGCCAAGTCCTTGGATGATGACAATGAAGAAGCCCACCGACTTTTGGCGGACAGCGCGGAAATCACTCCGGTCGAAGACAAAGCGGCCGAAGAGAAGGCCTACGACGATGCCGAAGTGTTTACCGGTGACTCCAATGAGTCGGTTGAATCGGCGAACGCGGCGAATGCCAAGGCGGGCGCTGAGGGCGCGGCGGCGAACGGCGCAACCGCCGAAAGCCCTGCTGCAAGCAGTACGAAGCGCAAGAATCGCGTGCCCAAGGAATACGCCGAACACTTCAACGAGCGCTCCGACGAAGAGAAGGCCAAGGGCGGTATCACCGTGCGGCAGGCGCACGAGCGGCTCGATCTGATTGAGCGTCGCAAGCCGCTGTACAAGCCGTGGTTCTCCGGTCTGGCCTCCGCCTTGGCCTGCGCGGCCTTCGTGTTCCTGCTCGGCGGCGGCCCATACGACATGGTCGGTGCGTTCGTGGGCGCGGGCCTTGGCCAGTGGATGCGTCGCCGGCTGTTTGCATACCATCTGAACCAGTTCTTCGTCACCTTTGTGTGCGTGGCCGCGGCGGCGCTCGCCTGCACCGGCACCTTGCGACTCATCGGCATTTTCGACCCAGTCGCGCTCTCGCACGATACGGCCTACATCGGCGCCATGCTGTTCGTGATCCCCGGTTTCCCGCTCATCACCGGCGGACTCGACATGGCGAAAATCGACTTCCCTTCGGGCATCCAGCGCGTGGCGTACGTGCTGTGCATCATCCTGATGGCCACACTGGCAGGCTGGGCCGTGGCCGTGATGGTGCACCTGCACCCGGAAGGCTTTGAGCCACTGGGGCTTGACCCGTGGGTCAACGGATTGCTGCGGTTCGTAGCGGCGTTCGTCGGCGTGTGGGGCTTCTCCGTGCTGTTCAATTCGCCGCAGCGCATGTGCCTGACCGCCGCCCTAATCGGTGCGATCACGGACACGCTGCGCTTGGAATTGCAGGACTTCAACGTGGCACCCGAGATGGCTACCTTCATCGGCGCGTTTCTGGCGGGCATTCTGGCATCGGCGTGGCGTTCATCCGTGCGACGTGGCTGGCTACCGCCGCACCTCGGCTACCCGCGCATCTGCCTGACCGTGCCGTCGATCGTGATCATGGTGCCCGGTCTGTATATGTATCGTGCCATGTGGTACCTCGGCAGCTTCCAGACCATGAATGCGCTGGACTGGGCGTTCCGTGCGTTCATGGTGATCATCTGCCTGCCGATCGGCTTGGCGATGGCCCGCGTGGTGACCGACAAGTCCTGGCGCTACGACGTGTGACGTTTTGGCGCGCGTGGCGTGCGTTGAGTCATTGAATGGACGGTCTGATCGGCCGTTCAATGGCTCAATATATCTACAACTCGCATTGTGCAACCATCGTTGTATGATGTGTGATTATGGGACAGAACATCGATCGCACCAAGGCGAAAGCCGAAGAAGTTACTGAGATTGCCAGGGAATCCGTCCTTCTGGCGATTTCAAATTCTCAGCGGATGAGGGTGTTGGGTTTGCTGAGAGTGAAAGGGCCGATGACCGTCGGCATGATTAGCGATGTCACCGGCATGGCTCCGGGCAGTGTGAGTTTTCATTTAAAAAAACTTTTCGATGCCGGTATGGCAGAGAAGACAGATTCTGCAGATGGTGATAAACGAAAAAGCTGGTGGAAAGCCAATCATCGTTCTATGCGTCCTGCTCCTCGTGATGATGGGCGTATAAGTGATGCGGAATATACTTATTTCCAATCCGTTGCCGTGACTTATGAGTCGTTGTATGAGCGATATTTGGACTCTGTCAATGACCTTCCTCAGGAGTGGAGAGAAGTGGGTCTATGTGAAGATCGCACATTTGATTTGACCCCCGAAGAGACAGAGCAAATGTGTCTGGAATTGGATGCGGTGGCTCAAAAATGGCAGCAACATTCATCCGGGGAGCAGCGGAATACAGCCAGACATAATATGCGGAAAGTGCAGATTGTCATGCAGGCTTTTCCGTGGATTCCGTGATTCCGATAAGTTCTATGGCGTTGACAGGCAAAGTTTTCAGCGGATGTGAAATTGACGATGAAGATTGAATGTTGGCCGAGAACGAGGCCAATGATGGGGAGGATGGGTGAAAGATGTCAACTAATCTGTGGAGAACGCCGGGATATCCGTCATGGTTCACTTCGGACACGGCCAGTGCTATAGGTGCCGCGATGCAGGGCTTCGGCGTATCGCTTGTAGCCTATAAGATATCCGGCTCCCTGATTGCGGCCGGATGGGTACCTACATTAACCGGTATCGTGCGGCAGCTTGCAAATGTATTAGGCGGTACGGTCGTTGATCGTCATGATCGCAAGCATTTGGTTATAGCCAATTGCATAACCGGTGTTCTATTATGGGGGACCACGGGGATATTGCTGCTTTCCGGGTCGCTGACGTTCTCCGTGTTCCTTGCCATTATGCTTACTTCGTCATTGTTTACGGGCTGTTTGGGTGGGGCGACTGATGCGATGTTGCGGTCCATTATCGATATCCGCGAATATCCGAAGGCGAGAAGCGTCAATGAGGGCAGAGATGCGACCATCACCATGATTGGCAACCCCGTTGGCGGAATGCTGTATTCATTTGGCGCATGGATGCCATTTATTGTTTCGGCAATTCTGTATATGATTGCTGGAATTTCTGCTTCCCAGATACGGATCAGTAAAAAATTGACCATGAGAAGCAAATTATCCTCTGAGGATGAACACATTGGGAAAGGGGCTATTGCGTCATTCTGTACTGACTTTGTTGATGGGTGGCGTTTTGTTCTTACCAGTAGACTCATGCTGATTTTTATAATCACCACAGCATTGGTGAATTTCGGGATGAACAGCGCGCAATACAGCATAGAACTGTCCTTGGTTGGCAAGGGGATCAATCCGGTGCTGCTCGGCTTAGTGGGACCTGCAACTTGCGTTGGATTGCTTGCCGGATCGTTCTTCTCGGGGCATTATGGAGACAGAATGCCAGCAGGCTTATGCATATGCGCTACCGGAATCATTTCGGCTGTCGCATATATCCCGCTATGTTTCACGGATTCTTATTATGCGATTGTACTTTGCTCGATAATAATTGGACTCCCTTTCCCCTTGTATAACGCGATGATTATGGGTTTTGTGTTCTCTAAGACTCCTGATGAGTTACAAGGAAGGGTTAAATCAGTGATGTCTGTGGGAGTCCAACTGTTGTCCATGTCCAGTGGCTCTGCAGCTGGGTATGCAGTTACGCATTTGGGCTTCATTGCTACGATTAGGTTGTTTGTCATGGTTCTTTTCGTTGCGGCGGTGATTGTACTTGCTTCGAAGCGGGTTCGTCGTATTCCTGTGAGTTCCTCATGGGCCGAAATCGATCTTCATGCCTAAACGTTTGCGTTGTCTTGCCTGAAATCTCCATATACGTCAGATTGATGCTCTCCTTTCATGGGATATCCGCGTATTTGTTCGGCCATTCCGGTTATGGTGATGCTGTGCTTGCCCCGTGACGCGCATGGCTGTCGATATGTTCGGTGTCGGGCATCAGAGCTCAGTGATACGCGAGAACATGAGGAAAGGGATTACGTGGTTTCCAAAGACATCTGGGTGCTCATGGCGATGGGCATCTACTTCGTGGCCATGCTGACCATCGGCTTCGTCTACTCCAGGAGGTCCAACTCCTCCACCAAACAGTACTTCGCGGGCGGCCGCGGCGTCGGACCATGGTTGACGGCATTGAGCGCGGAAGCCTCCGACATGAGCGGCTGGCTGCTCATGGGCCTGCCCGGTGTCGCCTACTTCACCGGCGCGGCCGACCCGATGTGGACCGCGATCGGCCTAGCGCTCGGCACGTACCTCAACTGGAAACTCGTCGCGCGCCGGCTGCGCCGCTATTCGGTGGTTGCCGGTGACGCGATCACCATTCCGGATTTCTTCTCGAAACGCTTCCATGACGATCGCAATATCGTCTCCACCATCGCGGCGCTCATCATCCTCGTATTCTTCTGCGTGTACGTGGGCAGCTGCTTCGTGACCGTCGGCAAACTGTTCGCCACGCTGTTCGGCTGGGACTACCACCTGACCATGGTGATCGGCGCGGCCATCGTGTTCGCCTACACCATCATCGGCGGCTACCTGTCCGTGGTCGTGACCGACTTCATCCAGGGTCTGCTCATGTTCTTCGCGCTGGCGGTGGTGTTCGTAGGCTCCGTGGCGTCCGCCGGCGGCATCGACCACACCGTCGCCTTCCTCAAGGGCATCCCGGGTTTTCTCGACGGCACGCATGTGGCCACGCCGATTCTCAACGACGCCGGCGAACAGGCCATCAAGGCCGGGCGGGCCATGTTCGGCGCGCCCGCCGACTACGGCATCATCACCATCATCTCGATGCTCGCGTGGGGTCTGGGCTATTTCGGCATGCCGCAGGTGCTTGTAAGGTTCCTGTCCATCCGCAGTTCTGAGGAAATCAGGAAGTCCCGTATCATCGCCACCACGTGGTGCGTGATTTCGCTGGCGTGCGGCGTGTGCATCGGGCTGGTCGGGCGTGCCATGATGCCGACGCAGTTCGTCACGCAATCCGCGGCGGAGAACATCTTCATCGTGGTGTCGCAGGCTCTGCTGCCGAGCTTTATGTGTGGCATCGTGGTGTCGGGCATTTTCGCCGCGTCCATGAGTTCGTCATCGTCATACCTGATTATCGGCGCTTCCGCGGTCAGCGAGAATATTTTCCGCGGATTGCTGCATCGCAAGGCCACCGACCGTCAGGTGATGATGGTGGCGCGCATCACGCTGCTGGTCATGTTCATTTTCGGCATTGTGGTTGCGTTCGACCAGAATTCGTCGATTTTCCAGGTGGTCTCATATGCGTGGGCCGGTCTTGGCGCCTCCTTCGGCCCGCTGATGCTCGCCTCGCTGTATTGGCGCCGCACCAACAAGTACGGTGCGGTCACGGGCATGCTGTCCGGCACGGCGGCTGTGCTCGTCTGGCACAACTTCGTCAAACCGCTCGGAGGTGTCTTCGCCATCTACGAACTGTTGCCGGCGTTCCTCATCTCACTGCTGTTCATTGTGGTGGTGTCACTGCTGACTCCGGCTCCCGATACTGAAGTGCTGCACGAGTTCGATCATTATCTTGATGATCCCGATGACCGCAAGGTGGATGACGATTTGGTCGCAGCGGAAATCGCTTCCGGCGAAAAGCGCGCGCAAATCTAATCAAACATAATGTGGCACATGCCACTCAGACGCGACAAAGGCCGGATTGCACAATACGCAATCCGGCCTTTGTTGATGCTGAATTCTCATTGCCGTTGCAAGACCTCACTATACGTGAATAGTGACTTTACACACTATTCACGTATACTTATAAAGTATGAAGCAAAGTGAGGCAGTCAAAGTATTGAACCAGTGGGATCTGCATGGCAAATATGTGTATCTCAAACGAGATTTGCGTAAACTGTTCCGCGACGAACCCAAGGAAACGTTCGATGATTCGTTGTCTCGATTGGTCAAGTCGGAAATCCTCGTACGAGCGGCGCGCGGCGTGTATGTGTACGGGCTGACCCGCAATTTCAGTGATGCCACCATTGATCTGATTGCACGTAATCTTCGACGCGGATACGCTACTTACGAGTCTTTGGAAAGTATGCTCAGCGCTTATGGCGTGATCAGTCAGATTCCAGTGGATCGGCGTACTTACATGACCACAGGTCGTTCTGGCGAATATCAGACTCCGTACGGTGCGATCGAGTTTACGCATACGGCACGGCCAATTACGCAGACCATTCCCGAACTGTTGCACCCTGAAGGGCGTGGCGTTCCGCTGGCGTCGAAGCAGCTCGCGCTTCGTGATCTCAAAGCCACCCGCCGTAATCTTGATCTTGTGGATTATGAGCTAATGGAGGAAACCTATGAGTGACATTGACGAGTTGCACCAGTATGCGATTCGCCTCGCGCAGGAGCAGAATAGTTCCGGCATGGTCATGACCATTGAGAAGGAGCTTCTGCATTACGAAATCCTCAATGCGATGGACGAAGGTGGATTACTTGACCGTCTCGTATTCCAAGGCGGCACGAGCCTCCGTCTGTGCTATGGCGCAGAACGCTACAGCGAGGATCTCGATTTTTCTGGCGGTCGTGACTTCGACAGAAAAGGATTGGACACGCTTAAGGATTGCGTTGAGCATGCGGTGGGCGATCGCTATCACGTCTCCATCAATGTGAAGGAACCTCGTCAGGCGGAATCTCTGGTCAGTGCGTGGACTGTCATTGTGGACACGACGCCCCAGTACAAGGACGTTCCGCGGCAGCGTATCAAAATCGAGGTTGCGTCAATCGATGCGCACGATCCGGTCATTCGCCCTCTGAAGGTAAATTATGAGGGGTTGGGTGACTATGCCGATATCATGCTGGTCGTGGAAAGTAAAGAGGAGATTCTTGCGGATAAGATCGAATCTTTCGTTTGCTCGGACCATGTGAGATACCGAGATTTATGGGATCTCGCGTGGCTGTCCAAGCAGCCGGGTGTTCAGCAGAACAAAGTTCAGGACCTCAGAAAACAGAAGGCTTCGGACTATGGCGAGATAAACAAATACATGGAACGTTATCCACTTGTGCAGGAGAAGATCGCGAATGCATTCGATTCGGATAAATTCGTTCGGGAGATGAGTCGTTTTTTGCCTGCATCGCGGGTTAACCGTACTGTTGCTAAGCCGTTGTGGCTTCTCGGTACAAAGCAGCAGCTTGCTGACTTGTTTGTCGCATACGCTCCTGATCTTGCTTGATGAGTTTTTAAAGGCCGGATTGCACAATACGCAATCCGGCCTTTGCTGATGCTGAAACGCTGTTTAAAGCGTGATTATGGCGTTTCTGGAGCTTTAGTAGCGCATGCCCATGGCGTCGCGCACCTGGTCAAGCGTCTCGTTGGCGATGGCGTTGGCCTTTCTGTTGCCTTCGGCGAGCACGTCGCGCACGTAATCCATGTCCTTGGCCAGCTCGGCGCGGCGCTCGCGGTGCGGGGCCAGGAACTCGTTGACTGATTCGATGACGTATGCCTTGAGTGCGCCGGCGCCGGAATCACCGATCTCCTCGGCGATGTCCTTCGGGTCGCGGCCGGTCACCAGACCGGCGGTGGTCAGCAGGGCGGAGACCTGCGGGCGGACAACCGGGTCGAAGGTGATGCGGCGCTCGGAATCGGTCGGGCTCTTCTTGATAAGCTTGGCGGTCTCCTCGGCGGTGGCGCCCAGCATGATGGAGTTGCCGTACGACTTGCTCATCTTGCGGCCGTCGAGACCCGGAATCTCCGGTGCCTCAGACAGAATGGCGGCCGGCTCCGGGAACACTGGGTTCTTCTTGGCGTAACGCTCGTTGAAACGGCGGGCGATGGTGCGCGTGATTTCCACGTGCGGCAGGTTGTCCTTACCGATTGGCACGACGTTGGCCTTGCAGAAGAGGATGTCGCACGCCTGATGCACCGGGTAGGTGAGCAGCAGACCGGTCAGCGCGTGGCCGGACGCCTCCATCTCGGACTTCACGGTCGGGTTGCGGTGCAGCTCAGCCTCGGTGACCAGGGACAGGAACGGCAGCAGCAGCTGGTTCTCGGCCGGCACGGCGGAGTGGGTGAACATCATGGTCTTGTTCGGATCGATGCCGGCGGCCATGTAGTCGAGCACCAGGTTCAGCACGTTGTCTTGGATGTGCTCGGTGGTGTCGCGGTCGGTGATCACCTGGTAGTCGGCGATGATGATGTTCGTGTTGACGCCGCGCTCCTGCATGGCGACACGCTCACGGATCGAGCCGAAGTAGTGGCCGAGGTGCAGCCGGCCGGTCGGACGGTCGCCGGTCAACATGGTGAAGGACGACGGCTTGGCCTCCAGCTTGGCGAGCGTTTCGTCCGAACGCTTTTTGGCCGCGAGGAAGCTCGCGCTTATCTCATTGCCTGCCGCTGTCAGTTGCTGCTCGTCGGTCATGCGAAAATCCTTTAAATAGGGCTCAGATAAACGCTTTTTATGGTAAAAGTGTGAGCCGACAACGAACAAGCCACTATTAGTGGTACTCTCTATTGTTGATGAATCGAACAGCACAGTAATCGCAGGGGGTCAGATGGGCCGCGGACGTCAAAAAGCAAAACAGCAGAAAATTGCCCGAAAGCTCAAGTACCTGACCACCGATACCGATTACGATGAGCTGGCAAAAGAGCTGAGCGAGCAGGAGCCGGGAACGGGCTCTCCTGACCCGTTCGCCGATATTGATGATCAGTATGCGGACAAGGATGTGGATTCTGCTGCTGACGCCGACGCCGCCAAGGTCTCGCCCGCCGCGCAGGAGGACGACCTCGACGAGTACGCCAAGTGGGCAGCCGAAGCCGCCGCAAAGGCGACCAGCAGCGAGTTCCCGGCCTCCGCGCCGGCTGCGCCCAAGCCGAAGCCGGCCCCGCGCAAGCCGGTTCCGATGCCCATGCCCTCAGCGCTGAAGCCGAAGAAGAGCTGAGCGCACGTAGGCATATGTCGGATATCAGCGGGCGGGATGGATCGAAGCCCACCATGCTCATCATGGACAACGACCGCATGGCCTTGATGGCATTACAGTCGATTTTGTCGAAGGCCCTGCCCGACTTCGAATTGTTGCCGCCGGTGAGCGAGGGCAGCAAAGCCATTCAGCTGTGCACGGCCACCAAACGCCCGCCTGCTGTGCTATTGGCCGATATCGCGATGAACGACATCAACGGCCCGGATGTGGTGCGTGCAATCCGCAGGGAAAACGCGACCACGGCGATACTGGCCATTACCGCCTCGATTGTGGGCCGACATGCCAAAGAGATGGCCCGGGCCGGCGCGCAAGGCATCATGAGCAAGAACGATGATGTGCGGTTGCAGGCCGTGGCGATTCGTCAGGTACAGGCCGGCAAAACATGGGGCGATGGTGGCGACGTGCGGTTCGAGACCGCGGCCATTGCGTCCGCGCGCATCAAGGCCGAGAAGGACAACCGGTTGAGCGCGCGTGAGATGGAGGTTGCGGAACTGTGGTCCCGCGGCCGGACCATGCCGCAGATCGCCGCCGAACTGTCCATCACCGAAACCACCGTGCGCACGCATTTGATGCGTGCGGCCGACAAGCTCGGCGCCGGCAATCTCAAGGAACTTATCGGCGCATGGATTCGCATGAACCTGCACTGATGAAGGCACCGACGGGTGTGTGGGGGGCACGGTAGAAGAAGCGCAAGACGCATAAGGGGAGCGGCCCGGTGAAACGTCCGATTATCATTTCGCAGCATTCGTCGTATTCGTATAGTCACGCCGACGGCAAGAAGCATCATCAGATTGATATCGATATAGAACTCAAGCATCCGCTGGCGATGTTCGGCCCGATCGGTGTGCTTGCGGTGGCGGCCATCGTCTATGCGGTGACCGGGTCGTGGCTGGTTACGGCGTCGGCGGCGCTGACGGCAAGCGTGCTGCTGGTATTACTGGGCATTGCGTTGCGCTGGCGCAAGCGCGTGGTGAATCAGGAGAACGAAAACGAGCAGATGGAATCGGCGCTGGCCGATCTGCGCCACGGCAACCAGCTCGCGATCGAACTGCACGACACGCTGTCCAACGATCTGACGTATATCTCGACCATCGCCCGGAATAATCTGGCCGCGCCAGCCGGCATCGATGGTGGCGACTGGCAGCGCGTGCTGGATCGCAGCCAACGTGCCTTTGCGGAAGTGCATGGCATCATCGATTTTCTGACCGAGCAGAGCGGAATGGACGCCGGCTTCCGGGACGAGTCCTTGCCGGTCGGTGGCACCGGGACATCTGAGGTGGCGACTGCAGAATCAGGGCAGGTTGATTCGCCGACGAAAGAATCCGCCCTGGCTCGTGACCCGGTAGGCACCGGGAGCTGTCCAGCGATTGCGAATGAGGTGGTTGACAATGCCGTGCCCGAGAACGCCGGTGGCGATGACCGTACGCAATCCACAGCGGGCATGCCGCAGTCCTTCGTCACGCGTGTGAAGGCGCAGATCACCGATACCGAGGAGTTTCTGGAGGCGCAGGGCTATCGGGGGACGGCCGCGGTCAACGGCATCGCCATGGTCGTGGACCCCGAGGCGGCGGCCGAGGCGCTGTCGCTGATGACGGAGATCGGCACGAATATCCGCCGCCATGCACCGGCGGGAGATGATTCCTATCTGCTGTTCGTCACGCTGTCTCCCGAATGGATTGAGATTCGTGAGACCAACGATATCCGTGACGATGCCGACGCGCAGAGTGGCCTGTCCGCGCAGGAGCTGTCGGGGCGTGGGCTGGCCATGCATCGCACCCGTGTGCAGGAGTTGGGCGGTGAATTGACCACCCGTTCGGATGATGGCACGTGGATGATTTACGTGCGTATCCCGTGCGTGCGGGGCTGATGGGGCAGAAGCTGCGATGTCCGGCGTCCGGCGCTGATTGTGCCCTGTCCTCACAAATGAGGACGACGACCGCAGCCATGTCCCCATAACCGAGGATTGCGGGTGTTCGGCTCGGCGGCGGCTCCCTATGGTGGCGTCCATAAGGACCAATCCCAGGGAGGGCAACGATGGCAAGTGATACGGAATTATGGCGGGGAACTGATTACGGATGGTGGCTGGCTGCGGACACGTCCGGTGCGGTCGGTGCCAGTCTGATCGCGTTCGCGGTGCCGCTGATGATGCTCGCCACGACAGGATCTTCTGCCGCCGCCACCACGACGGAAAGCATCTGCGTGGTGGTGCAGACGGTGCTGGGCCTTGCCGGCGGCGTGATTCAGGACCGGTATGATCGCCGTACGCTCATGCTGATCTGGGGTGCGTCCGGTGTGGTGCTCTCGGCGGTGGCGGCGGCAGCGGTGATGCTGTTCGGCAATGCGCCGAAGACGAGCGGCCATGGGGTTAACGGGGCAAACGCTCCGGCATTCGGCGGACCGTATGCCCACGTGCTTCCGATCGCGCTGCTGTGTATCGTCGTGCTGTTTTCGGTGCGCGATGGCCTGTTGGAGAATACGTCGAATGCCATGCTGCGTGGCATGGTGCCGGATGAGCAGCTGCCGCACGCGATGGCGCTGAACGACGCCAGGGATTCGACGGTCACGCTGGCAGGCGGGCCGTTGGGCGGTCTGCTGATGACCGTGGGACATGCGGTGCCGTTCCTGACCAGCGCGGTGCTGAGCGTGCTGGGCATGGTGTCCGCATGGCGTATCCGCCGCTATTGGAAACGTGCGACTGTGAGCGATAGCGGCCGTCCGGGCAATGTTGATACCGGTTCGGAGGTCGGGGCCGTCTCGGACGCCGATGATGCCGATGACTCCGCCCCACGCTGGCGCGACGCACTGGACGGCATGATCTGGCTGCTGCGCGACCGGTTCCAACGCCATCTCATCATCGCAGCGGCCATGGTGACCGGTGCCAGCAATGCCTTCCTACTGCTGACCGCGCTGGACATCTCCCAAGGTGGCAGCCAGCTGATATCCGCCGGATCCATCAACGCCGCCTCCGCCGTTGGCATGTTGCTGGGCGCACTGATGGCCTCGCAACTGGTCAACCGTGTGCCCGGCGGCGTACTGGTGGGCGTGATGTTCGTCTTGCTGGCTGTAGGATTCACCGGTGCCGCGTTGGTGCCCTCCATGGTTGGCAAGGCCATATTTGTGGCCTGCTCGGTACTGGCATTGCCCGCGGGCAACGCGGTGCTTGGAGGCCTCAGCAATACCTTGGTGGGCAAGGACAAGCTCGGCCGCGTTGGAGCGGGCAGCATGGTGTTGCAGTACGGTGCCTATGGCGTGGCCGTGGCACTCGCCGGCTGGGGTATGCAGACCATCGGCTACGGGCCGACCTGCCTGATTCTGGCCGCCGTGCTGGTGGCCGCCGCCCTCTATGCGCTGACGATGCGCAGCCTCGTCACCCTGCCCACGCCGGACCACTGGGCCGAGCATATCCAGCGCTGGGGTATCGCCCAGTTCTGATGGGCGGCCTGCGGCGGCGATTACAGCGGCAGCAGGTCGCTTAGGTCGTCGCGCTCGCCGACCGCGCTGATGTGGCCGGCGTCCTTTTCCTCTGCCCACGTGGTGATGCCGCAGGCCAGTCGCAGCCAGACTTCCGGCTCCAATTCGATGACGTCCGGTGGGGTCAGATTGTGCGGGTCCGATTCCGGTCCGTCCAGAATCTTGACCGCGCCCCACGGCGCAACGCGCACCTCCACGCCGGGGCCGGGCGCGCGCCGCTCCAGCAGGAACAGCGAGTAGCGCACAGCCATCGCCCATACCGGGCGCGGCAGAATGGGGGAGGCGGTCAGGCGATGTGGCGTGTTGTCGGCCAGTTCCAGGGCTGCAGCACGCCATTGCACCAGTGCGTCGTGCCCTCGTTTCAAGTCTTTTTCGAGAATTACTGCCATATGCTCCATCATGGCACCGGATCCGGAAGATCTTCCGTAATGCAAACGATGGCATACGGTGTGATGCGGAACTGTGAGACATGTGATACGCTTCTCAATGAGAACGTATGCAAGAGCGCTCCGCCATCGTCGTTACGGAGAGTTCATGCTTACGTTTGTGAGACGATACCTATCGCGCGGCATAATAATTACGGGCACTTATCCCGGAAGGAAAGTCAGAATGACCGAAATCACCGCACCGAAGTCTCCCGTCACGGCGGAACAATTCGCCGACGAGATTCGTGAACAACTGAAATACACTCAAAACGTCACCGCCGAGCAGGCCACCCCTGCTGACGTGTATGTCGCCGCGTCCAAAGCCGTGCGCAACCACCTTGCCGACTCCTGGTTCAAGACCCAGGCCGACACCGTCAACGGCAACACCAAGGCCGTCGGCTACCTGTCCGCCGAGTTCTTGATGGGCAAGCAGCTGGAGAACGCACTGCTGAACGCTGGCCTGACCGACCAGTTCGACAAGGCTGTGGAAGCCCTTGGCTTCAAGCCGAAGGACATCGTGGACGCCGAATACGAGCCGGGCCTCGGCAACGGCGGCCTCGGCCGTCTGGCCGCCTGCTTCATCGACTCCCTCGCCTCCCTCGGCGTGCCGGCCTTCGGCTACGGCATCCAGTACAAGTACGGCATCTTCAAGCAGAAGTTCGACGAGAACGGCAAGCAGGTTGAGACCCCGGATTACTGGCTGGCCAACGAAGAGCCGTGGGGCCACACCGACTACAACCGTGATCAGAAGGTCTCCTTCGGTGGCAAGGTCGTCGAAAACGCCGACGGCACCAAGACCTGGGAACCGGCCTGGTCCGTGCGCGCCGTGCCGGTGGACTACATGGTTCCCGGCTACAAGTCCGGCCGCGTGAACACCCTGCGCCTGTGGACCGCCAAGAGCTACGACGAGTTCGATCTGCTCGCCTTCAACCGCTCCGAGTACATGGACGCCGTGGCCCCGCAGGTCAAGGCCGAGAACATCTCCAAGATTCTCTACCCGGAAGACTCCACCAAGGTCGGTAAGGAACTGCGCCTCGAGCAGCAGTACTTCTTCGTCTCCGCATCCCTGCACGACGCCATCCGCGTCTTCTACCCGGGCCAGGACAAGCCGGACCTGACGACCTTCCCGAACAAGATCGTCTTCCAGCTCAACGACACCCACCCGGTGATCGGCATCCCCGAGCTCATGCGCATCCTCATCGATGAGTACGGCTACGACTGGGATACCGCGTGGTCCATCACCACCAAGACCTTCAACTACACCTGCCACACCCTGCTGCCGGAGGCCCTTGAGGTCTGGCCGGCCAGCCTGATCGGCGAGCTACTGCCGCGTCACCTCGAGATCATCGAGAAGATCAACGAGCAGTTCGAGGCCGAGCTTGCGGCCAAGGGCGTCGACAAGGACACCATCAAGGACATGGCCATCTACACTGGCGACGCCGTGCGCATGGCCTACCTGGCCACCTACGGCGGCTCCCACGTCAACGGCGTGGCCGAGCTGCACTCCCAGCTGCTGAAGGACGTCACCCTCAAGAACTTCTCCGACGTCTACCCGGACAAGTTCACCAACGTGACCAACGGCGTGACCCCGCGTCGCTTCATCAGGCTCGCCAACCCGCGCCTGTCCGACCTCATCACCGAGGGCCTGGGCACCGACAAGTGGGTCGCCGATCTGGAACTGCTCAAGGGTCTCGAGCCGCTGGCCAAGGACGATGAATTCGTCAAGAAGTTCGCCGCCGTCAAGAAGGCCAACAAGCACGCATTCGTGGGCTTCGCCAAGGACCACTACGGCATCGATATCGACGAGAACACCCTGTTCAACACCATGGTCAAGCGTCTGCACGAGTACAAGCGCCAGTCTCTGAAGATTCTCGCCGTGATCTCCAACTACGCCGACATCAAGTCCGGCAAGGTCAAGGCCGAGGACATCACTCCGCGCACCGTGTTCTTCGGTGCCAAGGCCGCTCCGGGCTACTACCTGGCCAAGATGACCATCGAGCTGATCAACAACGTTTCCCGCGTGATCAGCAGCGATCCGGCCGTCAAGGGCAAGCTCGCCGTCCACATGCTGCCGAACTACAACGTCGAGATGGCTCAGAACCTCATCCCGGCCACCGAGCTTGACGAGCAGATCTCCCAGGCCGGCAAGGAAGCTTCCGGTACCGGCAACATGAAGTTCGCTCTGAACGGCGCCCTGACCGTGGGTACGCTGGACGGCGCGAACGTCGAGATCCGTGAGCGCGTCGGCGCCGAGAACTTCTTCCTGTTCGGCATGACCGTCGACGAGGTCGAGAAGAAGTACGCCGAGGGCTACGATCCCGCCTCCTACTACGAGGCCGATCCGCGCCTGAAGCAGGCCATCGATCTGGTGGCCGACGGCACCTTCTCCAACGGCGACCGCAACGCCTACTCCCCGCTCGTGGCCGACTGGCTGACCAAGGACTGGTTCATGACCCTGGCCGACTTCTCCGCCTACATGGGCATCCAGTCCGAGATCGAGGCCCTCTACGCCGATGAGCTCGAATGGAACCGCAAGGCCCTGCTCAACGTGGCCAACTCCGGCTACTTCAGCTCCGACCGCTCCATGGAAGACTATTTGGAACGTATCTGGCACACTGCTCCTCTGGCCTGACGGCCGCCGGAGCAGCGCGCCGGCTCCCCTCAGGGAGGGGAACCAGAACATAAGAAGCCCCGCAACCGACATCCATCGGTTGCGGGGCTTCTTGCGTTGAAAGACCGCCCTATCAGGCTTCGGCCGGGGCGGCTTCCGCCTCGCCATCGGCCTCATCCTCGGCCTTGTTCAGACCCAGGTCGACCGGCGAGGAGCTGTTCTCCCACGGCTCCTCCCACGGATCGTAATCTGGGTTCTGCTGCTTGTAGATGTACAAACCAACAAGCGCGGCGAGCAATCCGCCGAACAGCAGCGCGAAGAACTTCCAACCGTTAGAAGACTTGTTCTCCATGACGGCTCCTTTCCCTAGGGATCGTCTGGTCGGTATGCCCATTCAGACCGACTCTGCTCCCTATTCTAGGCCGCTGTTTGTGACGATTGGGTGGAATGACATTCGTGGGCGATTCATCCACGCCCGCATGCCCTCGGTCGGCTCAGCATCTTCGCGGCGCGTGGAACGCATCCGAGACCTTCGATACAGTGGACTGCATGCATATTCCTACACAGCGGGAGATTCGAGACCAGTGGGAGCGCGGTGGTCCGGTGATGACCTGGGCGCTGATTGTTGCGTGCGTGGCAGTGTGGCTACTGGAGGTATTGCTGGGATTTATTGCCCCGGGCCTGAGGACTTGGTTGATGTACCTCGGCATGGCGGCTCCGGTCAGACTGGTGGCTGAGCCGTGGACGCTCATCACTTCGATGTTCCTGCATGCGCCGAACTCGCTATTGCATATCCTGTTCAACATGATTGCCCTGTATTCCGTGGGCCCAGTGCTGGAACGAATGATCGGCCACTGGCGGTTCTTGGGACTGTATGTGATTTCCGGCCTTGGCGGCTCTCTGGGACTTATGGTGTGGGCTGCGGTGGCTCCGGGAGGCATCGGCTGGCAGATGGCAGCCTATGGGGCTTCTGGAGCCTTATTTGGCCTGTTTGCATCATTGCTGGTGGTATATCGCCGTATCGGCGCCGATATCCGCTCCATGTTGATCTGGATGGCGGTGAACTTCGCCTTGCCGTTCGTGGTCGGTGGCGTGGCGTGGCAGGCGCATGTCGGCGGCTTTGTAGTGGGTG
This sequence comes from Bifidobacterium sp. WCA-178-WT-4B, assembly GCF_009696495.1. NCBI lineage: Bacteria > Bacillati > Actinomycetota > Actinomycetes > Bifidobacteriales > Bifidobacteriaceae > Bifidobacterium > Bifidobacterium sp. WCA-178-WT-4B. The sequence continues at coordinate 235,921 of NZ_VULV01000001.1, read as the reverse complement.
GAATACTCACATGGCTGCTGGTGGGTGGTGTGCCGGCGTGGCGCGGTAAAAGCCTGAAATGGCGCATGCAAGTGTACGGCTGGGTCATGGTGGTGCTGGTCATTGCGTTGATTCTGTTGTGCAATATGGCCAATCCTTATGGGTGGATGAGTTTCGGCTCCCTGCACTGATATGGCTTGATATGGCTGTAAAAAACGATTGATGCCGGGTATTGCGGAACATGCAGTGCCCGGCATCAGTGTATGTGCGGAAAGCGGCGATGTGGATATTGGCGATGTGGATATCGTCGTTCGGCGAGTGGGTGTGTGCCGTATGAAGATATCCACAGTAATGAGATACGCACAATGACGAGTTATCCACGATAACGAGTTATCCACAATGGTGACTTGTGCACAAGTGTGTAGAAAAGTGCATAAGACTGTGGATAACTTATGGGGATAAGTTAGGAATACCGCGGTATTACTGGGTTTGTTGCAGTGGATAACTCGGGTGTATAACTGTTCCCTCGCTGTGGCGATGTATGCCAAGCCAAAGTTATGCACGAGATATACACCGAGAAACGCCGCTTATCCACCACTTATCCACATGGTTTTCCACATTCGGTGGAAAACCACATGGGTGTAATTCATCCACAGGCTGTGGATAACGTCGTGGATAAGTCGTGGATAAGTGGTGGATAGCTGTGGATGAACAGGCTAAGGCACGAAAAAGGCCGACCTCCGCATACGGGAGGTCGGCCTTTCGTATAAGAACTAAGAACAACCTAACGATAGAAAAACGATCTACCGATAGATAAGCGCAACGAGTCGGAACTCAGCGCCATCCCATCGTCATCAGGAATCCGATCATGATCAGGGCGAAGCCGATGCCCAGGTTCCACGCGCCGATGTTCGGAATCGGCCAGGAGCCAGACGGGGAGAGGTAGTACACCACGCACCAAATCAGGCCGATGATCATAAACGCGCAGAACAGCGGCACGAACCAACGCGGGTTCGACTTGGTGCCCTTAATGGTTTCTTCAACACGCTTGGTGTTCTCCGCTTGACGGTTCATCATGCGCTGCATCTGCGGGGTCAGCGTGGCCTTATCGGCAGTGGCGTTGAGCACGGCCTGCACCTGCTCCATATTCACGCCGTAAGCCGCGTCTTCCTCGGCAGAAGCGTTCTCTGCGTTCTGCTCGGTGTCTTTGTTGGCGGTCTCGTCAGCAGCGGTGCTGGATGAGGTCTCGCTCTGCCAGTCCTTCTGGTTGTTCGAGTCGGTCTCGTGCAGCTCTTCGTCAGCCATCAGCATAGTCTCCATTCAATAGGCTAAAAGTCATAATAGTGGCTACACTCGAAAGCGGCGACCAGAGTCGGCAGGAAGACGGGAAATTCATGGCCAGGCATATCGGCAAGCATGGCGCACGGCGCTCCCTATGGGGTGGTGTCGCGGTGTTCGTCGTCGTCGCCCTGACCGGTTTTCTGCTGAGCACCAACGTGAGGGTCAATCGTACGGCTGACGTCACCAGCGATACGGCCGGTCTGGTGGAGCAGGGCGTGGACGAGGCCAACCAACTCCAACAGGACGTCAGCGACCTGACCGAACAAGTCGCCAATCTCACGGACGCGCTCAAAGCCGATGGCAGCGGTGCCACGCGGCGTCAGGGCAAGGACTCCAGCAATGTGGATTCCAGCCTGATGCTGCCCGCGCTCAGCGGCAGCGGCGTAACGGTAACGCTGGATGATTCTCCGTTATGGGAGAACGCCGTCAACAACAATGGCACGACCGCCAATATCAACGATTACGTGATTCACCAGCAGGATGTCGAATCGGTGGTGAATGCCTTGTGGGCCGGCGGTGCCGATGCGCTGATGATTATGGATCAGCGGGTGCTGTTCAATTCGGCGGTCATCTGTTCTGGCAACGTGCTGTCGTTGCACGGTAAGAAATACTCGCCGCCGTTCACCATTTCCGCTATTGGCGACCCGCAAAGACTTCGCGCAGCGTTGAACGACTCCGAAGCCATTACCATTCTTAAGCAATATGTGACCGCGTTTGGCATTGGCTACAAGGTGGAGAATGCCGAGGACCTTCAGTTCCCCGCTACCGCCGCCTTGCTGCAGCAGTTGAAATATGCCACGGTCGATACATCAAAGACCACAGATGAGGAGCAGACTCAGCAATGAGACACGGCAGGCACGACAGCTGCGCACCGGCGCCCATTGATCTCGCGTCCGTGTCGGACGTGCAACCCTTCCCCGAGGACGATGCCGCACGAATGGTGGCAGACCCGGCCAATGCCAGCAGGGCAAGGTCCCGTCGTACCGCAGTACGCGGCGCGTCTTCGCCCCAGCGGAGCCTGGTCTGGCAAGCACTCGGCATCTGCGCCGAACTGCTGATTACCGCTGCCGTGATTTGCGCCCTGTACATCGTCTGGCAGATGTGGTGGACCGGTGTCGAGGCGGAGCGAGCCCAGAACGAAACCATCCAGTCCGTCGACTGGAGCGACCCCAGCAACAACGGGGGAACGGTCACCATCGCCAAAGCTCAGGAGGGCGATGCGCCGGTACAGCCGAAAGACGCGAAATATGGCGACTTGATTGCGCAGATCTACATTCCGCGCTTCGGCTCCCAATGGCACCGCAACATCGTGGAAGGCACCACGCTCGAGCAGCTCAATCGCCACGGTCTGGGCCATTACGACACCACCCAGATGCCGGGGCAGGTCGGCAACTTCGCCGTCGCCGGCCACCGCAACGGCTACGGGCAGCCGTTGGGCGATGTGGACAAGTTGCAGGAAGGCGATCCCATCATCGTTCGTACCAAGGATTACTGGTACGTCTACCACTACACCCGGTACGAGATTGTGCTGCCCACGGACATGTATGTGATCGCCCCCAATCCGGAAGACTCCACTGCCAATCCCACCAAACGCATGATCACACTGACCACCTGTGAGCCGAAATACTCCACCCCCACCCATCGATGGATCAGCTATGGTGAGTTGGCGTACTGGGCCAAAGTGTCTGATGGCGTGCCCAAAGAGCTGGCTACTACTGATTCGTCCGGTGCAGTGAAGTTCTCCACCACTGAAACTCCCTCGATCGCTTCCCGCATTGGCTCGCTGGACAAGGTGGTATTCGGCGCGCTGGTAGTGTGGCTGGTTCTGTTCATCGCCGCTGCGGTGGCATGGCGCTGGCCGGTGCTGCGCGAGATTCGCGCGGGTGAGCGTCGCCGACCGGATGCCAGCATCTATGGCGGACTGTTGCGTCTGCAGCCCGGCGTGGCACCGATTCGATGGCTGCTGCTGGCTCTGCTGTTGTTCGCAGCCGCCGCGGCGCTGTTCCAGTGGGGATTCCCTTGGGCCGCCGCCAATATCCCATTCCTACAGCAGATGTCGAACTTCGTGGCAGTGAGCTGACGGCAGCCTAGTACTATGTCTTGCAGTACACGTCCCTCAAGGAGAGCCCTATGACCGATTCCGCGCATATTTTGGTGGTGGATAACTACGATTCCTTCGTCTACACGATCGTAGGCTATCTGCAAACCCTTGGCGCCACTGTTGATGTGGTGCGTAACGACGCTATCGACCCAGCCGCGCCGGGTGTACTGGACGGTTACGATGGCGTGTTGATTTCTCCCGGCCCGGGCGCTCCGGCCGAATCCGGTGCCAGTGAGGATATGATTCGCCTGTGCGCGGCCACCGGCATGCCGATGTTCGGCGTATGCCTGGGATTGCAGGCACTCGCCGAGGTGTACGGCTGCACGGTGGGCCACGCGCCCACCATCATGCACGGCAAGACCAGCCCGGTGGAGCATGTCGATGACGAGATCTTCGAGGGCGTGGCCAATCCCATGACCGCCACCCGCTACCATTCATTGGCCGTTGAGCCCGATTCGGTGCCGGATACGCTGGTGGTCACCGCGTGGACGCAGGATGACCACACCATTCAGGGCATCAAGGTCAAGGACAAGCCGATGTATGCCGTCCAGTTCCATCCCGAGTCGGTGATGACCCAGGACGGCTACCGTCTATTGGCCAACTGGCTGAGCGTGTGCGGCCAAGACAACGCCGTGGCCAAGTCGGCCGGCCTTCAGCCCAAGGTCACGAAGTAGCAGTCGTCTACTTGTTGCCGCCTGGGCCGGTGCTACCGCTGCCGCCAGCGTTGTCTCCTGTGTTGCCGTTGTTGTCGCCTGTGGCGGCGGCCTTCGTGGTGATGGTGACGGTCGAGCCCACGTCGACCTGGGCGCCGGCGCCGGGATCGATGCCGACCACCACGGCGGTGGGGTCGGCCGGACCGTTGGCCTGGGCCTTGAGGCCGACGGCCTTCAGCATGAGTTCGGCGGTGGCGTATTTAGTGCCTGCGGCGATATTCGGTACAGCGACCTTCTCCTTGCCCGTGGACACCCAAATGGTGATGGACCCGCCCTGTGCGATAGAAGAGCCCGAATCAGGGCTTACACGGGTAATCAGACCGGCCTCCACCGTATCGGAGCTCTCCTGTTCCACAGTGAAGCTGAACCTGCCCTCATACTGCTGTAGCACGCTGTCCTTCGACTGACCGACCAAATTGCTCGGTACGGTGGTCATGCCGGAAGAAACATATATGGTGATGGTGGTGCCCTTGGGAACCGACTGGCCGGCGGCAGGATCGGTTTTCGTCACCATATCCTTGGCGATGTCGGCGCTGTCTTCGGTTCTGACGGTGGCATTCACCTTGAATCCGGCGCTTTCCAGAATGCTGCGCGCCTCTTCCTGGCTGCGTTCCTTGACATCCGGAACCTGAGTGGACTGCGGGCCTGCGGAGAACCACACCTTCACGGCAGATCCCTTGGCCACCTTGGAGCCGGCATCCGGGCTCATCTTGGTGCAGGTGCCTTCCGGCTCGGTGGAGTCGGTGTCTTGCTTTTCGGTCATCTTCAAGCCCAATGTCTCAAGCTTGAGCTTGATGTTGTCCTTGGAGGTGGAGGCGTTGCACACCTCGGGTATGGTGACCTTGTCTTCGGCGGACTTGTTGGGCGCGCCGCTCATGGCGAACACGACGCCCGCGCCGACAAGGGCCACGGCGAGCACCGCGATCACCGAACCGATAATGATCTTCTTGCGCTTCTTGGCCTTGGCCGCCGCCGCACGCTGCTGCGCGCGGGACTGCAACGCCGCTGAGTTGGCACCATTGGCCGGTGGAATCTGCTCGAACTGACCGGTCACCGGGTTGAATGCCTGGGTGGGCTGCTGCTGCGGTTCCACCGGCGTGGTGGGCAAATCACGTTCGGCTTCCTTGCGGGCCTTCATATTCGACAGGTCCGTCAATGGGTTGAACGCGGCCGCCACCGGCACGCCGCCGTTCATGTAGGTCAGGATGTCGGTCTTGAACTCGGAGGCCGTGGCATAGCGATTCTGGCGGTCCTTGGCCATGGCCTTGGCGCAGATCGAATCCCACATCTTCGGCAGCCCCGGCACCACGGCGGATGGCGGCGTGGCGACTTCGGAAACATGCTGGTAGGCGATGGCCACGGCGGAATCGCCGGTAAATGGCGGGCGGCCGGTGAGCATCTCGTAGAGCACGCAGCCAGCGGAATACAGGTCGGAACGCATGTCGACGGTCTCGCCGCGCGCCTGCTCGGGAGAAAGGTACTGAGCGGTGCCCACCACGCCCTGCGACTGGGTCATGGTGGCTGCGGAATCGTCCAGAGCGCGGGCGATGCCGAAGTCCATGACCTTGACCACGCCCTGCTCGGAAATCATGATGTTGCCGGGCTTGATATCGCGGTGGATAATGCCCATGCGATGCGAATAGTCGAGCGCGTTAAGCACGCCCAACAGCACCTGTTCGCAGTCGCGCTGGCTGAGTGCGCCGTTGACCTTGATGATGTCGCGCAGGGTTTGGCCCTTGACGTATTCCATGACGATGTACGGCAGACGCTCGGTATCGCCGCTTTCGGAAGAAACCAGTTCTTCGCCCGAATCGTAGATGTTCACGATGTTCGGGTTGTTCATCTGGGCCACGGCGTGTGCTTCCCGGCGGAAACGGGCCAGGAAGATGTCGTCGTTGGCCAGATCGGCGCGCATGATTTTCACGGCCACGGTACGGCCCAGACGGGTGTCAAGGGCCACGTGGACCTCGGCCATGCCGCCACGACCGATGAGCTGGCCAAGCTGGTAGCGTCCGCCGGCCAATGCGGTGGGCATACTGGTGCTCATTGCTTATTCCCTCCCAATCTTGAGGCCGGGGCCTCCAAAACAATGCGTGGCGTGCTGGTCACTCGGCGCGGCAGTCGATTGCCGGACGTGACCATGGCGGTGTCGGCCATTTCGGTCTGCTGATCCAGCAGACGGCGTTCGATGCGTGCCAGCGTGCGGGACACCACCAGCGCGTCATTCGGGCGATCCAACGGGTCCTTGGCCAGCATTGACATGACAAATTCGCGTAACTGGACGTCCACCGAGTCCGGCAGTGGAGGCACGGGATTGTTCACGTGCGCTGCGGCGATATCGACCGGAGTGGTGCCGGTGAACGGACGCTGCCCGGCAAGGCCCTCGTACGCCACCACGCCCAGTGAATAGATGTCCGATTGCGGCGTGGCCTGCTGGCCCTGCGCCTGCTCGGGGGAGATGTATTGTGCGGTGCCCACCACCATGCCGTCCTGGGTGATCTGGCCTTGGCCAGTGGAGTAGCTCACGCCGAAATCGGTGATCTTCACTTCGCCGGTGTCGGAGACCATGATGTTGGCCGGCTTGACGTCACGATGAATCACGCCGTGCGAGTGGGCCACGAATAGGCCTCGCGCGGTCTGAATCAGAATGGGCAGCAGTTCGACGGGATCCATCGCGCCCTTGCTGTGGAACAGATCCGCCAACGATTTCGAGGGGACGTATTCCATAATCAGAAAGCCGATGCCGTCATGCTCGTAGTATTCGAACAACGCAGCGATATTCGGGTGCGCCAGATTGGCGGAATTATGGGCTTCGGCACGCAGGCGGCGCAGCTTGGCCTCGGCGTTGGTCACGTCCGAGCGCAGCGCCTTGATGGCCACTTCACGGCCGAGCTGAATATCGTAGCCTTTCCAGACCTCGCCCATACCGCCTTGCGCAAGACGCGAATCAAGACGATATCGGCGGTGAATAAGCTGTCCTTCGATAAGTTTCACTGCTGCAAAGCCTCCTGCATCATCGCGCGCATGATCGGGCCAGCGGCGAGCGAACCGTATACATCTGTGTTATGCACCAACACCGCGACGGCGATCTGCGGATCGTCCGCCGGCGCGAAACCGATCACCCAGCCGTCGATGGCAGAGTTGTCGGTACCGATTTGTGCGGTACCGGTTTTGGCCGCCACCTTGATGCCGTTGATGGCCAGCTGCGGATTGGCCTCGGTCACCACGCTTTCCATCATCGTGGTGAGCTTGTCTGCGGAATCCTTGTTGAACGCATTGGCCATGGTTTGCGGTTTGGTCTGCGAAAGTACGGTGAGATCGGCGGCGCGCACACGATCGACCAGCGTGGGCTGCATCAGTTTGCCATTGTTGGCGATTGCCTGCGCGACCATCGCCATCTGCAACGGCGTGGCCGTGGTGTCGCCTTGGCCGATGGACGCCAGCGCAAGCTTGTCGTCGGTCGGATCAGAGGGGAATGTGGACGCGGTGGCCGTCATCGGGGTGCCCGTGGATTCGGTGCCGTCAATGGTGATGGTGCTGCCAAACCCGAGCTTGGTGGCCATGTCCGAAACCTTGCTCGCGCCGAGTTTCACGCCAAGCTGGGCGAACGCGGTGTTGGACGACCACGCGACGGCCTCTTGCAGGGAGATCTGCCCGTTGACGCCGTCGGCCTGATGCTCGTCGTTCGGCAGCTGTGTGGCGGTGCCGGGCAGCGTGTAGCCGGCGCCTGCAGGAATCTTCGTGTCCGTCTGATATTCGCCGGTTTCCAGCGCAGCCGAGGCGACGATGGTCTTGAACGTGGACCCTGGTGGGTACAGCTGCGAGGTGGCACGGTTGATTAGTGGGCTATTTTGGCCCGCAGAAAGTTCGTTGTAGGCCTGAGACGCGGCTTTGGTGTCATGGGTCGCCAGTTTGTTCGGATCATAACTGGGCGTGCTCACCATGGCGAGGATACGACCGGTGCTGACTTCGATGGCCACCGCCGCACCATCGCGCGTACCGAGCTGATCGTAGGCAACCTGCTGCAGCTTGGGGTCGATGGAGGTTTCGATGGACGCGCCCTGATTCGTAGCGCCGGTGAGCATGGCCTTGGCCCGCTGCCAGATCAATGAATCGGCCTCACCGTTGAGCAGCATGCTGCGGGAGGCTTCCAGGCCGCGATCGGCGGTCTGGTTGATGGAGAAGAAGCCGGTGACCGGAGCATACAGCGGACCGTTGGAATAGGTACGCAGGTATTTGAATGCGTCGTTGACCGGCTCGGATTTGGCCATGACCGTGCCGTCCGAGGCCAGGATGGCACCGCGGTAGGCACCGAGCTGGTGGTACAGCGAACGGGCGTTGCGCGGATCGTTGTTCAGCGCGTTGGCCCGTACCGCCATGATGATGGTGGACGACAGGCCGAGAATCACGAACAGCGCGACCACGGCGGTGAAAAGCTGACGAAGATATTTGTTCATACGCGAGTGCCTCCGTTAACGGGAGGAAGCGGGGGAATCGTGCCGGTAGGCGTGTACGGTTCATCGGCGTCGGTATACGACGGAGTGGTGGTATCCACAATGGGGTCGTCAAACGATTCCGACTCGGACTGCGACGCCGTAGCCGACGCGCTGCGAGGCTGAACGATCGGCTCAGTGGCGCGGGCCCTGGCCTCAAGTTCCTTGTTGCGCAGCACGGCCAAAGCCTCGTACTGGAACGTATCCGAGGTCAGCTCCGGCTCGGGCGCATTGGCCGAGTTCGAGATGATGATGAGCAGGGTCGCGAGAATATAGTTGGCGATCAGGCTGGACCCGCCGGCCGCCATATAAGGCAGGGTCAGGCCCGTCAGGGGAATCACCAGCGTGATGCCGCCGACCACGGTGAACACTTGGAACGCCATGGTGAACACCAGTCCCGAAGCCAGCAGTTTGCCGAAACCATCCTTGATTTTCATGGCCGTGATGAAGCCGGAGGCGATGATGAGCAGGTACAGCATCAGCATGGCCAGCACGCCCATCAGGCCGAGTTCCTCGCCGAGCGAGGCGTAGATGAAATCGGAGTTCGCGAACGTGACGAGCGAGGGATGCCCCTGGCCCAGGCCGGTGCCGAGCATGCCGCCCGCCGCCAGTCCGAATATGCCGGTGACCAGCTGCCAGGAGCCGCCGGGGGTCTTGTTGTATTGCTCATTGCTGAAAGGGTGCAGCCAGGCGTCGATGCGCTGACCCACGTGGCTGAACGCGCCGGCGGCCAGCACGGCGCCCGCGGCGAACGCGATCAGACCGATGATGATCCAGCTTTTCCGGCCGGTGGCCGTGTACAGCATGGCCACGAACATGGCGAAGAACATGAGCGAAGTGCCCAGGTCACGCTGCATGACCAGCACGCCCATCGAAGCGATCCACACCACGATGATGGGGCCGAGGTCCTTGATGCGGGGCAGTTGCAGCCCCAGCACCTTCCTGCCGCCCACGGCCAGCCGGTCGCGGTGATCGAACAGGTATGCGGCGAAGAAGAACGCGAGGAACAGTTTGGCGAACTCGCCCGGCTGGAACTGGCCCAATCCCGGAATCCTGATCCAGATGCGCGCGCCGTTCACCTCCATGCCGATGAACGGCAGCATCGGGGCGAGCAGCAGCACTAGGCCCACCACCATCGACACGTAGGAGAAGCGTCGCAGCACGCGGTAGTCCTTCAGGAAGATGATGAGCAGCGCGGAAAGCACGATGGCGATGCACAGCCACACCAGCTGGCGTTGGGCAACCGCCCAGCCCTCGCTCTGGTCAATGCGAGCGATCATGGTCACGCCGGTGGCGGTCAGCAGTAGCACGCAAGGCAGAATCGACTGGCTGGCATACGGCTGGAAGTGTACGATCAGCCCCCACAGCACCAGAAACAGCACTACGACCAATGCCAGCATGCCGGCGTATTGCATAGGGAATTCGCCGGCGGTGCGTTGGAACATCTGGATGAACGCCAACGCACTGATTGCCATGGCAATCAGCAACAAGGAAATCTGACGTAGACGGGTAGCGATCATCGTGCATCCCCCGTGGCCGCGTTGTCGGCCGCTCCGATACCGGATTTATCTGAGGAATCGGATGAGCTTGACGAACCGGACTTGTCTGACGAGGAGCCGGACTGGCTGGACGAATCCTTGGTGCTGTCCTTGGAATCGCTCTGGGAACTGTCTTTGGAACTGTCCGGGGAATTGGACGCCTCAGCCTTCTTGGCGACGTCGGCTTCCTGCTGCTTGGCCAGTTTGCGCATTTCGGTGCGGATGATGCCCACATGCGACTGTGCTTCGTCCAGCGAACCGACCGTGATGCCTTGGCTCAGTTGGTCGCGCCATGATTGCGGCAGCTGCGCGATGGCGATGTCGGTGGTCTCGACTTCGTGCGAAAGCTCAAGCCCGAAAAGATTGGTCGGCACGCCACGGTAGATGGCCACCGTGCCGTTGGCGTTGCCCACGTAATAATGCGCCTGGCTCCACGTGTACGCGCCCCAGCCGGCACCGGCCAACGCCAGTGCGGCAAGAATGCAGGCGACGATCACGGCGAGCCTGTTGCGGCGTTTCCTGGTGCGTGTGACCTTCTTCTGCTCGATCTGCTCGTCGCGGATGGCCTTGGCCACGTCCGGGTCGTTCGGATCGGCGGACAAGCGCCCGTCCGGCTTCTGCACCACCGGAATCTCACCGGTATCGGGATTGGCCCGCTCGCCGGTCTCCTCGCGGACCGTGGACGGCTGGACCACGCGCGCGGACGACGGTTCGGCCGTGGTCTGCGCGGGCTCCGCCTCATGCGCGCTGGCTGGCTGGATCAGCGCCGCGGCGCGTTGTGCGGGCGAATCGTCCTCGCGCAGCGCGGGAGCGGTGGCCACCGGCGCGTTGACGATGTCCGCGATCGGCTCGAGATTGCGGCTGGCGGCGCCGCCGACCAACGGCGTTTGATGGGGCAGGTCGAACGCGTCGGCGTCCAGCGCCAACGTGGCGTCCGCGATGACGGCCGTGACGTTATCGGTGCTGCCCGCCCGCAGCGCCATCTGCACCAGACGCTGCGCGCATTCGCCCTGATCGGACAGCGCGGTCATCGTCTCCGCGATGGTGGAGTCCTCCAGCACGCCGCACAGGCCGTCCGAACACAGCAGCCAGCGGTCGGCGGGATGGGCGCGGCGTATGGAGATGTCCGGGTGCGGGTCGATGTCGAAGTCGCCGAGCACACGCATCACGACGTTGCGCTGCGGGTGGTTCTTGGCTTCGGATGGGGTGATGCGGCCGGTGTTGATGAGATGCTGCACGTAGCTGTGGTCGCAGGTGACGCGGCCCAGATGACCATCGCGCAGCAGATAGGCGCGCGAATCGCCGATGTGGGCGATGATCCAGTAGCCGGCCACCAACGCCACCGCGGTGACGGTGGTGCCCATGCCGGCGAGTTTGCGTTCGCGCTTGGCCTTGCCGACGATGGCGTCATGCGCGGCCATGACGGAGGTCTCCATCATATGGGCGATCGCCGCGACATCGCCGTCGGTGTCGTCCCGTTCGATGTGGGCCAGCGACCGGATGGCGATGGAGGATGCCGTGTCGCCGCCGGCGTGACCGCCCATGCCGTCGCAGATGGCGATGAGATGCTCGCCGGCGAAGGAGGAATCCTGGTTGTTCGCGCGCACGGTGCCCACATCGGACACCGTGGTGGAATACAGGAACAGCGGTTGTGAAGCGGCGGATTTTGGCATGCGGCTACCTCAGTTCGAAGGTGGTGGCGCCGATGCGCACAGGGATACGGGCGGGCAGGATGGTAGGACGGTTGATGCGCTGCTGGTTGACCACGGTCCCGTTGGTGGAGTTCAGGTCCTCGATGGCCCACTGCCCGGAACGGATGTCACGGTACACGCGGGCGTGACGGGAGGAGACGAACTCATCGTCCAGCACCACGGTGTTCGAGGCGGCGCGTCCGAGCGTGATGTCGGCGTCGGACAACGGCACGGAACTGCCAGCGAGCGGGCCGTCGATGATGACGAGCAGGGTGGGCTGCGCCGGAGCGGCGGATGCCGCGCCCGCATGGGAACCGCGATGCGGGCGCGGCATCCGCGGCGGCTCGGTCTGGGTCTTGTGCGCTTCACGCTCACGGCGGCGGCGTGCACGCGAAGGCCGCGGACTGAACGTCTCGATGTCCTTGCGTAGCGAACGCACGGCCAGCCAGATGAATATCCACAGCAGGATCAGGAATCCATACTTGAGCAGGGCGAATGTCAGTTCGGTCATGGGTGGACGGCTTTCGGGCGTGTGCTCGACTACTCCTGGGCTTGGGCGGAGGCCCAATACAGGATGCGGGTGCGGCCGATGGTGATGGTGTTGCCGTCGAGCAGCGTGGCGGCGGGCACTTGGTGGCCCTCCACGTACGTGCCGTTGGTGGAGCCTAGGTCGCGGGCGATAACGCCGTTGTCGGTGATGTCGATTTCCAGGTGCTTGCGGGAGATGCCCGGATCGTCAATGACGATATCACAACCGGAACCGCGGCCGATTACCGTCTTGTCTTTGGTGAGCAGGTACTGGTTGCCGTTCACCTCGAGCACTGGGCTGTCCTCGGTCTGCGCATCGGTGGTGACCGGCACGGCATTGCCTTGCACGGATTCGGAGGTGAGGTTGAAGTTGCCCTTGGACAGGTCAAGGTCTTCCTCGAAGATCACAATCACCGGGCCTACGAAGGCGTAATGCTGGCTCTTCGCGTACTCGGTGAGGTTGTCGGCCAGCTCATTGGCCAGGGTCTCGCTACCCCATGCCTCGATACGGTCGAAGTCAGGAGTACTGAGCTTGAAACGGTATTCATTCGGGGCCACCGTGCGGTCACGGCCCACGGGCATGGCCTCGGCGTCAATCTCGCGCTCCAAGGCGCTGGAAAGATCGACAGGCTGCAGGTCTTTGGAGCCAAACTTGGCGAATACTCCGTTGACTGCACCCTCCACGCTTTTTTCAAAACGGTCGAGAACGCTCATAGTCCTCCCTTTCTAATCCTCACCCATCCTACGCGGTGATGGGAATATGAGGCAAAAAACCGGTCTTTTGTGTGGCGATGAGTGCAAAATATCCAAAAATATCCAAGAATTCAGGGCGGAAATGGGTGCGGCGCACCACCTACGCCGTTTTTCCGCATGCCGTGCGGGTGCGGACCCCGGGCGTGCCGCGGACGTCACGGCCCACGGCACGCCCGGGACCGGTCAGGCCAGGGCGTCGCGCAGGAAGTCGCGCTGGAGGGTGAGCAGGTTCTCGGCCACGGTCTCGTCGTTGGTCATGTGGGTGATGCCCGTCAACGGCAGGAAGGTGTGCGGCCGGCCCGCCGCCATCAGGGCCTGCGAGAGGCGCAGGCTATGGGCGATGGTGACGTTATCGTCGGCGAAGCCGTGGATCAGCATAAGCGGGCGGACGAGTCCCGGCGCATCCTGCACGATGCCGTTGCGGCGGTACACATCCGGGTCGAGGCCCAGATAGCGCTCGGTGTAGTGCGTGTCGTACAGCGTCCAGTCGGTGGGTGGGGCGCCGGCGCACGCGGCCTTGAACACGTTCGGCGCGTCCAGCACGGCCAGTGCGGACAGGAAGCCGCCGTAGGACCAGCCGATCATGCACACCTTGTCGAGGTCCGGCGCGGGAATCGCCTCCCGCTGGCGGGAGGTGGCGCGAAGCACCGGTGGGCGGTTCTCGGCGTCTGCCTGATCGCTCGCAGCAAGCTGTGCCGCAGGTGATTCCGCATCGGCGTTCAACCGGGCGACGGCCTCGGGAAGGGCGCTGACGGCTTCAATCTGGTCGGCCAGTGTTACGTCCTTCATATCCTCGAAGATCGCGCGATCCCAGGCCGGGCCGCGGCCTGTGGTGCCGCGGCCGTCCGCCGTGACCACCAGGAAGCCCTGGTCGGCCCACCACTGGCCCTCCCAGTAGAAGGATTGGGAGGCGACGACCTGCTGGAACCCGGGGCCGCCGTAAGGCTTCATCAGCACCGGCAGTTTGTCGGCATGGGCGTACGGGCTGGACGGGCTCGGCGCGATGATCGCCGTGTACAGCTGGTGCTCGCCCAGTCGCGTAAACGTGACGTTCGGTGCAAAGCCGGGTTCCGCCGCCGTGGACGAGATAGTGGCGCTCTGTTCTCCCAGAATATGCCGCATCTGGGCGCGGGCGGAACGCATATCGCGGCCGGAGACCACGATGCCGCGCTCGCCGCGCGAGGCGGTCCACTGGCCGGGATCGGTCGTGACCGGCGTGATCGTGCCGTTGTAATCGATACTCACCACGTCGAAACTGCGGGCGTCATGGCCGCCGAACAGAGACTCGGCATCCGAATCGGCGTCCGAGCCGGCCCAGGCGCGCGGCACCTCGGTCGCGATCTCGGGCGCACGCTGCACCACGGCCAGCACGTTGTCGTCGGTCACGTCGAGCACCGCGCGCACGTTCCACCCGGCCGGCGTGAACGGGCGGCCGTCCACAGTCAGACGGTTGGTGTCCGCGGCCATGTCGTTGAGCGGGCACACCAGCTGGCCATCCGGTGTGTAGGCGGGCGTGCCGTGAATCAGGTCGATCCACTGGTCGTTCGCATGCTCCTCGAGCACGCGCGTGGCACCCAGCGCGGCCCCATCCGCCGCGACCGCCACCTCGAGCACCTGGTCGCGGGTCTGTCGGCGGTTCTGCACCAGCACCAGCGGATCGTGGCCGCGACGCCAGTTCACGGCGGCCACATACTCATACGCCTCACGATCCCAATCCACGTCGGCGTTGCCGGTGATGCCCGCGTACCGGCCGTCTCCGTCGAACGCCATGGCGATCACGGTCAGATACACGTCGGCGTTGCGGGTCAGCGCACGCGGATAGCGGCGGCCGTCCGCGCGCTTCTCGGGGTCGGCCGGGTCGCTGATGTACCAGGTCGGCTCGTCGGCGGTGTCGAAGGACTCGAACAGCACGTGCTGCGAATCCGGGGCCCACCAGAAGCCGTCGTACCGGTCCATCTCCTCGCCGGCCACGAACTCGGCCAGACCGATTTTCCACGTGTTTTCGGCCGGATTGCCGTCCTCATCCTCCACGCTCACGCCGTAGACGGCGGTGATGCGGTCACCTAGCTCGCCGCCGATATCGACCAGCATCAGGTAGCTGCCCGTGGTGTACAGCACATGTTCGCCATCCGGGGCGATGCGCGGGTTCAGCACCGGCGTGTACATCGCCGGGTCCTCATCGAGCCATTCACCGGCCAGTTCACGGGTGTGCGGCTCGGGTGCGCCGGTCTCGGCATTCCAATCGATGTCGGTCAGGAACAGGCGGCCGTTGATGGTGAACACGATGCGATTGCCGTCGTCATCTGACGAATAGCCGACGATGCCGGTGCCGCCTTCGCGTGCGCGTTCGCGGCGGGCCTTCTCCTCGGCCGGCACGTCCTCGCTGTCGGCGGTTGCGCCCAACAGTTCGCGCGGGTCGGCCAGCTTGGTCTCATGGTGTTCGCCGGACTCGTCGAACCAGCTTAGCCACAGTGCGGTCACCAGATCCTCGGGGCCGTCGGAGCGCAGGAACAGGGCCCGCGAGCCGTCGCCCACGGTCTGTGCGGAGCGCGGCGCGCCGCAGCCGAAGCGCAGCGTGCGCGCCCTGAGGCGTGGAAAATGCTTGATTGCGTCATTGACATCATTGGTTTCGCTCATACTCACAACCTACGCGCTCGTACGGTCAGTGGCGTGACACATCAGCCGGGGCCGCGGCGCGGGACTTGTCCTAAGATGGGGAGCATGCAGGTGACGATGATCGACGAGAACAAGTACGCCGAAACGATGGCCGACGTGGTGTTGCCCGCGCTTGAGCAGTGCCGCGAGGAAGGCTGGTTCGATCCGTCCGCCGCCGAACGGTCGGCCGGCATCGAGCCGTTGTCCGGCATTATGGACACCGGCGGCCGCTCGGGCCAGCTGCACTACCTGTGCTATGACGCCGCCAGGTTCGACGCGATCCGCGAACAAGGCGCCACCGCCGTCTTCCGCGGGGCCATCGTCATCAGCCACGGCTTCACCGAGTTCGCCGAGAAGTACGACGAACTGGTCTGGTACTTCCTGCTCGCCGGCTATTCGGTGTGCGTGCTCGAACATCGCGGCCACGGCAAGTCCGCGCGCGACGTGGACGATCATTGCATGGTGTGGATCGATGATTGGCGGCGTTATGTGGCCGATCTGGCCGGTTTCGCCGAAACCGTCGGCCAGCAGTACGCGGCCGGCATGCCGCTGAACCTGTTCTGCCATTCGATGGGCGGCGGCATCGGCGCGGCCCTGCTCGAACGCTACCCCGCCCTGTTCGACAAGGCGGTGCTCTCCGCCCCCATGATCGCCCCCGCCACCGGCATGCCGTTGGGTGTGGCCCGTGTGCTGGTCAATGCGCTGTGCGGACTCGGCTTCGGCAAGAAGCGCGTGTTCGGGCAGTCGGACTTCACGCCGGAATTCTCCATGAAAGGCAACGAGGGCGCGTCCGAGGCGCGTGAACGCTGGTATTTCAGACTGCGTTGCGAAAACCGTGAATACCAGACCTACTGCGCGACGTTCGAATGGGTGCGTCAGGCGCTCAAGCTCAACCGGGCCGTGCTGCGCCCGTCCGCCTGCGCCGAAGTGGAGACGCCGGTGATGCTCTTCCAGGCCGGCCGAGACGTGTGGGTGCTCAACAAACCGCAGAACCGTTTCATCCAACTGGTCAAGGACGGCGGCGGCGAGGCCGATCTCGTGCGGTTCCCCGAATCACGCCACGAGATCTTCTCCATGCCCAACAGCACCTACAAGCCCTACCTCGAAAAGATCCTTGGCTTCTACGACGATCCGACGATCGCCAGCGCCACGTACTGAGCGCCGCTGTACCCATCCGATGGGTAGAGTGGCTTGCGGAACAAGGCGAGAGAGGCGGACCCATGGCGAACGGCGTACGGCACACGAAAGGCGCACCGGCACCGCAGACCGGTCGGCGAGGCGGGCACGTCGTATCCGCGCACGCCACGACCATCGGTCTGATGGCCATCCTGTTGTGGAGCGTCATGGCCGCCGCCGTGCGCATCGTCGCCGAGGATTTCGGCGCCACGCTCGGCTCGGCGCTCATCTACACGGTGGGCGGCATCCTGCTGCTGGTGTTCCGGCGGCCTGCGCCGATCCGAGAGTTCCCACGGCGATACCTGATCGTCGGCGGCCTGTTGTTCGTCTTCTACGAATCGTCGATATCCCTGTCGCTGGGTCTGGCCCCCACCGCCGAAGCCTCGGTGGAGGTGAGTCTGGTCAACTACCTGTGGCCCACGATGATGGTGCTGATGTCGGCCGCCATGTCCCATCGTCGGCACGCGGTCCGCGCCGTGCTGCCGGGGGCGGTCGTGGCCACGGCCGGCGTGATGCTGGCGGTCGGCGGCAATTCCGGGCTTGACTGGCAGGCCGCCGTGCGGCACGTCGCCGCCGACCCCCTGCCGTACGCGCTGGCGTTCGCGGGGGCGCTCGCATGGTCGGTGTATGCGGTGTTCACGCCCGCCATGAGTCATGGCGTGGACGGCACCTCGCTGTTCTTTCCGTGGGTGGCCGTGGCGTTGTGGATCATCCACGCCGCATCCGGTCAGGGATGGCCGTCCACGCCGCCGCGCCCGTCCGCCTGGCTGTTCGTGGTGATCGCCGCGGCGGCGATCGGCGGCGGCTACGCCTGTTGGGGCTATGGCATTCTGCATGGTTCGATGGAACGGCTGGCCATCGCCTCATACGCCACGCCGGTGCTGTCCACCGGGGCCAGCGCGGTGCTGCTGGGCCTGTCGTTGTCGCTGCCGTTCTGGTGCGGCGCGCTGCTGGTGGCCGCCGGCTCGGTACTCAACTATCTGGTCGGCGCACGCGAATAACCCGGTGCCGGGCATGCCGGGCGTATCGCCCGTGGGACGCTGGGCGAAGCCTGTGGAAATCATGAAAACTCGTGGCAGGTTCCGTGAAACTCGTCGATGCTCCAGAATCACGGGTTAGTGTGGCGTGAGCCTGCAAGTGATGGCCTGAAGCGCGAAGGTGAGGAATGGAAGACTCCGTTTGGAAGACGGTCATGGGATTGTCGCTGATCCGGGGGATCGTGCCCCGGACCTTGTTCGGACTGACCGCGGTCGCGGCGATCATACTGATCGGCATACTGGCATTCGGCGGCAGACGCCGCCGCACGCATCCGCTGGTCGCCTCACTGGTTGCCGCCGCGCTCGCCGGCACGGGCGGACTACTGGCCACATGGCTGATGTCCGACGTGTTCATGGTGTTCGGCGTATCGCTGGGCTGGCCGGTGATCCTCACCGTCGCGGGAGGCTTCGCGGGCCTCGGCTTCGTGCTAGCCGCCGCCGTGACGTTGCGGGGAGCCCGTCGCGCACTGGCCGTCGTGCTGGTGCCGCTGGTGCTGGCGTCCACCGCGCTCGGCGTGGACTTGATCTACGGCGAATACCGGACCATCGGCAATCTCGTCGGCTATACGCCGTACCCCCCGCTCGGTTCGGTCACCGTGCGCAAAGCCTCGATGAGCGTCGGCGAGTGGCGCGACAAGGCGCGCAAGGACGCTCTGCCATCCATGCCCGACTCGGGCAGGGTGTTCGCCGTCGACATCCCGAACACCGAATCCAAGTTCAAGGCGCGCAAGGCGATGGTCTACCTTCCGCCCGCCGCGCTGTCCGACCGCCCGCCGGCCCTGCCGGTGATGGAGCTGCTCGCCGGTCAGCCGGGCAGTCCCGGTCGCCTCATCGACGCCGGCAACATCGCCGCCACGATGAACGCTTACGCCGCCGAACACGACGGGCTGGCGCCGATCGTGCTCGCACCCGACCAGAACGGTTCGGCCATGCACAACAGCCTGTGCGCCGACACCACCCGAGGCAACGCCGAAACCTACCTCACCAAAGACGTGGTGAACTGGGCCACAACGACGCTGCCGGTAGCCAAGTCGGCCCGTATGTGGGCGATGGGCGGGTTCTCGCAAGGCGGCACCTGCACCACGCAGCTGGTGCCGCGTCACCCCGACATCTACGGTGCGATGCTGCCGGTGGATGGTGAGCTCGAGCCGACCGACGGCAGCGTCGAGACGATGGTCCGGCGATATTTCGCCGGCGACCGCAAGGCCTACGACGGGCAGGTGCCGGTCAACGCCATCGCCGCCACCGGCACGGCCGGCCAGGCGCTGTTCGCCGGCGCCGGCAAAGGGGATCGGAAGTCGGTCGCCAACATGCGCACCATCGCCGCGGCCGCGCGCGCGGCCGGCATGGAGACCACCGAACTGGTCGTGCCCGGCGCCGACCATGACTGGCATGCGGTGCAGGCGGTCTGGAACCCCGGTCTCGACTGGTTCGGCGCGCGAACCGGTCTGGGCGAAATGACGAAATCGTTGGAGGAATACCCACAAGTGGAGGTGTTGCAATGAGCGAAGAACAACAGCATGGGAACGCGCGGCCGGCGGCCATGCCGCAGACTCGGCGGCCCCTGCGGGACGCGGAACCCTCGCGGACGAAGCCCACCACGACCTCCCGAGCCACCAAACCGCATACGGCAAGGTCCAGCCATGCGGCGGAAAGCTGGCGTGAACTGGCCGGTGACATGCGGCAGTGGGCGGA
Source organism: Bifidobacterium sp. WCA-178-WT-4B (assembly GCF_009696495.1). Taxonomy (NCBI): domain Bacteria; kingdom Bacillati; phylum Actinomycetota; class Actinomycetes; order Bifidobacteriales; family Bifidobacteriaceae; genus Bifidobacterium; species Bifidobacterium sp. WCA-178-WT-4B. The sequence continues at coordinate 216,221 of NZ_VULV01000001.1, read as the reverse complement.
CGACCACCGGTTGGCCGTCACCGCCACGGCGGCGCTGGTGGCGCTGAATCTGGCGTCGTGGCTGGTGGCCGCGATGGCCGGATTCGCGTTTCCGCTGCGGCTCAGCACCAGCATGGCCACATTCAACGCCGGCAAACTCATCTGCTCGCTGTTCCTGGCGCGCGGCGTCATCCAACTTATGGTCGACGCCGTCCTGTGGCTCGTCATGTTGTCGATAGCCGAACCATGGCTCGGCCGTGTGCGCACCGTCGTCACCGCACTCGCCTGCGCGGCCGGCGGCGTGCTGGCGGGCCTGACCCTGTGCGCGGCGGCCGGATGGATGTTCCAGGACTCCCTGTTCGTCTCCCGCATGCGGTTCGCATTGAGCCCGCTGGTGTTGCCGGTCGGCGCGCTCATGGCGGCCAGCGCGTTCTGCAGCCACCTATGGCGCAGGCGCATCCGACTCGTCGGCTATGTGGCGATCCTGGTCACGTTGCTCTACAGCGGCAACCCCAGCGGCTACTGCATACTTGCCGCCGCGCTGATCGGCCATGCCGCCGGCCGTGTGATGGCCGGGCCGCCCGCGCACGTCGAAGCCGAATGGCACTGGCTGCGCAGCACCTCCTTCGAGGCACGACGCATATTCGCGGCCATCGCCGTGGTACTGGCCCTGGGGCCGGTCATCGCCATCACCTCCCATAACCATGCGGGCCCGCTCAGCACGATCGGCCTGCTCATGAGCCCGGTTTCCGTCGACAACAGCATGCTGGCCAAATGCCTGGCTGGTGACACGCACGGCGGATGCTTCCTGCAGTTCAATCTGCTGCGGGCCTCGATGCCCGGCGCGGTGCTGCGCTCGCTGCTGCCCACTGCCGTGACCTTGGTGCTGGCGTGGGGCCTGTATCGCGGACGTCGGTTCGCGGCCATCTGCACCGTGGCCATCAACCTGTTCACGGTGGCCATCGCCGTCGCCTACTATCTGGTCGTGCCGCTGAGCTTCGCGCCGGATGGCATGGCCTCCCTGCTACAGCACGGCGCGATCGTGGCCTGCGTGGCGAACGTCCTGCCCCCGCTGCTGTTCGCCGTCGCCCTGCTGGCGGCAATGAAACACTTCCCGATTCGCATCGGCTGGCGCAGGCTGGTCGGCGGCATCGGCGCCATCGTGCTGGCCTGGCTGGCGTGCGCCGCCATATACCTGATATACGGTATTGCCCAACCCGCCACCTTCTCGCCACGCGCCACCGCCTCGTCGCTGCTGGCCGAACTGCCGGGCCGGTTCCTGCCCATAGGCTTCCTGAGCCATATGAAGCTGTCGTTCGTGCCGCGCACTCCGATGGCTTCGATCGTGTACCAAGGCGTCGGCCTGGTGTTCTGGATCGTGGTGCTGGCCGTGGTGATCCACTGGATGGGCGACGTGAGCGAATCGAACGAGCTGGCCCGTGCGCGCGCCGAACGTCTGGTCGAAACCGGCGGCGAATCGATGAGCTTCATGACCACATGGGAAGGCAACAGCTACTGGCTGTCCCCCACGGGCAGATCGGCCGTGGCGTATCGCGTGCTCAACGGCATCGCCCTGACCTGCACCGGACCATTCGGCGATCCAGCGGAATGGATGGACGATCTGAACGGTTTCACCCAGTACTGCGTGGAACGTTCGCTGTCGCCGGTGTTCTACGGCGTGCATCGGGAACAGCGCGACGCGTTGCTGGAAGCCGGCTGGAACTCCATCGAGGTCGGCAGCGAGATGGTGGTCGACCCGCGCAACTGGAAGACGACCGGCAAGAAGTGGCAGGATGTGCGCACCGCCATCAACAAGGCCAAACGCGATGGCGTGAGCGACGTGCAGTCCACCTTCCTGGAAGCGTCGCTTGACGTGCGCGAGCAGATCGAGGACATTTCCGAGGAATGGGCGCAACTCAAGGCGTTGCCGGAGATGAGGTTCACGCTCGGCGGCGTCGAGGAGCTCCGCGACCCGCGTGTGCGGCTGCTGTACGCCGTCGACGCGGACGGGCGCGTGTTGGGCGTCACCAGTTGGCTGCCGACCTGGCGCGAAGGGCGCATCGTCGGCTGGACGTTGGATTTCATGCGCCATCGCACCGACAGCCCCAACGGCATCATGGAGTTCCTGATCGCGCGCATGGCCGAGCGTCTGCGCGACGAGGGCGAAGCCGATCCCGCGCACGCCGTGGAGTTCATGAGCCTGTCCGCGGCGCCCCTGGCCGGCATGAATCCCGATCGGGACAACGCCGGGGAGGACGGGGCACCGGCCAGCGAAGGCACGCAGGTGCTCCAGCACGCGCTGCAGATCGTGGCCGACTGGATGGAACCCGCCTACGGCTTCCACTCGTTGTTCAACTTCAAACGCAAATTCCAGCCCACCGAGGCGCCGGTCTACGTGTGCTATCCCGATCCGGCCGCGTTGCCGAAGATCGGACTCGCCGTGGTGCGCGCCTATGTGCCCAGCGTGACGGCCGCCGAAGTGGCCGGCATGCTCAGCACGCTGCGGTCGTGAACGGCGCGCGCCGTCATGGCGTAGTAACGTGGGACGCATGAACGAACGAAACAACGAGCGCGGCGACGGCACCGCGCAGGTCGCATACTTCGCCGGCGGCTGCTTCTGGGGTCTGGAGCGCTACTTCCAGAACGTCGACGGCGTCACGGACACCACGGTCGGCTACGCGCAATCCACCGTCGAATCGCCGACCTACGAGCAGGTATGCGCGGGCGGCACCGATGCGGCCGAAACCGTGAAAGTCGAGTTTGACCCGGCACAGGTCAGCCTGCGGACGCTGACATTGCTGTTCCTGGAGGTCATCGACCCGTTCTCCGTGGACCAGCAGGGCGAGGACCGCGGCCGGCAGTACCGCACCGGCATGTTCTACACGGACGAGACGCAGCGCGCCGTGTATGTGGCGGCTCTGGAGCAGCTGGTCGACCGCCAGCCGCAGCGCCCGGCCGTACTGGTCGAACCGCTGCGCAACTTCTACCCCGCCGAGGCGCATCATCAGGACTATCTGAGGAACAACCCGTCGGGGTATTGCCACGTGCCGATCGCCGCAATCGCGAACGTAAAACGCCGTCAGAAGTACGTGGAACGCATCTGGGATCTGACGCTTGAGCAGTTCGCCGTCACGCAGAACGCCGCTACCGAGCGCCCGTTCGTCAACGAGTACGACGAGAAGTTTGAGCCCGGCATCTACGTGGACATCGTCAGTGGCGAACCGCTGTTCTCATCGCGCGACAAGTTCGATTCCGGCTGCGGATGGCCCTCGTTCTCCCGCCCGATTGCCGGTGACTTGCTGACCGAGCATGAGGACCACCGTATTCCGGGCCGCGACCGCATCGAAGTGCGCACGTCGGACACACAGATTCACTTGGGCCACGTGTTCACCGACGGCCCGGCCGACCGCGGCGGCCTGCGCTACTGCATGAATTCCGCCGCCCTGCGCTTTGTGCCGCGCTCGCGCATGGCCGAGGAAGGCTACGGCGACTGGATTGCGGTTGTGGATGGGGATGATCAGGCGTGAGCATGGAGAATATCGCGGGCGCTCGCAAGCCCGCCAAGCGTGAGGATGAGCACACGGTCGCCGGCGAGCATCGCATGATGCGCCGTGCGGACCGCGAGGTGACCGATCCCGAGCGGATCGCCGCGATCATCGCCGCCTGCGACATCGTCGAAGTGGCATATGCGGATGCTGAGGGCCTGGCCATCGTGCCGCTGAATTTCGGCTTTGATTACGACGAGGCGACTGGCAAGCTGACGCTCTGGTTCCACTCCGCGCCGCGCGGCCGCAAGCTCGACGCGATTCGCGCCGCCGCCGGTGGCCGACTGCCCGTGGCTTTCACCATGCAGACCGACTGCGAGGTGGTGGCGGGCCGCACCACGTGCAATTGGGGTGAGGCGTTCAAGTCGATCGTCGGCAATGGCACGGCGTCACTGGTCGAGGATCTGGATGAATGCCGCCACGGCTTGCAGACGCTGATGGCGCAGCAGGCGCATATGCCGAATGTGGAATTCACTGATGCGCAGGTCCGCAGCGTCACGGTGTGGAAGATTGAGTCCGACTACTTCACCACCAAAGTCCGCACCAAACCCGTGCCCGCACACATGCATCAGCGTTAGCCGGGGATAGCGCGCCACCTCCCCACTGTCGGGAGGCAGCGCGCAGCGCCGGTGGATGGCCCACGTCCGGACCCGATAGACTTGCCGCCATGGCAGCAGTGACAGTGGTAATTACCAGCTACAATCAGGGCCCGTTGATTCACGAGGCAGTCGAGTCGTCATTTTTTAGTGGCATTCGCAGCTATCGAATTATCGATGATATCGGCTATCGCAGTATTCAAGTCATACCCAACAGAACGCATGGACTCCAGCAGGTTGGGATTTGGCGCACATGTTCGTTCTCTCACAGTGATACCTCGATGTGCTTAAAGTTGCTTGCAAAATCTAATGTAACGGACGTTAAGAACGGTTTTCGGATAATCAATTAAGATTGGCGGCTAGTATAAGCATCTTTCTAATTACTGTACTCAATACGCAAGCTGGGGTCTGTCTCGTATGTGTCAATAATCTTGTTGTAAGAGGTGACCAAATCAGTGAGCATTGTTTTGCGTTCATCTTGGCTAAAATGACCATGCTCATGGACATTGGTTGACAGGAATGACTGAATATCCCAGACCTCCAATCGTTCAGCGAAGCCCATATCCGCTGCCAAATCCCAAGCAGTTTTCACTCGGTCTTTCACCGTGATAATGATTGGATGAAGGCCATTCTTGATATTGCGCTGGCATTTCTCCATAAGCAACGTGGCTGGAGCGGTAGTGCAGTGTATGGCGGTATCTCCGATATTGAAGTCGCCGCCTCGCCCGGTGGGGTCATCTGCTACTGAAGCTCCGTTGATTTCCACTTCCGGCATGATAATAGACAGCTTTGCTGCCACGAGCTGCTGCAGCACCGTGCCCTCGTACATGGTACTGGGATTCTCTTTTTGCCGCTTCTTGGCCTGCTCTAACAGATTGCCTACTGCTGCGGTGATTGAGAGTGACTCATCGGCCTCTAGCCTGAATGGCTTACTATTGAAGAACTTGCGTATACGATCAATCCAAAAACGCTCTATCTCGCTGAAATCTTTGCTGGACGGCCGCTCTTCATTAATGAGCGCTGCATAATCTTTCATTATGCCCATAAGGCCGCGGCTAGTTCGACCACCTTCGGACGCGAGCACCCTCTTGATGTGGTACTCCTCTAAAATGCTTTGGCAGTTCGCACCACTCAGTCCTTTGACCTGTCCTTCTTTACCCGTGAGATAATCATCGGGATTGATTGGCAATGTATCTTTCGAGAAGGCGCGGTTGAGCTGCAGTATGCCGGCTAGGTTGCCTTTGGTGTTAATGCCGTGGCTCTTTCGAAACTCCTCGATGGCGTCAATACCCATGCTCGCTCTCCTTCGACGACTATCAAGCTGACCGTAGCTCGTGTTGCTGCTTTGCCTTGTCCAATGTACCGCGAAGTGCTGGCATGAAGTAGTGCTCGCCAAGCCATTCGACTACAGGTACTGCCACTGCGTCACCGAAGCCGAACAAGGCTTGGTTGGTGCGCAGACCATTAAGGTTGTAATGAGATGCGCCCATAAGTGCCGCGTACTCCTTTGGAGTCATCCAGCGCACTGCCGTCGACCCCTTGCCGAGTCGTACCACGGCTTGTCTTGAAGAACCCCCGCGAGCTGTTCGTAGACATCCCGAAATGTCATCCGCTCGGACTTCCCACGTGGGTTTCCCGTTCCGAGTGCGCCTGTATGCCGTTCGATAAGAGATGAACGGATTGTCCTTCAGCTTCATCACTCTCTCTGATTGCACAGCGGACAGTGAGTCAAGAAATGCCGTTAGCTTGCCCTTAGGCCACCATCGGGAATCATCGTCTGACATCTCTTCGGCGTACATGCCAAAGCCCGCCATAAGTGGTTCCGGCGGTTCCGGCAGAACTGCCCTGTGCATACGCAGGGAGGTATCGGCAAACACCTGTTGCAACCAATCTGGCCGTAGTGGGGAATTGGCTTGCGAGCCCTCAGGAGGATTGGTTAGGCCGACCAAGAACAGTCTGGGGCGGGACTGGGGCACAAAACGCCGAGCGTCGATTGACAGCGCGTCAACTGAATATCCCAGTTGGTTGAATGCGCTTACTGCTGCTGCTATATCCTCGCCTGAGTGAGACGTAGCAAGACCTGCGACATTCTCAAGTACGGCTACAGGTGGCCTATTGTTGCCCATCTCTTCCAGGAGGCGGATATACTGCCAGAAAGCGCTGGACTGTTTGCCGTTCAACCCTGTACGGGTTCCAGCCAGAGATATATCGGTACAAGGGGAGGAGCCCCAAGCAATGGAGATATTGTGAGGCAAGTCAGAGCCATGTAGCTCACCCATGTCCCCCTCGATCAGGGTATGTTCCTGCTCATTGTTGCCGAACTGGTTCCTATACATCTGGCATTTGGCGTGATCTATATCGTTCGACCACGCCACGTGGAAGCCAGCCTCTTCGAGGCCTAGGCGGGCAAGCCCTATGCCGGCAAAGAACTCAAGCGCTTGTGGTGCGGTTGAGCCGATACGGGTAGCCCCGCTGGATGCACCAGTCATGCCCTGTTCCTTTCCGATTTCTGACATTCACTGGTACTAGTGTACGTGCTGCTTGCTATGAAATCGTATGCGTATTCGCTGTGGCGCGCTCCTCTTATGACATCTACCAGCATTTTTTGGCGGCGAAACGCGCATTTGATTACGCAATCGCGTGGATTGAAGATGTCGGGAAAGGCGCTCTCGACTATTGTGGTAGCCAAGAGAAGCGATCCGTTTCCGAGGTGAGATTCGGGAACGGTCCGACTCTCGGCAGTGATTTATCTACGCAGACAAGCCAAAGGAGCCTCGCCATGATTCTCGTCACCACCACCCCGTCCGTCGACGGATACACCATCACCAACTACCAGGGCATCGTCTTCGGCGAAGTGGTATCCGGTGTGAACATGTTCAAGGATCTTGGCGCGGGCCTGCGTAACATGTTCGGCGGCCGCAGCCAGGGCTATGAGGAAGAGCTGATGCGTGCCCGCAACGAGGCCATCGCCGAGATGCAGCAGCGTGCGGAGGCGATGGGCGCGCACGCCGTGGTCGGCGTGGACATTGATTACGAAGTGCTCGGCGCCGACAACGGCATGCTTATGGTCACCGCATCCGGCACCGCCGTGCAGATCTCACGGCGTGCCTGAGGATTTGAGCGGGCTGCGCGGAGGTCGCGCGGGTTATAACGCGCAGACGATAAGGTAGATCGCCACGATGTGGCAGGCGTACCCGATGACCGTGCCCAAGTGGAACACTTCATGGAACTCGAACCAGCCGGGCACGGGGTTGGGTCTGCGCAGCGCGAAGCATACAGCGCCGGCGATGTACGCGGCGCCTCCGCACGCGATGAGCACGGTTGGCGCCGGGCCTACTGCGGGAGCCGTCCAGAGCTGCGGAATAAGCGTTACCGGTGCCAGTCCGAGCACGATGTACACGGTGGTGAACACCCAATTCGGGGTTCGCAGCCAGACGATATGCAGTATCGTGCCGATGACCGCGGTCACCCAGATCACCGTGAGGTATGGGCGGCGCGTGCCCGGGTCGAGCGCGAAAAGCACGGGTGTGTTGGTGCCTGCGATAATGAGGAAGATATTCGAATAGTCGATGCCGCACAGCACGCGGGTCACCGCCGTGCTTCGCCACGGCACGACGTGCAGGAGCGAGCTGTTGCCGAACAGCAGCATGGCCGATGCGCCGTACACCGCGCACGCCGCTTTGACGGGGCCGGACGGTGCGATGCAGATCAGCACGATGGACGCTGCGATGCACAACGGCAGGGTGGCGAGGTGCAGCCATCCACGCAGTCGGGGTTTGCGATTGCCGAATGCGTCCACGGGGACGATGCGGCGTCTGACCGTTTTCAGTGCTGCCTTGGCTTGGCGGTAGTGCGACTGCGCGGCCCGGTATCGCGCCGACGCGCGATTCAGTGCGGCGATGGCATCGTCCATCCGGTCGCCGGTGTGCGGAGGCGTGGTCGTTGCGGCGGGGGACGCCGCCCGTGCCGTGTCGGTGGGAGCGCTCATATCGATCACCTCGCTGTGGCCGGCTCGTTCCCGGCCGCTAACTTACGTTACCGTAACGTAGTACGGGGCGGCGCGGCAGTCAAGGTCGGCAACGGCAATCCGGTGCATGTTCGATTATCCCGAATCGGCCGCGCCGCGGACGAAGGTGCACGGAGCGCTTCACCGTGAGCGTAATTACGGAATGAGAGCCGCCGGCAAGGGTTGGGTGGAGTGAAAGGTCAAGGTCGGGAGCCCGGAAGGGTTCCGGATGCGGCAACGAACCCGGTCGGCGGCGTCGCTGGATGGTGACATCGCGGCGGCGGTCGCACGGTCGGCTGCCAAGCCGCATTACTCCGCGCGTGCAACGCGTTGATTGAAGGAGTACCGATTATGGCGATGTTTCCATCTTTGATGAATGAAACGATGTTCTCCGACCTGTTCGACGATCCGTTCTTCGAAGGTTGGCGCAACGTGGATCATGCCGTTGCGGGCGGTCCGACCATGCAGACGGGCATGATGAACACCGATGTTCGGGAGACCGATAAGGACTACATCGTCGACATCGATATGCCCGGCTTCAGGAAGGACGATATCTCGCTGAATCTGCAGAACGGCTATCTGACCGTTTCCGCGCGTCGCGACGACTCCCACGAAGACAAGGACGGCAATGGCCGTTGGCTGCGTCGTGAACGTTATGCCGGCTCCTGCTCGCGCAGCTTCTACGTTGGCGAGGACGTGAAGGATTCCGACATTCACGCCAGCTACAAGGATGGCACGTTGTGCTTGGAAATGCCGAAGCCGGATATGCGATAACCCTTTCCGTCGATCTTCAGGGGAATATCAGCCTTTCGTGTTATGTTTTCTCCCTATGAAAAAGGTGTATGTATACGTATTGAACGACATGGCGGAATGTGAAATAGGTTATATTCTACAAGCGTTCAGTATGGAAAAACTATTAAAAAATGGAACAAAAGAATTTGAAGTAGAAACGGTTGCTTGTAATAAGAAACCCATCCTAACTTTGGGCGGGTTGACCATTATTCCGGATTGCGCTATATCGGAAGTCGATTTCAGCAATATCGCGGCTCTGCTTTTGCCGGGTTCTTCCGCTTGGGGCAGTGAAGACAATCAGGAGATATTGAAAAAGGCGCAGGAGTGTCTACGTAATGATATTCTGGTTGGTGCTATTTGCGGGGCAACTCTTGCGCTTGCCGATTATGGTATATTGGATAGATTCAAACATACAAGCAACTCTCTGGAATATCTGAATTTCTTCTCAAAGAACTATGCAGGGCAGGACTTGTATGTTTGTTCTAATTCTGTTTCGGACAGGAACCTGGTGACGGCAAATTCGGCAGGTTCATTGGAATGGACAAAAGATATTTTAAAGAATCTTAATGTATATTCCGATAAGAAGATTGAAGCATTTTATAATTACTATTCAACAGGCGATGCGAAGTATTATGATGAGCTCCTACAATAGAGGGTGGTCACGGGTCGTTGGCTTTCCCGCGGGGGCCGGATCACATGCATGATTTGTTCGCAGTGAGCCGTATGCACTACGATATGGCTGGTTATCGTAGTGCTCGCCCTCCCATGGGGTGGGCCGACTCCTTTTGGCTGTTGCTGCTCGCTCTACACGGGCCGATTCTCGCAATCGCACTTGTCCTGATATTGGTGGCGATGACTCTTTACGCTATACTTGGCATGCAAACCCATCAAAGGAGCATGCGACATGAACGCCGTTAAACATATCCTTATGACGGTCTGCACAGGCATTGTCCTCTGGCTCATGACATTGGTGGGAGGACTCGCCTGGGCGATGTTCTCCACCCCGGGCAGCCGGCAGCGCACAGAGGCGCTCTGGGGAGCCGTCTACTTCGAGACAAGCCCCTCCAAGAACGGGGTCCTGATGCAATTCGGATTGGAGAACATGCGATCAGTCCTGCTGTTGCTGCTCGCTTGCCTTGCGGCGTGCGCTGCAATCAGTCTGATCGCGAAGGCCTGCATCAAAGGCCATGCGGCAATGTGCAAGCCGAAGCGAATCACCCGCTAGCAGGCGCTTGCATGTGCCGTACTTGGACCATGCGCCGGTGCCACGGCCGCCATATGCCTGACAGGATTATACGGCCCTCCCTTCGGTCGGCTGGTCGTCGTGCAACAGATGAGTGGGATATGAATTCTATCTGGTGCGCTTGTAGGGCAACGAGTCGCTGGTCAATTCCAAGCCGTCGGCGACTTTGGCCGCGTCACTATTGGACAGCGAACCAAACCACTTGTATAGATCACCGGGCAGGAACTCGTAACGCTGCCCGCAACGGACGAGCGATGGCTTCAACAAACCGGCCTGCTGCCAGTCGGCAAGAACAATGTCGCCCGGCTCGTTCCAGTTGATGTTGCCAGTGACTTTGACGATCACGCCCGATACACCGTCGTCGCCGACTTCGGTGACGACCACCGGCCGGACTTTGCCGACGCCCGGATGGTCGGGGAACTCGACCCACATCAGCCACACGTCATAGGGCTTCACATCAGAGGTTGTCATAGATGTCATCTTCCGGGTCGTCCCAATCGGCCGGCATGATCGCACGCCCCGATGCGGAACGCTCGAACCTGCGCACCGTGTTCACCTTGACCACGCGTCGCGGACCATAGCCTCCGGCGACATAGCCGGCCAAGTACGCGCCGATGAGCGACGTGAGATTGTCGCCACGGCTTTCCGCAACCTCTTCGGCGGTCTTGTACACAGGCAAAGACTCAACAGCTGTCATCACACACCACCTTTCCTGATTGCTCCAATTATATCGATTGCGCTTGGCGGTTTACGAGCGTCATGCGACGGACTTGCGCAAGAGACCACATAACCCAGCCGGACAGGGAACGTCAGTCGTCGTCATCGTCCCATCCGCGCGGATATAGTCCGACTCCATCCCCGCGATACGCAACTGGCCTGATGATGCAGTCGGCGTCGTGATTGACCTTAAGTTCCGGATATCCATCCGCGTCGCGGCGGATGTCATCATGCACAGCATCAACGGGATGGATCGGGCCGCGCATGACAGGCCCCCGGCTTCCGCCGTAATCACCACGCTCGGCGGATTCGCTCCACTGTTCAAACTTTTCGTCTGGAATATTCATAGCACGCCTCCATCGTCACCCAACTTGTATAGAAGAATTTAGGGTGTGTTTACACTAGTTGTTTTTGCTGGTGTTTTTGAGTTGGATGGCGATGAGGGCGAGTTGGAGGTTGGCGAGGAAGGTAGCGTCGAGCCTGTCGTAGCGGGTGGCGGCCTCGCGGTAGTGCTTCATACGGTTGAAGATGCGTTCCACGACGTTCCGCCCCTTGTGCGCCTGCCTGTCATAGTCCCATGACTCCGCGCGGTTTCTCTTGGGCGGCACGACCGGCGTCAGGCCATATCAAAATGTGTTGTCACGAAGCTGGCTGTTGTCAAAACAAAAGGGCTGGAATCGTTGGTATTTCAACGATTCCAGCCCTTTACTTGCTGGTGCGAGTGGGGGGAGTTGAACCCCCACGAGCATACACTCACTGCCACCTGAAGACAGCGCGTCTACCATTCCGCCACACTCGCAGACAATCGACTAACTTACACCCAGATGCGCAATCATACAATCTTCGGCGTGTCGCGGTTGGCGGTTGGCGGCATGATGCCGCGGCCGTCGGCGCGCGACGGCTACGACGTCACAGTCCCGGTCTGCGTTCGCCGTTGCCGTAGAAGTGAGCCATCGCGTCGTCGCGGAACTCATCGAAGTATCCGCCGTCGATGGCGGCGCGGATGTCGTCCAGCAGCTTCACGAAGAAATGTTCGTTGTGAATCGTGGCCAACGTGAAGCCGTTGAATTCGCGTGCGCGAAGCAGGTGGTCGACGTATGCGCGCGAGTAGTGACGGCACGTGTAGCAGTCGCATCCTTCCTCCAGCGGGCCGAAATCGAACTTGTGCTGGGCGCGTTTGATGTTGTATCGGCCCGACCTCGTGTAGATCGCGCCGTTGCGGGCGCAACGTGCGGGGGCCACGCAGTCGAAGGTGTCGCCGCCGTTTTCCACGCAGGCGAAGATGTCGTCCACGGAGGCGATGCCGAGCACATGACGTGGACGGTTCTCCGGCATCGCGTCGCAGATCCACGCGCATGTGTCGCCGATGAGACGCTTCTCGATCGCGCCGCCGATGCCCACGCCGTCGAAGTCCAGAGAGGCGATCTGCGAGGCCGCGTGTCGGCGCAGATCCTCGTAATTCGCGCCCTGCACCACGCCATACAACGCCTGATACGGCTTCCCGACTCGATCAGCCGTCAGCCGCTGGTGCTCGTCCACGCATCGGCGGGCCCAGCGGAACGTGCGCTCCACCGAATCCTCCTGGTAGGAGCGGGTGTTCATCAGCGTGGTGAGCTCATCGAACGCGAACATGATGTCCGCGCCGAGCTTGTGCTGGATGCCCATCGAAATCTCGGCGGAGAAACGATGTGCGTCACCATTCAGAGGCGACTTGAATGTCACGCCGTCCTCGTCCACCCAGGCCATGCGTTCCTTGCCCTTGGCGATGATGTCGTCCGACTTCATGCCGGTCACGTCCATCGCCAGCGTCTTCTTGAAGCCGACGCCCAGCGACATGACCTGGAAACCGCCGGAATCGGTGAACGTGGGCCCATCCCAGTTCATGAAACGCGCCAAGCCGCCGGCCGCGTCCAGCACGTCCTCGCCCGGGCGCTCGAACAGGTGGAAGGCGTTGGCCAGCAGGCATTGTGCACCTAGATCCTTCATCTGCTCGGGCAACACGGCCTTCATCGCGGCTTGCGTGCCCACCGGCACGAAGGCAGGCGTGCGAATATCGCCGTGGGGCGTGTGGATGATGCCGGTGCGTCCATATCGGGCACCGTCTCGCCCAAGCCCGCTGGCCGTGGATGGCAGGCGGGTGATCGTTTCGAAATGGAAGGCGCTGCGGTCGCCGGGCTGGCCGGGCTGTGCGCCCAACGGATGTTCAAGAAGGCTGATCGTCATATGTTCACTTTAGGCAGAAGGGCCAGAAAAGGGCTGGAAATTGTGAAGAACTCGGTTTCGAGGGGCGGATTTCGCCGCTCTCGAACGTCTACTTCCGCTTCAAGGGGCTCCTGGCCAAGTAGGCCGTCTGCAAAAATGGCGGAATGGCGTTAAATGAGGGCTCTTGATACTCGGAATTGACCGCGCGAACAGCCCCTTGAAGTGCAAGTAGATGTTCCCGAAACAGGAAATCAGCCCCTCGAAGCCGAGATGTCCATAAGACTCTGCGATGATTACGCATAGACTTTCAATCAACGTTCAGAAAACCCTCAGATTAACTGCCTTTACTAATGAGGTAGCACACGAGAAGCGGCAATGAGCAAGCGCCCGAATAGCCGCCGAACAGACGTGATAAGAATTTAGGAAAAGGAGTAGCAATGGCTGACGAATTCAACCCGCAGGGCGTCGACCAGACCCCGCGGAATAATGAAACCCCCGATGATACTGCCGATGCCGGCAACGCCGAGCCGAAGAACCCGTTTGTAGGCGGCGACTCGGTCGATGCCGGCAACGCCAGCGATTCCAACGAGCAGCAAGCCCCGGTTTCCCCGGCCGCCCCCGCTGCCGATCAGCAGCCTACGCAAGCCGCTACCGACACCGCCGCCACTGAGCCCATCCCGGACTACGCCTCCGCCAAGGGCGAGAGCACGGTGGTCTCCTCCTCGCCGGCTTCTCCGGCAGCGCCGGCCGCAGACCAGACCTCGGCCACAACTCCGCTGTACCGCCCGGCCCCGGAATACGGCGCTTATGGTCCGACCCCGACTCAGGCACAGGGCCAGCAGGGCGGCCAGGCCGGCAACAATGCCCAGCCCACGCAGCAATTCCCGTTCGGTCAGTCTGTACAGCAAACCTCACAGGGCCAGCAAGGCAACCGCAATCCCTACTACACCAATAACCCGCAGCCGCAGGGCAACGGCAATCCGTTCAATCCGCCCACGCAGCCGCAGCAGAACATCGGCAACCCATTCGCCAGCCAGTCCGGCCAGAATGGCCAGAATGGCCAGCAGCCCCAGCAGGGCGGTCTGTTCGGTTTCGGCACTCCCGGTACCGGTACGCCGAACGGTCAAGGTCCGACCCAGCCGGGACAGCCCGGTCAGCCCGGCCCCGCCAAGCAGGGCATGTCCAAGACGGCGAGCAACATCCTCATCGCCGTGGTCGCCGCCGTCGTGTCCGCGGCCCTGTGCCTGGGCCTCGGTTACGGTGCCCTCACCAGCGGCCTGATCACCTTGCCGACCAGCAATTCGCTGTCCAACGTCAGCTCGAATAAGTCCGGCTCCGGGTCCGCCACCGCCAAGAGCGGCGAAGCCCCCGACTGGCAGACCGTCGCCAGCGATGTCTCCGGCTCCGTGGTCTCCATCCAGACCGCGTTGAGCAACGGCACCGCCAAGGGCTCCGGCGCCATCATCGACACCGAAGGCCACATCATCACCAACAACCACGTGATCTCCGGCGCCCAGCAGATTCAGGTGACGCTTGCCAACGGCAACATGTATTCCGCCACGCTCGTCGGCACCGACACCACCACCGATCTTGCGGTCATCAAGCTCGACAACCCGCCGAGCGACCTCAAGGCCGTGAAATTCGCCGATTCCGACAAGCTCGCCGTCGGCGAGAACGTGATGGCCATCGGCAACCCGCTCGGCTACGACGACACCGCCACCACCGGCATCGTCTCCGCCCTGAACCGCCCGGTGACCGTGACCGACGATAACAACAATGAGATCGTCACCAACGCCGTCCAGATCGACGCGGCCATCAACCCCGGCAACTCCGGCGGCCCGACCTTCAACGCGGCCGGCCAGGTGATTGGCATCAACTCGTCCATCGCCTCGACCGCCACCTCATCCGACTCCGCCGGTTCGATCGGCATCGGCTTCGCCATCCCGTCCAACCTCGTCAAGCGTGTGGCCGACGAAATCATCAAGGACGGCAAGGTCAAGCACGTTGCCCTCGGCGTGGTCATCAAGTCCGACACGGTTGAAGCCGACGGCGTGACCCGCGGCGGCGCGACCATCACCAAGTCCAGCGCCACCGGCAGCGCGGTCGTCTCCGGCGGCCCGGCCGACAAGGCCGGCCTCAAGGAGGGCGACACCATCGTGGCCTTCAACGGCAACGCGGTGAACAACAACTACTCGCTGCTCGGCTACGTGCGTGCCGCGGCCCTGGGGGACAAGGTGAAGCTGACCATCGTGCGCGACGGCAAGGCCATGGACGTGGACGTGACGCTCGATCGTGAGGAATCGTCCGTGAACGGCTCGTCCGGCGCCAACGGCAACAGCAACGGCCAGAACAACAAGCGCAACCGGAACGGCGACGGCGCCAACGGCAACAACGGCGGCGACGATGGCAACGGCCAGAACGGCAACGGCCGCAACGATGGAGGCACCGGTGACGGCGGCGGCTTCACCGATCCGTTCGGCCTGTGGTAAAGGCCTGCGGTAAAGCGGATGGCGCGTCGCGCGACGGTGGACGATAGTCGCTGAACGCGCGTCGGGCCGGTCAAGGGCCGTGGCGGTGAGCGAGTCTGCTGCCTCGGCCCTTTCGCATATCCGATGCGTTCGGCGTGCCGCGCAGACTCGGCCATGCGGCGGATTGGGGGCGCGATGCGCGGGGCAGGATGTCCCGAGCGATACCCATAATTATGGATACACATAACTGAATACGAACATCTTTACGCCGTGTATCGGAAGGTCACGCGGGAGCTGAGCGATGCGAGGCCCCAGGCATGGACGCCGGTGGGTTAACAAGGCGTGACCGCAGCGCCGATTGCGCGGGCCACGCTTGCCGTACCGCAATCGACTCCGTATACGAGCGTAAGGAGCAATGATGAGCAAACTCATCAGATTCTTCACCAAAATCCTCGATATTTGCCGGCTTGTACCGATGCTGCCGGTCGTCGTCATCGCCGCGATTCCGTTGGCTTTACTAGGCGATTGGCGTCCGTGGGGCAATGCGATGGCGATTCCGGTACTCTGCAATCCGGGCTTCGGCCAGTGGCTGGTTATCGCACTGGTGCTGATCATCGTGGCCGACACCGTGCGCGGCATGATCGACGATCTGCGGCACGGGCAGGTCGGCGTCGATCTGCTGGCCGTGGTCGCGATCCTCTCCACTGTGGCCGTCCACGAATACTGGGCGAGCTGGGCGGTGATGCTGATGGTCACGTCCGGTGAAGCCATCGAGGAGTACGCCCAGGCCAAGGCCGAACACAGTCTGACCGCGCTGATGGAGGCGGCGCCGCGGACCGCGCACGTCGTCAGCCTCCCCGGCGTGGGACGCGACTCGGCAGGCGATGCCGGCGATGCATCCGAGGGCTTCCGCCGCGTGGGCCAGTTTGCGACGGCGTCGGCCGCGCATCGATTCGATACGGTGCCGGTCGAACAGGTGCGGCTCGGCGACGTGCTGATGGTGTTGCCGGGCGAAACCGTGCCGGTTGACGGCGAACTGTTGTCGGGCTCGGCCACGCTTGACCTGAGCAACATCAACGGTGAACCGGTGCCGCGCGAAGTGTTCGCCGGCGCCCGCATGATGTCCGGCGCGGTGAACGGTTCATCGGCGCTGACCATGCGCGCCACACAGGTGGCCGCCGATTCGCAGTATCAGCGCATCCTCGAACTCGTGGCGTCCGCGCAGGAGTCGCGTCCGGCCGTGGTGAAAACCGCCGACCGTCTGGCCGTGCCCTTCACCGTGCTTTCGTTGGTGATTGCCGGCGTCGCATGGGCGGTGTCCGGGGTGCCGACGCGATTCGCCCAGGTGCTGGTGTTGGCCACGCCCTGCCCGCTGCTCATCGCCGCACCGGTGGCATACATCGCCGGCACGGGTCGTCTCGCCGCGGCCGGCGTGCTGATCAAAGCACAGGACGTGCTGGAAAACCTCGGCCGCGTCACCCAGGTGTTCTTCGACAAGACCGGCACGCTCACCGTCAAACAACCGCAAGTGGTGCGCGTCGAGATGTTGCCCGGCGCGGCGACCCAGTTCGACGGGGACCACGTGTTGATGATGGCCGGCGTGGTGGAAAGCTATTCGGTGCATATCCTGTCCAAAGGCATCGCCAAGGCCGGAACGGAGGCGATGGCCAGACTGCGCCGGCAGTCCGAGAACGATGGGCGGCCATGCCCCGAGTCGGACGCCGTCTGGTTCGGCGTCGGCCGCGAGCATCCGGTCGTCAAGGGCATCAACGAGGAGGCCGGCAAGGGCGTTTCCGGCGAGGTGAACGGACACGTGGTGCGTGTGGGCCGGCTGTCGTTCGCCGCCGCCGGGAAGGACGGATTCCTGACGGCCGGCAACGCCGACCCCACTGGCCCGCGTCACGACCCGCGGCCCGGAACGGAGGCCGCCGGCGGAACGGAAGAGGATGTCCGCACGCGCTTCGGCCTGCTGCAGCCGGACGAGATGGCGTCCTACGTGTCCATCGACGGCCGATTGATCGCACGCATCGTGCTGCGTGATGTGCCGCGCGCCAATGCCGGGACGGCGCTCGCCAAACTGCATGCGCTGGGCGTCGCCAAACTCGCCATGCTCACCGGCGACAAGCGCGCCTCGGCCGACATCATCGCGAACGAGGTCGGTATTGACGAGGTCCACGCCGAACTCTTCCCCGAAGACAAGGTCGCCGCCGTCAAGTCCGCCGCGGAAGACGGCAACGCCGTCACGATGATGGTCGGTGACGGCGTGAACGACGCCCCGGTGCTCGCCGTCGCCGACATCGGCGTGGCCATGACCGACGGCACCTCCACCGCCGCCTCCGAAAGCGCCCAGGTGGTCATCATGACCGATGACATCGCGGCCGTGCCGCGCGCCATCGCCATCGCCCGCCGCACCAAGCGTGTGATGCTGCAAGCCGTTATCGTCGGTCTTGCGCTCGCCGTGATCGGCATGATCGCCGCCGCGTTCGATCTCATTCCGGTCGTCGTCGGCGCATTCCTCCAGGAGGCCATCGACGTGGTGAGCATCCTCTGGGCCCTCACCGCCCTGATCGATCGAGATTAGGGGACACGGCCCGCCGCGTACCGCGACATGGAGCCGGCCGTCGCACCGATCGCATATCGGTGCGACGGCCGGCTTGTTTTTTGTCGTCGCTCTTCTTGCGTTCATGCTGTAAGGCCCGTTCCGGGCGATGCCGATGCCGCCCGTCTCGAAGCGCGGAACCGCGCCCGTCGGCATCCGGGCGAAATCCATCCCCGTGTATTCCCTTGTGAACACAGGGTTTTCGGCGTCTCGTTAACGAAGACGTCATACGTGAGACGTTTTGGAAACACAAGGGCAACACGATGCGCGAAAGGGGTTGGGATAAATGGGCATGTAACTGCTTGGGCGTCGTACGAGAGAGGAACAGGCGTATGGCGAAGTTGGGAATGATGCGACCGGTCGCGGCCGCTATGGTGCTCGCCGCGGTGGTCGCCTTGACCAGCGGCTGTGGCTGGGGCCGCACCGTGGCCGACAGAAAGGCCATGGAATCCGATGGCTCCGGCACTCCTGCGCAAAGCTGTGTGGATACCAGCGCAAAGAGCATCGCCATCGGTTTCGTGAACTCGCTGAGCGGCACCATGGCCCTCTCCGAGAAGACCGTGTCCGATTCGCTGCATATGGCGGTCGATGAGATCAACGCCAAGGGCGGTGTGCTCGGCAAGAAATTGGAAGTCGTGCAACAGGACGGCAAGTCCGAACCGGCGGTGTTCGCGGAGAAAGCCAAGACCTTGATCGAAAAGAACTGCGTGGCGGCGGTGTTCGGCGGATGGACTTCCGCGTCCCGCAAAGCCATGAAGCCGGTGTTCGAAGCGGACGATGCGCTGCTGTTCTATCCGCTGCAGTATGAAGGCATGGAGGCCAGCCCCAATATCTTCTATACGGGTGCGGCGCCGAACCAGCAGATCGTTCCCGCTCTCGACTATCTCAAGGAGCAAGGCCGCAGAAGGCTGTTCCTTGTGGGATCCGATTATGTGTTCCCCCAAACAGCGAACCGCATCGTGCGCGCCTATGCGAAACACAATGGCATGCAGATCGTCGGAGAGGAATACACGCCGATGGGTGCCACGGACTTCAGCACCATCGTCAATAAGCTCAAGGCCTCGGGGGCTGACGCCGTGGTCAACACGCTGAACGGTGATTCCAACGTCGCGTTCTTCAAGGAATACAAGGCGTCGGGTCTGCAGGCGGACAGTCTTCCCGTCATCTCCATGTCCATCGCGGAAGAAGAAGTCGCCTCGATCGGCTCGGACAACGTCAAAGGCCAGTTGACCGCATGGAACTACTACCAGACTTTGGGCGACGGGGAAAACAGGACCTTCGTGAAGGATTTCAAAGCCAGGTACGGGCATGACAGACCGACCTCGGATCCCATGGAATCCGCCTACACTTCCGTGTACCTGTGGAAGGAAATGGTCGAGAAGGCGAAGAGTTTCGCCGTGGATGACGTAAAGCGCGCCGCCGACGGCATCACGTTCGATGCCCCTGAAGGCACGGTCACCGTCGATGGTGAAAACCACCACATCTACAAGACGTCGTATATCGGCCGGATTGGCGATGATCGTCTGATCCATACCGTGTGGAAGTCCGATGGCCCCATCAAGCCCGATCCGTATCTCAAGGCGTATGCGTGGGCCGGGAGCCTGCAGAGCCCGGGTTCGGATTCGTCCAAGTGAGTGAAGGGAGAAGGAGGGATGAACATGCTTGCACCGCGGATTGTCGAGGGACTACCAAGCGGCTCGATATGGTCCCAGCAGGCCCGATTCGTATCTCAAGGCGTATGCGTGGGCCGGGAGCCTGCAGAGCCCGGGTTCGGATTCGTCCAAATGAATAAAAGGAGATAGAGGGATGAACATGCTTGTACCGCAGCTGGTCGCGGGATTGTCCAATGGCTCGATACTGCTTCTGGCGGCGCTCGGTCTGTCGTTGACCTTCGGGCAGATGGGCGTGATCAACAACGCGCATGGCGAATTCATGATGGCCGGTGCGTACACGGCGTATGTCATGAGCACGGTCTTCGCCAGCAAGACGCTTGCACTGGGCCTCGCGCTGGTCGCCGGTTTCGTGGTCGCGGGTCTGCTCGGCCTGCTGCTGGACGTGCTGCTGCTTTCGCGTATGCGCACCCGTCCTTTGGACACGTTGCTGGTCACATTCGGCGTTTCGCTGGTGCTGCAGCAGGTGGCGCGAGACATCTTCGGCTCCACGGGCGTCTATGCCCAAGCGCCGGAAGCGCTGACCGAGCCGGTCACGTTGTTCGGGTACGATTTCCCGGCATCGAGGCTGTTCATCTTCGTGGTGTCGGTGGTGTGCGTGGCCGCATTGTACGCGGTGCTGAAGTTCACGCCGCTGGGACGCCGTATCCGTGCGACCGCCGAAAACCGCGATCTTGCCGAGGTCTCCGGAATCTCCACCGCAACGGTGGATCACCTGACCTTCTTCATCGGATCCGGTATCGCCGGTATCGCCGGTGTGGCTTTGAGCCTGCTCAACTCCATCAGCTATAACTTCGGTACCTCGTTCATCGTGCAGGCGTTCCT
Organism: Bifidobacterium sp. WCA-178-WT-4B; assembly: GCF_009696495.1. Lineage (NCBI taxonomy): Bacteria > Bacillati > Actinomycetota > Actinomycetes > Bifidobacteriales > Bifidobacteriaceae > Bifidobacterium > Bifidobacterium sp. WCA-178-WT-4B. Next base: position 195,579 of record NZ_VULV01000001.1, on the reverse strand, counting down.
TGTGGTCGTCGCCGGAGGCGTCGGACAGCTCAAGGGCGCCGTCATCGCATCCTTCGCGCTTGGCCTGTGCCAGTCCGCGATCGAGTTGCCGACCTCGTCGTCCATCGCGCAGATGTCCATTTTCCTGATCGTGGTGATCTTCCTGCAGTTCCGTCCTCAAGGTCTGGTCGCGGTCCGTTCCAGGAATCTGGCATAAGGCAAGAAGGGAGTGCATGTTATGGGATCTGTTGCCGCATTCGTCACCAAGTACCGTTCATGGATCGGTTCCATCGCCGCCGTCGCGTTGATCATCCTCGCGCCGATGGTCATGAGCGCGTACAGTCTGGGGCTGTTGTCCAAATATCTGTGTTACGCGATGGTCGCGGTCGGCATTGGCCTGGCATGGGGGCAGGGAGGCATGCTGACCTTGGGCCAGGGACTGTTCTTCGGACTCGGCGCCTATGTGATGGCCATCCACCTGAAGATCGAAGAACTCGGTCCAAACGCGGTTCCCGACTTCATGGCGCAGTACGGCATCGACAGACTTCCCGGATTCTGGGAACTTTTCCGCAATCCGGTCGTCACCATCATCGGCGTCGCCGTGGTGCCGGGCGCCGTTGCGGCGGCCCTCGGTTGGGCCGTGTTCGGCAGAGGCGTGCGTGGTGCCTACTTCGCGATCCTTTCCCAAGCGTTGGTCGCCGCGTTCGCCGTGCTGCTTGTCGGCCAGTCCAAGACCACGGGCGGCACCAATGGCCTGAACGACTTCTCCGGTTTCTTCGGCTACGATTTGACCGACCCGGCCAACAAAAGGATGATCTACTACATTTGCGCGTTCTGCGTGCTGGGCATGGTGCTCATCGCCGATTGGATTCGTCATTCATTCATGGGCGAGCTCATCATCGGCGTGCGGGATCAGGAGAACCGCATGAAGTTCCTCGGCTACAATCCCGCTTCCATCAAAGTGTTCACGTTCTCCCTCGCGGCCGTGTTCGCGGGCATCGGCGGCGCCATGTTCGTACCGGTCGTCGGCATCATCTCCCCCTCCGACATCGATGTGATTCCATCCATCATGATGCTTGCCGGCGTGGTGATCGGGGGAAGAAGCACCTTGCTCGGTCCGGTCATCGGCACGCTGATCATTCGATTCGCCGAAACGCAGCTCTCCGAGGCCTGCCCGTCCGTTTGGACGTACGTCGAAGGCGCGATCTTCATCCTGGTCATCGCCTTCGCCCCGATGGGCCTTGGCCAGATCAGGAACTTCCGTCCATGGCTGGCCGGAAGGCTCGGCCATGATGGCGTGAAGGCCACGGTGCCGAACGAGGCGGCAACGACCACAAAGGCGGTGAACGCATGAGCGACGAAAACAAGACCGAGGGCGCCGAGCTGGATCAGCTGCGCGATGAGATGCGCAGGATGCGCGATGAAGCCAGACGCTTCCGCGATGAGGCCGCCAGGATGAAGGCCGAGATCGCCAGGGAGCGCCAGGAGCTTGCGAGCCAGCTTGCGACTTTGGACGCCCAGGGCGGCCAATGGAACGACTACCTCGAAATCCGTGGATTGCATGTCGAATTCGACGGGTTCGTGGCGGTCAAGGATATCGACCTGACCGTCATGCACGGTGATCTGAGGTTCCTGATCGGTCCGAACGGCGCCGGGAAGACCACGATCATCGATGCCATCACCGGACTGGTGCCGGCCGCAGGCTCGGCCATGTTCGGAGGGGAGGAGCTTATCGGACGCAAGCCGAACGATATCGTCCGGCTGGGGGTCGGCCGCACCTTCCAGACGGCCTCCGTCGTGGAAGAGCTGTCCGTGCTGCAGAATCTGCAGCTCGCCGAAGGCCTGCACAAGAAGATGTCGGAATTATTCAGAAGAACCGAGGGAACGTCGCGCAACATCCAGAGCATCATGGAAGTGTGCGGTCTCGTCGGCGATGCGGATAAGACGGCGGGTATTCTGCCGCACGGCAAGAAGCAGTGGCTGGAGATCGGCATGCTGCTCGTGCAGGACGCGCGTCTGCTTCTCCTCGATGAACCGGTCGCCGGCATGACGCCGGCGGAACGTCAGGCCACCGGTGAACTGCTCACGCGCATCAGCCGCAATCGCACGGTCGTCATCGTCGAACACGATATGGATTTCATGCGTCAATTCGCCGACTCGGTCACCGTGCTCAATCAGGGGCGGATCCTCGCCGAAGGCAGCGTCGAGGACATCCAGAACAACGAGGAAGTGGTCAGAATCTACCTTGGCGGAGGAGAAGATCGATGATGGCAGAGAACATGTTGGAGATCAGGGGGTTAAGCACAGGCTATGGCAAGGTGTCCGTGGTCAACGACATCGACGTGTCCGTCCGCCCCGGTGAGTGGGTGAGCATCGTCGGCAACAACGGCGCCGGGAAGACCACCCTGTTGAAATCGGTGGTCGGTCTGCTCCCGGCGACCGGTGGATCGATCACCTTCGATGGCGTGGATGTCACTCGCGTCGCGCCGAACAAACGCATCCGCATGGGCATGGCGTTTGTTCCGCAAGGCCAGCAATCCTTTGGGCAAATGACCGTGGACGAGAATCTGCGCGTGGTAGCCGACCGTTACGGCGCCGAAGCGCAGAGCCGGTATGACGAAGCGATGGAGGCGTTCCCCGTGCTGAGGGAGTTCGCCGACCGTCGTGCCGGTCTTCTCTCCGGCGGCCAGCGCCAGCAGCTATCCATTGCCAGGGCGTTGATCACCAGACCGAAACTGATGATCCTGGACGAGCCCACGGAAGGCATCCAGCCGAATATCGTGGCGGAGATCCAACGGTCCATCCGTTCGATGGCCGAAGACAAGGGCATCGCCGTGATGCTCGTCGAACAGAAAGTGCAATTCGCGGTCGAACGTGCGGATCGCTACTATGTTCTCGCCGCAGGCCGGTTCATCGGCGCCGGAGATGGCGGCGCCGGCGCGGTCGGGGAGGCGAAGGACGCCATGCGCGTCTGACGTGCCGGTCGCAGTCGGGCGGGGATGCCGGCCGCTCCACGGGCCCGGCAGTCCCGCCCGCGGCTTCGGCCGTGATTCGCGGAAACATGGTTGTAGCCGTGACGTAATACGCGGTCCCTATGGTTGCGCCCATAACGGATTCACGGATGGACGGGTCGGCGCGCGGTGCCCGATTCCGGTTCCCGTGACCTGCAAGGAGAGTGTTAGTGAAAGGTCTGCGACGAATCGTGAAGGCGGGATTGCCGTACTATATGGGAACGGCGATGCTGCATATTCTAGGCATCGGCATGCTGCTCATGGCGGCCGGAACGGCTCCCGTGCTGCTCGGGTTGGGAATGCTCGCCTACACGCTGGGTCTGCGCCACGCGTTCGATGCGGATCACATCGCGGCGATCGACAATACCGTGCGCAAGCTTATCCAGCTGAAAAGAAACCCGAACGGCGTCGGATTCTTCTTCTCTTTGGGTCATTCGACCATCGTGTTCCTCATGGCGCTGCTTCTGGGATTGTCGTCCAAGTGGGCTCAGGCGCATATGGCCGCGTTCCAGCAGATCGGCGGATACGTCGGCGCCACGGTCTCCGGAATGTTCCTGATTCTCACCGCGGTGTTCAACGCGGTCGTGCTCGTGGACATGGTCCGGGTCTTCCGCTCCATGAAAGGCCATCGCAAGGATTACGACGACAACGCGTTCAGCGCGATGCTCGACTCGCGAGGTTTCATCAACAGAATCTTCGGCAGGCTTTTCGCCTTCGTGACCAGAAGCTGGCATGTGTATCCGATAGGGCTGCTCTTCGGACTCGGATTCGACACCGCCACCGAAGTCGCGTTGCTGGCCATGTCGGCCGGCGCCACGCAGTCGAACATCCCGCTGTACGGCACGCTTTGCCTTCCGATACTGTTCGCCGCGGGCATGAATCTCATGGACACCACGGATTCGGTGATGATGTCCAGCGCATACGAGTGGGCCTTCGACACGCCGGTGCGCAAGGTCTACTACAACCTGACCATCACCTCCGCTTCGGTGCTTGCCGCGGTGATGATCGGCGTGGTCGAACTGTTGCAGGTCATCGCCACGGCCATGAATCTTCGGAGCGGATTCTGGAACTGGGTGCAGGGAATCGACTTCAATTACCTCGGTTATGCGATGGTCGTGCTGTTCATCGGTTTCTGGCTCGTCTCGGTGCTGATCTGGAAATACGGCAAGGTCGAGCAACATTGGGCGTGACCATCGCCGCCACGCGATCCGCGGCATCATCGACGTGCGGGCGAGGAGAATCCTCCCGCGCACGCGCAACGGCAACACTGTGAGGCAATCAACGACAAGGGGTCGAATATGAGACTGGCGCCAAGGGAAACCGACAAGCTGCTCCTCCATCTGGCGGGGGAATTGGCCAAGGAGCGAAGGGGCAGGGGGGTGAAGCTCAACTACGCCGAGGCGATAGCGCTCATCAGTTCGGAGGTGATGGAACGTGCCCGCGAAGGCAGGACCGTGGCGGAGCTCATGCACTATGGGCGCACCATCGTATCCGCGGATGACGTCATGCCCGGTGTCGCCGAGACGATCTCCGAAGTGGAGGTGGAGGCCACCTTCCCGGACGGCACCAAACTGGTCTCCATCCATGACCCCATCGAGACGACCGAGGAGCTCAAGCCGGGTGAATATATTCTCGCCGATGACGATATCGAGCTCAATCCAGACAGCGAGCCCATCGCGCTTGATGTGACCAATACCGCGGATCGCCCGATTCAGGTCGGTTCCCATTTCCACTTCTTCGAGGTCAACAAGTATTTGAGATTCGATCGCAAGGCCGCATACGGGAAGCATCTTGACATCGCGGCCGGCACCGCCGTGCGCTTCGAACCCGGTGAATCCCACAGGGTCGAACTCGTCGATTTCAGGGGCAGCCGTGAAATGCACGGCTTCAACGCGCTGACCGAAGGAAGGCTCGACGATCCCAAGGTGCGCGAGGCGGCGTTCGCCAGAGCCAAGGAGCAGGGTTTCCTCGGCTTCGATGAGGAAACGGAGGACTGAACATGAGAACCATCACCAGAAGCGACTATGCGGGCATGTTCGGGCCGACCACCGGCGATCGGGTGCGCTTGGGGGATACGGGTCTGTTGATCGAGGTCGAGAAGGATTACGCGCGTTATGGCGACGAATTGAAATTCGGCGGCGGAAAATCCTTCCGGGACGGCATGGGGCAGTCATCCGTCCAGAAGGACTCCGAATCGCCGGACACGGTCATCACCAACGCGCTCGTCGTCGATTACACCGGCATCTACAAAGCGGATATCGGCATCAAGAATGGGAAGATCAGCGCGATCGGCAAGGCCGGCAACCCGCAGACCATGGACGGTGTGACCCCGGGTCTTGCAGTCGGCGCGTGCACGGAGGCAATCGCCGGTGAAGGGCTCATCCTCACCGCCGGCGGCATCGACACCCATATTCATTTCATCGCGCCGCAGCAAGTCCGCACGGCTCTTGCCGGCGGCGTCACCACCATGGTCGGCGGCGGCACCGGGCCGGCTGACGGCACCAACGCCACCACATGCTCGCCGGGCGCGTTCCACATCGCCCGCATGATCGAAGCCGCCGAAGCCATGCCGGTGAACGTCGCGTATCTGGGCAAAGGCAACGGATCATCGCCGGAACCATTGCGCGAGCAGATTCGTGCGGGAGCGGCCGGATTGAAGATCCACGAGGATTGGGGCGCGACCCCGGCCGTCATCGACACATGCCTCGGTGTCGCCGACGACATGGACGTGCAGGTGGCCATCCATACGGACACCCTGAATGAGGGAGGATGCGTCGAAGACACCATCGCCGCATTCAAGGGCCGGACCATCCACACCTATCACACCGAAGGGGCGGGCGGCGGCCACGCGCCCGACATCATCCGCGCGGCCAGTTTCCCCAACGTGCTCCCGAGCTCCACGAACCCGACCATGCCGTTCACCCGTAACACCATCGATGAACATCTCGACATGATGATGGTCACGCATCATCTTGACCGCAATGTGCCGGAAGACATCGCCTTCGCCGATTCGCGTATTCGCCCCGAGACCATCGGGGCCGAGGATGTGCTTCATGACCTTGGGCTGATCTCCATGATGAGTTCGGACTCGCAGGCCATGGGGCGGGTCGGTGAGGTCATCACCCGTACCTGGCAGACGGCCGACAAGATGAAAAAGCAACGCGGCCCGCTCCCCGAGGATGCGCACGACAACAACCGCAACGACAATTTCCGTGTGAAGCGGTACGTGTCGAAATACACCATCAATCCGGCCATCACGCACGGCATCTCCGATTACGTCGGTTCCGTCGAAGTCGGGAAAATGGCCGATCTGGTGCTTTGGCAGCCGGCGCTGTTCGGCGCCAAACCGGAGATGATCATCAAGGGAGGATCGATCCTCCATGCGCGTATGGGCGACGCGAATGCGTCCATACCTACTCCCGAGCCGGTGCTGTACCGCGACATGTTCGGCGCGATGGGCAAGGCCTTGGGCTCCTCATGCGCCACATTCGTCTCGCAGGCCGCCCATGACGACGACATCGCCGGCCGGCTCGGTCTCGAACGGCAGGTGCTTCCGGTGCGCCACTGCCGTGGCATCGGTAAGAAGGATCTGAAGTTCAATGACACCATCGCGGATATTCAGGTCAACCCCGAGACGTTCCAAGTGAGCGTCGACGGCGAGCCGATCCACAGCGAACCGGTGGCGGAACTGCCGTTGGCGCAGCGGTACTTCCTGTTCTAGGCGTCGAAGAACGGGTGCCCGCGTCGCCATGCGTGAGGACGCGGGCACCCACACCGGAAAGGAGGGCCTCGTTGCCGAATCGTTTCCCCGTGTTTACATGCCCGCCCTTTTCGGCGTCTAGCGTTCTGCGTGACCATCACAGGCAATGCAAACGAAAGGCGGCAGCAGGCTCATGATCGCCAACCGCATCTCCGGCAACATCATTTCGGACACATTCTCCGACGGCAAGCTGAACGTTCCGATCGAATTCGAATGGTTCGAGGCCGATAAGAAGCGCATGCGCAAAGTCGCCGCCGACGGCACCGAGTTCGGCGTCGCGGTCGGCACCACCATCGCAGACGGCGATGTGCTCGCCGAAACCGCCGACAAACGCTATTTCGCCCGTATCCGCACCGCGCAGCTCATCGAGATTCCGGTGCATTCCATGAAGGAGATGGGGCGTCTGTGCTTCGAACTGGGCAACCGCCATCTCAGCCTGAAGGTGGAGGACGGCCGCGTGCTGGTGCCATACGACCATCCGACCATGGAATACACGAAGAAGATCGGATTCGATCCGCGCGTCATCGAGGGCGGATTCGATGGATTCCTCATCGTCAAAGCGCATGCCGGCGCCGGCACCATCGTTCCGGGCACGAACAAAACCACCGGCGATCTGGCCGAAGAAGAGCAGGAGGCCGAACGGCATGGGCCCCACGCCCATGCCATCGGCGAACATCACCACGAGAAAAGCGAATACGAAGCCAACGGCGTATTGCATCGCGCCGACGGCATGCATTCGCACGATCACGGCCAAACCTGGCATATGCACTGATGCCGTCCGTACACATGAAGGAACACACGATGCCCCATGCCGGCTCCCCGGCTGATGAATGCGCCCTGCGTCATCTTGCGATGCTGCAGGTGTGCGACAGTGTTTTTCCCGTCGGCGCATTCGCCTTGTCGAACGGCATGGAGACCTTCGTGCAACGCGACCTGCTGCGGTCCTCGGCTGATTTCGAGCAATATCTAAAAGACTATGTGGAGGTTGCCGCATACCGCGAGATCGGGCAGATGGTGATCGCGGGCAAGATGGCCGCGGGCCGTGACCCCGATGACGCCGGTTTCGTGAACGGACTCGCCGAGCTCGACGCATTGTGCGTGGCCTTGCAGTCGGCGAGGGAGATTCGTGAGGGGCAGAACCGCATGTGCATGCGCATGATCAAACTCGTCGATCAGATGGAGGCCCAACCGTTGCAGCCCGTCGATTCAAGGCGCGGGCATGGCGTCGACCGCGGGGAGGCGTCCAAACGGGGAGGCGCCGCCCGTCCGCGCACCATTCCACACGTCGACCGGTACAAGCGACTCGTGGATGCGGGAACCTGTTTCGGCATGCACTCGATAGTCATGGGTCTGTATGCCGCCGACAAGGCGGCGTCGCTGCGGGACGCGGCCGTCACCTATTGCTACTCGCTGCTCAGCGCACTCACCGTCTGCGCGGTCAAAGCCGTGCCGATCAGCCAGTATGCAGGGCAGGTGGCGCTCAGTCGTGCGTTTCCCGAAATCGTCGCCGCGGTCGATCTGGCGCTCACGCTCACTCCCGATGACCTGGGTGTATCCGGGGCGTACATCGACATCGCGGCCATGCAGCACGAAACGTTGTACTCACGGTTGTACATGAGCTGAGCAGACGGAAATACCACAGTGTTGAAAGAAAGGAACATCATGAGTTATGTGAGAATCGGCGTGGCGGGACCCGTTGGCTCCGGCAAGACCGCTCTGATCGAGCGGCTGACCCGCAAGATGGCCGACGATTATTCGATATGCGTCGTGACGAACGACATCTACACGAAGGAAGACGCCGAATTCCTGATCGCCAATTCGCGCCTGCCCGAGGACCGGATCGTGGGCGTGGAGACCGGAGGATGCCCGCACACCGCCATTCGCGAGGACTGCTCGATGAATCTGGAGGCGTGCGAGGCGATGGCCGCGTCTCACCCGGACGTGGACATCATCTTCGTGGAATCCGGCGGGGACAATCTGTCCGCGACGTTCAGCCCCGATCTGGCGGATGCGACGATCTATGTGATCGCCACCGATGAGGGAGACAAGATCCCCCGCAAGGGAGGGCCGGGCGTGACGCGGTCCGATCTGCTGGTCATCAACAAGACCGATATCGCGGATCTGGTGCACGCCGATCTGAATGTGATGGCGCGCGATTCCGAGAGGATGCGTAACGGCCGACCGTACCTCTTCACCGATCTGATGAACGACAAAGGCGTGGACGACGTCATCGCATGGATCAGGAAATCGGTCTTGTTCGAGGACATGCGGTGACGGCATGAATCACGCCATCGCACGACCACGCACCGCACGACCGTAAGAGGGGCGTATGCCGGAAAGCACATTCCGCATGTCCACGGCGTTCCGTCATGGGCGCACCAAAGTGGACGACCTGTATTTCGAGGCGCCATTCAAGCTGATGACGCCGTTTCATGACGGCGCGCACACGGATTGCATGGTCATGCTCGCATCCCCCGGTTTCCTTGGCGGCGATGTGGCGCATATCGAGTGCACGTTCGGAGCCGATACCGATACGACGATGCGCACGCAGAGTTACGAGAAAGTACTCGACACGGCTGACGGCGAGGCGAAACGAACCATCGACCTGACGGTGCTGGACAACGCGAGAGCCGTGTTCCTGCCGTTCCCGGTCATCCCGTTCGCGCACTCGGTGTTCTCGAACGTCACGAACGCCCATATCGGTGCGCAATCGTCATTCATGTATGCGGATGTGGTCACCTGTGGTCGCGTGGGCATGGGGGAGCGGTGGAAAATGCGGCGGTTCAGCAGCTCCACTCGCGTCTATGTGGACGAGACGAGCGAGGAGGGCGGTCCCCGGTCTCGCCCCCGTGGCGACGGGGAGGAATCCGCCCCGCGTCTGGTCTTCGCCGACCGCCTGCTGCTTGAACCGGACCGCTTCACGTATACGGATACGGCCATGTGGCGGGAGTTCACCCACTGCGGCATGGCCTATCTGCACGTTCCCCGCCGGGAGTCAAGGCGGACGCAGATGACGGCGGAGGACGAGCTCGTCGAACGGATTCGTGCACTGGCGCACGATCGTGGGCCGAGAGGCGAGATCGGCGTGAGCCGCCAGAACGAGGGGATCGCGGTGCGTCTGCTCACCGACCGTGGGGACGACGCCTTCGGGTTCCTTGCCGAAGTCGCGCAATTGCTGCGGTAGATAACCGAACACTCGCGCACGGCGTGTCGAATAATGGGTTCTCGGGGGGGTTCTCGGGGGGGGGGGCTCCCCGGGCGAATGAGTGAACACCGAACGCCGCGATGATCATGCGGATGTGGGGAAGGGGGTCCGCACATCCATGAGATGAACCATGGCCCGGTTGTTCGGCTCTCCGGCCAATATAATGTTTCCCCAACGAAGGAGCGGCATGAATTACCTTGGAGGTCGCGGATGGGGCTTTCCGGGAGTGTCGGTCAGGAGTGGTGGGCAGTTCTGGGAATCGATGTGATTCGCGCTTCCTGGAAGGCCAGACGCCGTCTGCTGATGAGGAGAAAGCTGCTCTCCGTTACGACCATTGTGCTGGTGGTGTTGGGATTGGGGGTGATTGCCATGCCGTCCGTGTTGCAGGCAAGGGCCGCCGCGGCCCAGTCCAGCGTCGTCATGCGTTCGGAGCGTGAAGTCTCCGGCTGGTCGAACCAGCGGACGGAGGGCAAGCTCAAGGAGGCCCGTGCGTACAATCGCGCCCTTGCCGCCCACGGCCAGTACATCTTCGGCGAGACGCGCGACCCATTCACCGATTCCACCGGATCGGTTTCCGACAAGGCATACGAGTCGGAGCTCGATACCGGCGATGGGGTCATGGGCTCGATCGTCATTCCGAAAATCGGCGTGAACCTTCCCATCTACCACGGCACCTCGGAATCCGTTCTCGAACTCGGAGCGGGACACCTGTACGGCAGCAGCTTGCCGGTCGGCGGCGCCGATACGCATACGGTCATCACCGGTCACAGGGGTTTGGTCAAAGCACTGATGTTCACCCGTCTCGACGAATTGAAGCCGGGCGACGTTTTCCGTATCACGGTGATGGGGAAAACCCTCGGATACAGGATCGACCGTATCAGCGTGATCGAACCGTCCGATGTGTCGAAACTCAGAATCGTCACAGGCGAGGATCGCGTCACCTTGATGACGTGCACGCCATATGGCGTGAACACGCACCGGCTGCTCGTCTCCGCCCTGCGTGCCGATATCCCGGCCCAGACGTCCACTTCGATGGGCCATGGGCTGTGTCCCCTGCCTGCCCCCGTGCTGATGATGTATGCCCTTGCCCTGCTGGGCGCGCCCCTGATACTGCAACGCCCGATTGAGGTGTCCCGGCACAGCTCCGGCGTGATGATCGTTCATGCCCATGGAAGGGTCTCGAAATGAGAACGCCGATGAACCGACGGGGAAATCTCCTCGGGGGGGGGGTATCGCATTGGAGCCGCAGACGCGGGGAATAGGCCTCGCGTTCATCCGCATGTCGTAGACGGAGGCGATGCCGCCCCGCCCATTCCGGTCGTTCATACCCATAACGGCGTAAGCATAGGCGCCGACTGGCCTGATCGTCACAGATCATAGCAACAGGATTTCGCGTGTCCCGTATGTCACGGCGCGCGGCCCGTTCGGCCAGCAGACCGGGCGGTTCCATGACAAGAAGGAGAGTTCCATGAGGCTCAAGAACATCACGGCGATGGTGGCTGCCATCGCCACCGCCGCGAGCCTGGGCACCGTCGCCGTGGCCAGCGCCGACGCCCAGACCGTCACCACCGGCGACGCGACCATCACACTCAATGCCCAGACCGCCGGGCAGCTGACCGGTCACACGTTCAAGGCCGTGAAAATCGCGTCCTACGACGTGTACGGCACCGAGCCGAACCAGAGCGTCACCCTCAGGACCGAGGATGACGTGAAGGCGGAAGTCGTCAAGTATCTCACCGCCACGAGCCACTACGCCGAGGCGGACGGCGACCCGCTCGCCTGGGCGCAGCAGCAAGACGCCCCCAAGCTCGACCAGTCCGTCGCGAGCCCGTGGCTCGGAGATGGCACCACCCGCGGCCTTGCCGATGCACTCGCACCCCAAGCGAAGAGCGCCTTCACTCCGGTCATCAACGGCACGACCGCCACATTCACATTGACCAGCCCGGGCCTGTGGCTGATCGTGGACCAGGCCGCGACCGACGCAAGCAGCAGGTCGCTGCCGATTCTCGCCGGCACGCCGCTGACCATCAACGGCAAACAGGTGTCCACCGGCCGGATCGCCATGAAGAACCAGACCGCATCGGTCAGCAAGACCGTCGCCGACCAGACCGTCGCGGCCGGACAGGACGCCTCCTATACGATCACGACCGCGATCCCGAACTACGTGGGGTACAAGGTCCAGGGCTACCAGTTCACCGTGTCCGATACGTTCGACGCGAACGCGCCGCTGTCCTATAAGCCCGGCACCCTGACCGTCAAGGTCGGTGGCCAGGTGCTGACTGCCGACAAGGACTACACGGTCACCGGTTTCGGCGCCACGTCGAAGACCTTCACCATCGACCTGAACAAGTACATCACAGCCAATGGTTTCTTCGGCACTTCGGCGCCCAAGCCCGAGTCCACGTTCACGGACGCCGATCTGGTCGGCAAGACCGTGACCGTCGAATACAAGGCCACCGTGACCGGCAGCACCGGCAACGCCGGCGCGGCCAACAAGCCGGCGATCAAGTACCCGAACGATCCGACCAACAACGAGAACAAGCAGGAGGTCCCGGGCACCCCGGTCAAGGTCTTCAACTTCGACTACACCCTGCTCAAGAAGGATAAGACCACCAACACCACGCTCGAAGGCGCCAAGTTCGCCATCAAGCAGAACAAGGCGGACGGCAAGTACCTCGCCTACACCACCGGTAAGGACGGCAAGGGCGCCTGGAGCGAATTGGCCGCGAAGCCAGAATCCACCGCCACCGGCACCGCCGCCGGCGTGTTCGCCACCGGCCAGGACGGCAAGGTCAGGTTCCCCGCCCTTGACGAAGGCAAGTACACCATCGAGGAGATCGCCGCCCCGGCCGGCTACACCAACGTGGGCGTGTCCTTCAGCTTCGAAATCAAGGCCAACCTCACGGGAACCGGCGCCGCCCAGACCGCAAGCCCGACCTATGCGATCGACGCCGATAGCGCCACCGGCAGCGACAGGTGGGGGCTGGTCTCGAACGGCAACGGCGCCGAAGTGACCGTCGAGAACGTGAAGAGCATCACCCAGCTGCCGCTCACCGGTGGCGCGGGCACCATGCTGTTCACCGTGGTCGCGGTCCTGCTGATCGGTGCCGGCGTGACCGTCGGCGTCAAATCCCGCAAGACGAGCGCCATCGCCTGAATGATGTGACGGACCTTCCCCGATCGCGCCCTGTTCGGGAGATGTTCGTCCGGCGCGAGGTTGGTTCCCATGCATCCATCATGGGAACCCACCTCTATCGCATATGCCGTCGCGTGTGAAGAGAAGCAATGATGACAAGGGAATTCACCGACTCTGAAATCAGATACCTGCGGAGCCTGCGGGCGGTCGATACCGTCACGCCCACCAGAATCATCTACTCATCGGAGTTCAAGAAACGGTTCCTGCGCGAATACCTGAACGGCAAAAGCCCCTCCGCCATCTTCCGTGATGCGGGACTGCCGAACGTGATCGTCGGAAGGAAACGAATCGAACGATGCACGCATCGTTGGATCACCGTCGAACGCGAGAAACGCGCCGCGGCCGCGGGCGTCCCCGCCCCCGATCCCGATTCGGAGAATGTCGACATGCTCCTTGACGAGACCCGGAAACTGGTCGATGATCTCTCCGCCGCACTGTTGCGCGTCGAACGCATCATCGACATGCTCAAGCGCGAACACGACCAAGAGGCGAACCGGCCGGGCGCGAGATGCGCCCGCACCCCCACGAATGACCCCTATCGCAGCGGAAGGCTTTGCGCTAGGCTAGAGCGCGTGACTGAATCCGTGAATACTGAACTCCGCATTGCTGTAATCGGCGCCGGGCCGGCCGGCGTCTATTCCTCCGACATCTTCCTGCGCCAGCTCAAGAAGTTGGGTGAGGGACTCGGCCTTGGCACCGAAGCGCGCATCGACCTGTTCGAGAAGCTGCCCGTGCCGTTCGGCCTGGTGCGTTACGGTGTGGCCCCGGACCACCCGTCCATCAAGTTCATCGCCTCCGCGCTGGAGAAGACGCTCGATAACCCGAACATCCACCTGTACTGCGATGTGGAATTCGGCAAGGACGTGACCCTCGACGAACTGCTGGCCCGCTATGACGCCGTGCTGTTCGCCACCGGCGCGGTCAAGGACAAGCCGCTGAACCTGCCCGGCGCCGATCTCGAAGGCGTGTACGGCGCCGCCAAGTTCGTCGAATGGTACGACGGGTACCCCACCGGTGCCCGCGAATGGCCGCTGACGGCCGAGAACGTCGCCGTGATCGGCGGCGGCAACGTGGCCATGGATGTGGCCCGCGAGCTCATGCGTAACGCCGACGACCTCAAGGCCAAGACCGACATTCCGGACAACGTGTACGAGGGCATCGGCCAGAACAAGGCCAAGGTGCTCCACCTGTTCATCCGCCGTGGCGTGGCCCAGGCCAAGTTCAGCGTGCAGGAACTGCGCGAGATGGAGAAGCTGCCCGGCGTGCAGCTCATCATCAACGAAGGCGACTTCGACTTGGACGACGAGACCATCGAGGTGGCCGGCAAGGACAAGCTCACCCGTCAGATGGTCGAGGAACTGTTCGCCATCCGCGAGATGGCCGAAGACATGGAAGATGACGGCGACGTCGACTTCGAAGGCAATCCGGCCGACCGCAGGTATTACGTGCACTTCAACTCCGCCCCCACCGAGATTCTCGGCGAGGACGGCAAGGTCAAGGCCATCCGCGTGGAACGTACCGAGACCGGCGCCGATGGCAGGATGCACCGCACCGGCGAGTTCACGGACTACCCGGTCGAGGCCGTCTACCATGCCATCGGCTACCGGCCCGCCGAAGCCCCCGGCATCGCCTACGATGCGAAGGGCGCGCACCTCGCCAACGCGAACGGCGACGGTCGCGTCACCACCGAGGCCGACGGCGGCGAGATCCGCGAACGCCTGTATGCCACCGGTTGGGCCAAGCGCGGCCCGGTCGGCCTGATCGGCTCCACCAAGTCCGACGCGCTCGCCATCGTGACCAACATGCTCGAGGATCTGGCCAAGGCCGCTGAAGGTGGCCGTGTGGCAGCCAACCGTGACCCCGAATCCATCGACCGACTGCTGGCCGGGCGCGGCATTCGCCCGATCGACTTCGCCGGCTGGAAGAAGGTCGATGCCTTCGAGCGTGCCGAGGGCGCCAAGGAAGGCCGCGAACACAAGAAGGTCATCGATCCCGAGCAGATGCGCGAGCTCGCCCACGCCTGACGGTTCGCCCACGCCGTCCGGCACCCGTCCGTACCCGCGCCCCGTGTGGGCGCGGCCGGGCGGGCCGGGCGAATATTCGACATTGCGCTTGGCGCATATCCAGCAATCATTCAGCCTGCGACTTTAGTGTGTGCAATATGGATGCCAAAGTACGGGTGCACGGCCACTTCAACGGCCTGAAAACGACGTTGCTCTTTACCCTGATGTGGGCCGTCATCATGCTCATCTGGTGGGCCACGGGCGGCAGCAGGCAGACGTTGGGCGTCTATATCATCATCGGATTGGTCACCACGTTCGGCACCTACTGGTTTTCCGACAAACTCGCCATCGCCTCTATGGGCGCGCGGGAGGTCAGCGAACGGGAAGCCCCCGAAATCTACCAGATCGTGCGCGAACTGAGCGCCAAGGCCGGCAAGCCCATGCCGCGCATCTACATCGCCCCCACCATGAGTCCGAACGCCTTCGCCACCGGACGCAACGAACGGCATGCGGCCGTATGCTGCACCCAAGGAATCCTCCAGATACTCAACGCCCGCGAATTGCGCGGCGTGCTGGGCCATGAACTCATGCACGTGTACAACCGTGACATCCTGACCTCCGCCATCGCCTCCGCCATGGCCACCGTCATCTCCTACCTGGGCTACTCCCTGATGTACTTCGGCGACGACCGGAGCGACGACCGTAACGATTCCGGCGGACTCGGCCTGATTGGTGCGCTGCTGAGCATGATTCTCGCGCCGATCGCCGCCTCCCTGATCCAGATGGCCATCTCCCGCACGCGCGAATACGACGCCGACGAGGACGGCAGCCTGCTGACCGGAGACCCCGAAGCCCTCGCCTCGGCGCTGAACAAGATCTCCTATGGCGCGCAGGCCGAGCCGATGCGCAAGACCGCGGGCACCCAGTCCGTTTCCGCGATGATGATCGCCAATCCGTTCTCCATGGCCGGCTTCTCACGCCTGTTCTCCACGCATCCACCGACCGAGGACCGCATCGCGCGTCTCATGCAGATGGCCAACGAAATGAACGGCACGCCGATCGCTCCGCCCACCTACTCCACACGAACTATTCGCTAAGTGCCTCCTACGTAGGTCTCCATCATTGTTTTTTCGTTGTTCATGGGTGAGCCACGTCTTTGTCGGGCAACTGTAATCGCTGTTTTCTAGCGTGTACTCGCTGATGTCGCTGAACCATGGAAACACGTGAGCGCATGAGCATGAACACAAGGAGAAAACAATGAAAAGACGTTACGCTGTACCTGTGGTGTCAGCTGTGGTTATGGTGCTAGCTAGCGTTCTGGCAGCTCCGTCCGCGCATGCCGAGCAGTCTGCAACATGGGATTTGCCGCGAGATAAGGATGTCGTGGCGCGATTCGGTTTCGGCAGTGATATTCACGTGGGGCGCGACAGCGGCAAATATGGTTCTGCTGTAGACAAGCTCAAGAATGCGTTGAACGCTTACCGCCAATCGGGCGTAGATGCGGTCGGTTTTTCCGGCGATCTTACTGATTCCGGTCAAGTCGGCCAGTACCAGACCTTGATGGATACGTTGAACACCGGCACGGATGATTCCGAACAGGTCATTCTGGCTATGGGCAATCATGAAACACTTGATGCGGGTGTGTCAGATTCGCCGCAACGTTTCAAGAAGTACACCGGGCAAGATATGAACAAACTGGTCGAAGTCAACGGCGTCGATGTCATCACGATGGGACCGCAGAACGAGGATGACGATTATCGGGCGGATTACGATTTCCTGAAGACTACGCTTGACCGCATCACCTCTCGGGCGAACTACGATCCGAACCGCCCGATTTTCGTGCTGACCCATCACGGCGTGCAGAATACCGCCTATGTGACCAACGAATGGTACGGCGAGTACGGTGCCGGTACCGACCACGACCTGGTGAAACTCATGCAACAGTATCCTCAGATCATTCAGGTTTCCGGACACTCCCACGCCACGTTGGAAGACGCGCGCTCAATTGATCAGAGCTTGGGGTACACCAGCATCCAAGACGGTACGATTGGCGCCTATTTCGAGAATGAAAGCGGCAAGGTGGATCCTATTACCGGTACTGCCGCCACTCGGCCGGCCGATTCCGAGCTGGCCTCGCAGGGGTTGTTGGTCGATGTGTATCGGGACGGCACGGTGAAAGTGCATAGGATGAATTTCGCAACCGGCACGTGGATATATCCTGACGAACCATGGACCATTACCGCCGATGGAGCCAAGGCTAACGTGTATGGCAAGAATCGTCCAAGTACCCCGGCCATGTTCCCGGACGGCGCGTCGGTAGGCTTTGACACTGCGAAGACCACCGGGAACAGTGCTGCTGTCACCTTCCCGGCAGCCAAGCCCGCTGACGGCACGAACAACAATATGATTCACTCATATCGCATCACGATGACGCCTAAGAACGGCGGCGAGGCGGTATCCAAATCCGTGTTCAACGATTATTACTATGCCAAGGCTGGGGTCGGGGCTGCTGGAGCCGTGCCGACCCAGAAAAGCAGGTGGTCCGTTACCGTTAAAGGCCTGACGCCGCAGACGGAATACACAGCCACGGTCGAGGCGCTGACCTCGTTTGAAGAGGAGAACGGGGCTGCCGGTGCCGTGATCGCCAGCGGCCAGACAAGTGTGACCACCAATGAGGCCCCTGCTCCCAGCCCGATGTTCGATGTTGATTTTGGCAGTGGCTCGGCCGATGACTACTACGCTCACCAGTCCGTTAAGCAGGGTGGCGTTTCCACAATCGAGGATAACGCCGAGCTCGGCCAGCAAGTGCTGCGTGTGCGTGGCGGAGATGGTGGATACCGGTACACGATGGAAGACGAGGACTACAACGCCATCGCCAACGGATTCACCACGGATGTCGTATTCTCGATTGCGGATGTGCAGAAGGACCAGTGTGTCTTTTCCAATCAGCAAAATGCGGGATTCGGCTTTGAAGTCGAGAACGGCAAACTGGAATTCTGGCTGAATGCCGGGAGTGGCCGAGCCAAGCCAGCAGTGGCTATTCAGCCCGATACTTGGTATCACGCCAGTGCCGTATACGATGGCAACACCGTAACGCTGTATTTGAATGGCGAGAAGGTTGATTCGGCGTCGGCTAAGAGCGGCTTGGTGATTCCGTCCAACGGCGCAAAATACTTCTTCATCGGTGCGGATACCAGCGGCTCTGGCGCTCCGGAATACCAGATGAAGGAAGGGTACGTTGCTCTTGCGCGCATCTCCAGCCAAGTGTTCTCTGACGATGAAGTTGCCGCATCATATACCAACGCGATGGGCGACGGCCCGGCCGCCAAGCAAACGGTGCGCCAGGCCTTGACTGCGGCTAAGCGTGTGGTTGAAGCTGGCCAGGGAAACTATAGCGATGCAACGTGGTCTGCGTTCGCCGATGCCTATACCACGGCGCTGGTGCGGGTCGAAGACTTCCGTGCCGCCCCGGCCGACCTCAGTGCCGCTGCGGTCGCCCTGCGTTCAGCACAGCAGGCATTGCAGGAAACGAATAGCGGAGATGACGGGAATGGCGGCAATGGCGGGGACGGTGGATCAGACGCTGGTGGCCAGGATGCTAATCAGCCAGGCGGTTCGCACGATTCCGATTCCGGCGCGGACAAGTCCTCCGCCAGTCAGGAAGCCAATGCTGCTGACCGTTTGAGCGCAACAGGTGTGAACACGGCTGGATTGTTGGCCGTAACACTGGTACTTGTTGGTGCGGCGCTGACGCTGAAAGTCGTTCGGCGTAGATAGGCCCGGAAAGGCAATTCGGGCATTGTCTAGCTGTGAATAACACCAAAGGCGTGTGGTGGAGCATTGTTCAAGTTCCGGCACACGCCTTTTCCAGGTAGAGAAGTCATGCTAAAGTGACTCTTCGTGCAATACGCCAAGAGTGTTGGCAGCGCACGTGCGGACATAGTTCATCGGTAGAATGAAAGCTTCCCAAGCTTTAGAGGCGGGTTCGACTCCCGTTGTCCGCTCCACTTGTCTCAAATGGTGAGACCATCCAATCATTCCAACGTTTTTTTTAATCTTGTAGACACCTGCTCAATCACTTGGTCTTTTGATGAGATAGTGATTCCTGCGGACATGAGGGGAGGCTTCTAATGCGTGGTCAACAGCGCGCCACTAGGGTTTTGTTTGTTGCGCAGGGACTGAGTCTCGCTGCGATGAGCGTTGACTTAACGGTCACTGCGCTCGTGGGCAGTGAGCTGGCCCCGTTCGCGTGGATGGCGACGATACCGATCGCCTTGATTGCGTTGGGGACGGTGTTCGCCAATACCTTCGTCAATCGCCTCATCGCCCGCATCGGGCACAAGCATGTGTTCGAGGCTGGGGCGGTCATCGCCATATGCGGCGGAATCAGCTCGTTCTGCGCGGTATGGTTCCACAATTTCCCGCTTCTGTGCGTCGGCACGTTCGCGGTCGGCATCTATCAGGCGGCCTCCAACTACTACCGTTACGCGGCGGCCGATCTCAACACCGATAAAAAGGACCGGGCCGTGTCCGTGGTGCTGTCGGCAGGCGTCATCGCCGCGATTGTCGGCCCGTTGCTGGCGACGTGGGCCGAGGGACTGTTCCCCGTCCACTACGCAGGCTCCTATCTCATCGTAAGCGTCCTCGGCATACTCGCTCTGGTGACGGTGGCGATGTTCCCGGCAGACCAGCAGATCGGAGGCACGCGGCAGCCCGTTGGTTCGGCGCAGAAGGTCGGCCTGCTTGAGCTTCTGCGCCGCCCGCGCTTTCTGCTCGGCATCGCCCTGGGATTCACCGTGTGCTGCGCCATGACCATGATCATGGCCGGCGCCCCGCTGGTGATGGAACATGTGCTGCACGAATCCGACGGCACGCGCATGCAGGCCATGCAACTGCACATGCTCGGCATGTACCTGCCCATGGCATTGATTCCACTGCTCAACTCCAAGAAACGCTCTCACACGGTCTTTGTATCTCTTGCTCTAGGGCTAGGTCTTGTCAGCTGTCTGTTGGGTCTAGGTCAGAACGCTCCGCTCGTCGCGATGGCATTGCTGGGCATCGCCGTCGCCTGGGCACTCGGCTACAACGAGGGCACGGTGTTGCTGGTGAGCTCGTATTCCGCCGACGAAGTGGCGTCGGCCAGAGGCAAGGGCGAGTTCTTCCTCGTATGCGGACAGGTCATCGGCAGTCTGTTGGCCGGCTCCGTCATCGAATTCCTCGGATGGCGGACCATGCTGGCGATCCTGACGCTGCTGTTTGTGCTGACATCCGGTATCGCCATCAACAGTCGAAAGGCTATCGCCTAGCTTTAAATCGAAGAACCAATAGGAATCGGCGAAAGGTCTTGGAACGGGAATTCCAAGACCTTTCGCCGACTTTGCTTCTCAGTAGCTTGTATTCTTGCGATGATCAGCGGCTTTTCGGCATCGGCCAGGTAGGGTTCGACTCCCGTCGTCCGCTCCACTCGCTTCAACGCTGAGGCTGCAAAACCTAATCATTCCAATGATTCTCAATTATGTAGGCACTTGCTCGATCACACGATTTTTGCCGAATTGTTGTCATCGTGTTGTCACGAGAGCGCTTGACTGTTCAGGTTGGATGATTTCTCTTGGTAACCTATTTTTTGAATGGTTATGAGTAATTCTGGGATCTAAGAGAATTCGTGTCGCGAGACATCATCGCATTATCATCTGGTATGGTAAACGATTTTGGCCTAGGCAGGAAAGGAGTGCATTATGGCTGAAATAACCGTTTATCCAGCCACGCTCCGTTGGGCCGTTAAAACAAGTAATGCTGATCCTGCTGCTGTGGCTGCCAGACGAGGTTTGGCAGATTTTCCGGAATGGCTGAGTTCTAGTGAACCGCTTCGTCTCTCCTTCAGTAAGCTGTCGGATATAGGGAAGGCGCTGCAAATGCCATTCGGCAGTCTTGTGCGCTCCTCCGTTCCTGAGCAGCATGAGGATGAGTTGGTTCAGTACCGTACCATTAAGAATCACGGAGTCGAGCCGAGTAGAGATTTGCGAGACGTGATCCGTCTAATGCGTAACCGTCAAGATTGGGCTAAAGATGAGCTCTCTGCACGGGGGCTTGATGAGAACCAGCTTGTCGGCAGCGTTGCTTCTGACATATCCGCTGAAGAGCTTGGGAAGGCGATTCGTGAGAAACTTCAGCTGGATGATGCATGGTATGCGCGCAAAACTGTGGAGGAGCAGTTCCGATACATTAGGCAGCGAGCCAGCGAAAATGGTCTGATTGTGATGGTTGATTCCAAAGTGGGGACTTCTCACAGGCGCTTAAGCGTACAGGAATTTCGTGCATTTGTTCTCTTGGACCCGACGGCCCCATTGATTTTTATCAATCGCAATGATTCCTATTCTGCGATGCTTTTTTCGTTGCTTCATGAGATTGGTCATGTCCTGCTCGGAAGTAACGAAATCTTTAATGATGATTTTGCAATGGGTGAAACGCGGGTTGAGAGGCTTATTAACCGGGCTGTCGTTCAATCTGTCGTGGATAATCAAGATTTTTGTAGCTACTGGAAAGAGTCCAGCCGCAGAAGTAACGATATATTGATGATTGCTAATGAATGTGCGAGGCGCTATGGCCTTAGTGCGTTAGCGCTCACCATTCATGCCAGGTACTTGGGGCTGGCTGCTGATGAAGATGTGCAGACTGTGTCTGAAGAGATGCGGGAGCGTCTTAGTAAAACACGCAGTAGTGATGCAAAAGGCGGCAATCAGAACAACACGAATGCATTCCATCTAGATAGCGGTTTCGTTGGATTAGTGAAGAGCAGCATTGACCGTGGTTCTCTGAGTTACTCTGATGGTTTTTCTTTGCTGGGTGTGAAATCCATCCAGGCTTATGATGGCCTACTCCAGGTGAAGGGGATGGCGAATGAGTGATTTATTTTTGCTTGATTCAGATATTTTTATTAGCTCATTTCGTACCCATCATCCTTTTTCATATAAAGAATTTCATTCTTTCTGGCGTTGGCTAGAGAAATTGGCTTCTGAGGGGAAGGTGCTTCTACTTGATTCCGTTTATAAGGAAATAACGCATAAGAATAGTAAAGGCCAAATCGATGAATTAGGGCAGTGGGCTGAAGCTATTTTTAGTGAACGCCAAATTAGTCATAAGACCGATGAGATTGGTGCGGCTTATGCCCAGGTGCAAGATTATTTGGCTACATGTGGCTGTTATCGTTCTGCCTCGTATGCGCAGTGGGAGCCTGAAGATAAAGCCGATCCTTGGCTCATTGCTGCTGCCAAAGTCCTTCATGCCGCCGTCGTGACAAATGAGCAGGCGGTAAAGCCGACGCGTAATCAGCCTTTAAAAAGGGAGCCCAAAATTCCCGATGTGGCTGAAGCTTTGGGCGTGCATACCATGGGTTTGCGTGAATTTTATGACGCAAGTGGCGGTCTCACCCATAGTGCTTATCCGATACAACCGGCATTCTAGTTAAGGTCTGATTGACTTACATAGTTCCTGCGGTTGCGATCTTGTTGCTGATAGATGTTGCCACGTCGTCAAGATCGGTGTCGAATAGGTCTGCATAAGTATCCAGCGTCATGGCCGCGTTCTGATGACCCAACATACGTTGTACGGCCTTGACATTGGCTCCGGAGCTGATGGCGATAGATGCCGCTGTGTGGCGAAGGTCATGGCAGGTTAGCATGGGAACGCCGGAATCGCGCAATGCTCTTGAGTGCCAACCGTGGTTTTCGCGGATTGCTCGCGCAGGTGGCCGCCAGAAGGTGAGGTGAACACCAAATCCTCGGCATCCTTACCTTCGCATTGCTTTTTTGAGGGCCTCCATTACTTGCTTTGGAACGGGAACGTCCCGTATCTCCCATGTTTTCGGAGCTCCCTCAAAATGTTTTCTGCCAGAACGCACCCAACTTAGGCGCACCTTAAGTCGGTTGTTCTGGACATCCACATGCTTGACGCGCAATGCAGCCGCCTCGCCCCATCAGAGGCCGCAGAAGCCCAGCGTCAAGATTAAGCCCGGTAATTGCCGGATGCATTGGCAAGACTAACGTCGGTAATGGGAGTGGTAGCATCGGCAAACCCGGCTGCTCTTCGGAATCGTAGCAGGGCAAACCCAATCAGCGGCACGTCAATGCCGATAAATCGGGCAACCTACCGAATACCGGTGTTTCGGTGGTAGGTGTGCTATCGGTGATGGCGTTACTGTCCACTGCTGCCGTCGCCATCGGTCGTAAGGCGTCATTCCATGAACGCAACTAGCATTCGATTGGCTCGAGGGTAGGAGCATTCCGTACACAACGAGCAGGCTGTGCTTTGCAGGCGCGTCTGCCCGTTTTTCCATCGGCGGAGGTGTTGCCACATATTCGATATTCGCACTGATCCGTATCATAATGACTAATCGGTGAGGTAGGCACGGCTCATCGCGGCGTATGTCGGGTGCAGATAGATTACAAGTGAGGCGAAGAAGAAGGTCGCGGATGACGATGTTCGGTCCGTCGCCGGACGTCGCGTGCGTCGGCGTCACGCACGACGATGGCACCGTGTTCGCCCGCGCGCCCGATCGCGCGATGAGCCGACCATGGCCATGTACTTCTGATTCGTGCTCCAGCCGTCGGCGGGGAGGTGACGAGAACCGTAACGGCATGATCCGCCGGTACCTGTCCAGACGCTGCGAGATCAGGATGGACGTGGCGAAGAAAATCAGGGAGATTGTTGACGAGACCGACAGCCGTCCCATGCGCGTGCCGAACTACCTGACACCCAATGAGGCGTTCGTCGACGAATTGCTGGAATTACAGGACCAATAGAGGCGTTGCAGTTCTAAACAGACAACGAGGATGACGCAACTTGTACAAACCTGTGTTATCCTGTATACAGTTGTTCAATGTCAATGCCGATTGTATCAGCGTTGTTCTGGAGGTCGAAGATGACTGCTTACACCCGGACGGAACATCTGCGGCACGAGCTCGCCTCGCAGATTAGGAATGGCACACTCAAGCCAGGGAACAGAATCATGTCCGAAACGCGCCTGGCCGAGGAGTACCAGGTCTCCCGCGGCACTGTGCGCAGGGCCTTGGAACAATTGAAGAAGGCGGAACTAATCGAAACCCGTATGGGATCGGGCAGTTATGTGGCGTTCAATGGCGGTAGCATGAGCGGGCCGGACGGATGGACTTCGGCCTCGTTGCGTTCAGGAGCGCCGACTACAACAGAACTGCTGTCCATCGCGTTGGTTGATCGTCCTTCGTCGCTGGAAGGGGAGAGTGAGTGTGAACGCTTCTATAAAATTGCCCGCCGTCGGCTTTTCAGGTCGGCACCGGTCTCGTACGAGGTCTCATACTTACCTGCCATCCCGGCGTTATGTGGAGTAATCGAACGTGCGGGGGGTCTTATCGACGGTTCCATTTTGAAAACCATGGAACAGGCCGGGCTTCGGACAGCCTCCGGATATATGAACGTATCCGCCGATAGGCTCGGCCCGATTGCCGAAACGCTGGAAAAGACCCCGGGAACGGTGTTTCTGTTGTCCGAACGGCACAACTTCGGAGATGACGGCGCGCTGGTCGAATACGTGCGTTCGTTCCTCGATCCGGGCCACTTCACGCTGCATGTCACCACAGGAGAAACTGGAGGAAACCATGGTGATCGATGAACATCTGACCGAACGTGCCCGTGGCGCAATGATAGGTCTCGCCGTCGGCGACGCGCTTGGGATGCCTACCCAAAGTATGTCAGCCACGCAAATCGTCGAATATTACGGCGGTCTAATCCATTCGCTGATGGACGCTGTGCCGCAGCAGCCAATCGCGCCGAATATGCCGGCTGGGTCGGTGACCGACGATACGGAACAGGCATTCGTACTGGCCAATCGCCTTATCGAGGATGACGGTCGAATCGACAACGACGCGTACGCCCAAGATCTCCTGCGCTGGGAGATGAAAATGAAGGCGCGGGGCTCGCTCGATTTACTTGGCCCGTCCACCAGAGCCGCGTTGCAAGCACTGACGGATGGCGTCGAACCGGAACATACTGGTCGATTCGGCACCACGAACGGTGGCGCTATGCGCGCCACCCCAGTAGGCATAGCTTTTAGACCGGGGAAGGCTTTGGCCGAGGAAGCCTGGCGATCTTGCGTGGTGACTCACAACACGGTCCAGGGCATCGAATCGACCATGCTTGTATCCGCCGCCGTGAGCTTCGCAGTTGAAGGGAGACGTGATTTCCTTCAGAAGGCGTTGGAGTTCGTGGAATCGCAGCCGCCGCGCGGCAACTGGTCGGCCAAAGCGTCCGTCGTGGCTCGCGTGAAGATGTTCATGGAACGGGTCATCAGCGAAGGCGTCACCATATCCGATGATGACTTCGCCGTCATCCTCCGGCGCGACTGTGGCACCAGCGTGGAGGCCAACGAATCCGTAGCTGCGGCGTTCGCCATCGCAACCCGTTTCTTCGACAGACCCACCGAGGCACTGTGCTTTGCGGCCTCCCTCGGCGGCGACACAGACACCATCGCCGCGATTACGGGCGCGATGCTCGGTGCGTGGCATGGGGTGGATGGTTTCGACCAAGCTATTGTCGGCCAGGTGCTACGCCGGCTCAAGGACGACAACCGGCTTGACGTGAGCCGAACGGTGGCGGGACTACTCGCCTTGAGGGAACGGGAAGGCTGAACCATGGGACGTGGAGCCGTTATCTCGCTGGGGCAGGTGATTGTCGATCTGACCATGAGCGTCGGTAAAATCCCCCAACCAGGCGAGGATGTGTTCGCCGACAAGGTCGGAATCTGCGTCGGAGCGAGTTACAATACCTTGCATGCGGTACGTCAGATGGGCGTCGCAGCATGCCACGCCGGCGTCCTTGGCATTGGTCCTTGGGCGGACATGATTCGTGAAGTCTTCAAAAATGAAGGAATTCGTCACATCGGTTCCGATGATGTGGACAGGGATTCCGGATTCTGCGTAGCACTGACCGACGCCGCAGCCGAACGAACCTTCATCTCGACGCGCGGTGCCGAAGCCTACGGCGACGAAGACACCTTCCATAACATCGATCCGTCTGACGGTGATGTCTTACATATCAGTGGATACACCTTCGCGCATCATACTGGTGAAGGATTACGGGCTTTCATACGGCGGACCTCGGTAGGACGGAACTTCACTGCGTTGTTCGACCCGTCGCCGGTGGTGGCTCATATCAACGACGAGACGTTTGACGAAGTGGTCAGATACCGTCCGATTTGGTCATGCAATGAACGGGAGGCGGCTATTGTCGCGAAGCGTCTGGGATTGCCGGGCGACCGGTTCACGTCCCGTGCCCTAATCGAACAGATGGCGCGGTTGCTGGACTCCACGTTGATCGTCCGTATCGGCAGGGGCGGCGCATGGCTGGCTCGGCCGGACATGGATGCTGAACTCGTTCCAGGATGCCCGGTCCATGCCATCGACACCAATGGTGCTGGTGACTGCCACGCTGGTGTACTGTGTGCCGAACTGAGCTGTGGAATAGTGCTCCATGAGGCGGTCAGAACTGCAAATGCGGCGGCCTCCATTGCAGTGACACGACGGGGGCCGGCCACATGCCCTACAAGAAAGGAGGTGAGGGAAATGCTCTCGTCATGAGAGCGTTTGGTCAGTTTGACCATAAGATGATGTGCCCGCACGGTGTGAGAGCATGAGGGAAGGACGTTCTCACCGGTCTGGGCGCTTTCTGCAAAGTGCAACGAAGCAAAGGAGACCTTACGAAATGAGTAAGGATAGAGGAGCCCTCACTGTCGAGGAGCAGGGCATTGACACAATTTCCGAAGACGAGCGCAAAGGCACACCGGGCAGCTTGTTCTGGCCTTGGTTCGCGGCGAACATCTCCATGTTTGCCATGTCATACGGCGCATGGGCTCTGGGATTCGGTATCTCCCTCTGGCAGGCCACCATCATGGCCATCATCGGCGTGGTCGTATCATTCCTGCTGGTAGGCGTTATATCCATAGCGGGCAAGCGCGGCAACGCGCCGACCATGGTGCTTACCCGTGCCACCTTCGGAGTGGAAGGTGCCAAAGTGCCGGCTGCGTTGAGCTGGATTGCTACACTGGGCTGGGAAATTTCCCTGACCACCACTGCGGTGCTTGCTCTGTCTTCCACCATCACCAAACTCGGCTGGGGTTCTGGTGACGCGCCGAAGCTCATCTCCGCCATCGTGGTGGTCGGTCTGGTGGTGGTCGCCGGCATCTTCGGCTATGACTTGATCATGCACTGCCAGCAGGTCATCACTATCGTGACCGGTGTGATCACCGTCGGATTCTTCATCCTCGGCTGGGGACACATTGACTTCGCAGCCATCGGACGGATTCCGTCTGGCAGCCTGCCGGCCATGCTCGGCTGCTGCTTCTTCGTCATGACTGGCTTTGGCTTGGGGTGGGTGAACATCGCGGCAGACTATTCGCGCTATCTGCCGCGCAAGGCGTCTAATGGTGGCATCGTCTTCTGGACTACGTTCGGCGCATCCATCGCCAATGTGTTCCTCATCTTCTACGGTCTGCTGCTGGCTGGGTCGAACGCCAAACTCGCTGAAAACGTCGGCAACGACCCGATTGGGGCCATGGCGTCCATTCTGCCCACTTGGTACCTCATCCCATACACCCTTGTGGCTGTGCTGGGCCTCATGTCCGGATCTATCATGGACAACTACTCCAATGGATTGGCACTCCTGAGCTTTGGCGTCAAACTACCCCGTACGGCGGCCGCTGGGCTGACCGCCGCGCTCACCGTGGCGGGCGTGGTCTACGTGACCTTCTTCTCCGATACCTTTATTGGCCCGTTCCAAGGTTTCCTAACCACCCTAGGTGTGCCCATGGCCGTGTGGGCAGGCATGTTTGTGGCCGATGTGATTCTTCGCAAGAAGGACTACAGCACTCCCGACCTGTATGATCCGAACGGTCGCTACGGCAAGTGGAACGTTAAGTCGTTCATCATCCTCGCCGTCGGTACCATCCTCGGTTGGGGCCTCGTGATTAACACCGCCGCAGATTGGTTGACCTGGCAAGGTTATCTTCTCTTCCTGATCGGAGGCAAGGATGGCAGCTGGGCTTCAGCTAACCTTGGCGTAATCGTAGCGCTGCTGGTTGGTCTGCTCGGTGCATTGATCTTCCAGCGTGAGGACATCGCCAAGCAGGAGGCGGACCTATCAGAGTTTGAAACGACTCTGTCTGAAGCCAACTGACAAGCGGCGTAACTGTAGGAAAGGAGCGCATGATGATCGCAGAAGACGAGTGGCTGGTTGTCATCGACCGCCAGAAAGTATTTGCCGAAAGTAAATGGTCCACTTGGGCCTGTGCTGGAGGGAGCTACTACAGTACCGACGAACCGTTCGGAAGACTGGCCAAGGCGTTTGGCGACCGCGTGGTCTACACTCGCTACATCGCGCCGATTCCGCCAAAGGGCGCCTGGGTTGACTACTTCAAGAACTGGCCGCAATTCCTGGTACCGCCGGACGATCCGATGTACGACTTCACCGATGAGACCGCGGCGCTCGCTGAAGGACACCAAGTGGTGGACCGCACCACATTCGGCAAGTGGGGTTCGCAGTTGATTGGAGCAATCGGCGGAGCTAAGAAGATCACGGTCTGCGGCGTGGCCACTGACTGCTGTGTGCTCACCACCGTGCTCGCCGCCGCCGATAGTGGTGTGGCAGTACGCGTGCCAGCTGATGCCTGTGCCGGCAGCACTCCGGAGAACCAGGAGTTGGCACTCAACACAATGCGCTTGTTCGAGCCACTGGTCACGGTGACCGATACTGAATCAATTCTGGCATAGCAGCATTCGACACGCATTCACGGGCGAATGGGCCTTGCGTTGTTCCTCGAACCAACATATTGCGGAACAACGCGGGGTCTTCTTGTTTTGCTGCACCCCGTTGTCTAAATGAAAGTGCAACACCCGTTAGATTGGTAACTGTCTAGGAAACCAGCCCGAAGGGATGTTGCATCTATGGGAGAAGCATGTTCGCACCTGTCGGAAGAGGAGTGCAGGATTGCCTAGGGTGTGTTTACACTAGTTGGGTTTTTGGCTGTGTTTTTCAGGTAGATGGCGATGAGGATGGGCCAGGGGTTGGCGAGGAGGGTCTCGTCGAGCCTGTCGTGGCGGGTGGCGGCCTTGCGGTGGTGCTTCATGCGGTTGAAGACGCGTTCGACCATGTTCCGCCCCTTGTGCGCCTCCCTGTCGCGATTCCATGGGGCCGCACGGTTCCCCTTGGGCGGTGCGGCCGGCGTCAGGCCGAACGACTCGGCCGGCAGCCGGGTGGAACCCCCGTACGCGCGGTCCATGAGCGGGCGCGTGCCCATGGACCGCGTCGCGCTCGTTGCCCGGGCTCAGACGGATCTCGACGACCGCGCTCCCGCCGTCGGATGGCACGTGAACTTTGGTATTCCACCCTCCCCGGGAGACGCCGACGGACCGGGAGCCCCTTTTTCGGCGCCCCGGTCGCGTGCCGGTGGACCTTCACGCCCGTGGGGTCCATGGCGGGCACATACGACAATTATCACGCAAAACTTAAATCGTTAACAATGTCTGGCTCCCCTCAGAGAGGGGAGCCAGAATTAACAAACGAATCAACGGCGTGGGACACTAGCGCGCGGCGGCGAGATCCAGACCGGCCGCGTCGGCGACCCTGCGCCACCAGTCGACCAGCACCGGCATGGTGGCGTGCGCGTTCAACCCGCTGGGCTGGGGAATCACCCACAGCTGCGCGCCTCCGAACCGGTCGGTCTCTTCCGCGGTGAGGTCCTGCAGCCCCAGTGCGGCGGACTTATCGGCGAACGCCTGTCGGTACGCCGTGATGCCCAGTATCGCAATGGCCCGGGGATGGACCCTCGCGCACAGCTCCCGCAGCCGATCGGCGCCATGACGCAGCTCGGTGGTGTTCAGCTCGCTCGCTTTCGCGGTGGCGCGATTGACGAGATTGGTAAGCCCGATGCCGCGGTCAATCATCATGCGCTCATCGCGAAGGCGCAGGCCGTAACTGGCGTCCACCTGCCACGGCGTGAGCCCCGAGGCGAAAAGCGACGGCCAGAATCGGTTGCCGGGATAGGCGAAGGGTGCGTTGACCGCGGCCGTCCATAACCCGGGGTTGATGCCCACGATAAGCAGTTTGGGGTGCGGGCAGCGGATGTCGTCGACCGTGCCGTCGACGAAACCGGCGAGCTCGGTGCGCTTCGGCCGCCGGCCTTCCAGCGGAGAATGTCGAATATCGCTCACGGGTTCCATGGTAGTCGTGCCCCGCTTACGGCGGCATACCGCCATTCGGTGAGCTCCGCGCCTCGCGGGCAAGGTGATCTTGCGCACATTCGCCGCCGAGGCCTCCCCGACAATGCGATTCGTCACTCGGCGGCGGGATAATGGAAGCCATGACTATCGCAACTGCCGAACGCTATGCCGAAATGCTGGATGCCGCCCGCCACGGCGGATACGCCTATCCCGCGATCAACGTGACCAGCACGCAGACGCTCAACGCCGCGCTGCAGGGATTCGCCGAGGCCGAGTCCGACGGCATCATCCAGGTGTCGGTCGGCGGCTCCTCCTACTTCTCCGGCCAAAGCGTGAACGACCGCGTGGTCGGGTCGCTCGCGTTCGCCGCATTCGCGCACGAGGTGGCGAAGCGCTACCCGAACATCACGGTCGCGCTGCACACCGACCATTGCGCCAAGCAGTACCTGGACGGCTGGGTCCGCCCGCTGCTCGCGCACGAGGCCGAACAGGTCAAGCGCGGCGAAGAGCCGACGTTCCAGTCGCATATGTGGGACGGCTCAACTGTGCCGCTGGAGGAGAACCTGGACATCGCCGCGGAGCTGCTCGAGAAATCCGTCCGCGCGCATACGGTGCTGGAGATCGAGATCGGCGCGGTCGGCGGCGAGGAGGACGGCCATTCCGCGGAGATCAACGAAAAGCTGTATTCCACGCCGACCGACGGCGTGCGCGTGGCGGAGCGGCTCGGCCTCGGCGAGCACGGCCGCTATATGGCCGCTTTCACCTTCGGCAACGTGCATGGCGCATACAAGCCGGGTGTGGTCAAGCTCCGCCCGGAACTGCTGCGCGACATCCAGTCCGAAGTGTGGGACGCGGCCCTCGACGGCCGTCTTGGGTCGCTGGGCGCGTCGGCGGTGTCCACGTGCGCGCTGCCGGACATGCCCGAGCGCAAGCCCTTCGCGCTGGTGTTCCACGGCGGTTCCGGCTCCACGCCCGACGAGATCGCCCGCGCGGTGAGCTACGGCGTGGTCAAGATGAACATCGACACGGACACGCAGTACGCCTTCACGCGCGCGGTCGCCGGCCACATGTTCGCGCATTACGACGCCGTGCTCAAGATCGACGGCGAGGTCGGCAACAAGAAGCTGTACGACCCGCGCTCCTGGGGCCGCGAGGCCGAATCGGCCATGGCCGCCCGCGTGGTCGAGGCGTGCCGGCAGCTCGGCTCGGCCGGCAAGGCATTGAAGTAGCGAAGCGGCGGGCGGCACCGCTGACGGGCTGCGGTCATGTGATGAGATCAGGGCATTGATGGATTGTTCGCCAGCCGGATGGGGACTGCAATGAGCGCACCGGCGGAGGATGATCGTATCATGAGGCCGGATGTAATGCGCCTGCGGCAGTTGTCCCTGCATAATTACCGCATGTTCTCCGACCTGTCGATCACCTTCCCGGATCTGTCTGACGATCGCGCCGATGGCGATTGCGAGGGCGCCGTCGAGGTAGAAGGCGATCGAGGTGCCGATGGCCGTGGCAATTGGGTGACGGTGATCGTCGGTGAAAACGGCTCGGGCAAAACGTCGATTCTCGATGCCGCCATCATTGCCTTGGCACGTATCTGGTGAAGATCCCCGACATCGACAAACCGACATTCAACCGTACGGATGCGCGGCTGGCCCGTATCGAAATGCACAATACGTCGACGGTGGATTACCAGCAGCAATTCCCGATTTCGGTGAGCGCGCACGGCGATGTCATGGGGAATTCGCCGTCTTGGGCTCGTTCGCTGAAAAGCGCGAATGGTCCAAGTGGGCCACGCATTCCACTGCTTATTTGCACACGCAGGATCGCCGGGCACATGCTGGAGCGGTTCCCACGGTCCCGGATTCTGGGCCCCGACGACATGGACCGGCCGGTTGACGCCCATGTGGAGCACTATGTCCCTCGGCACCCCGGACCTTGGTATACCGGCAAGGGCAGGTCCTCCGCCGACGCGCTGTCGACAAGGTGCTGAAACTGAACGTCGAGCGGCTGCGGGCAAGGCGTGCCGGTGTGCAGCAGATGCTGTACGACATGCTTAAGGGTCTTTCCGATGAGGAAACGGAGGAATTCTGCGAGGACATACTGCGTTCCTTGGAGAGTGACGGCCGCCCTCCGTCGTTTGCCCCCATGCTGGTGCAGATGCTGGAAGACAAGATCGCGGCTCTGCGCGGACTGCCGGAGGCTGCCGTGCCGGCGCCGGACGCGTGAGGGCGCGCGGGTAGCTTGGACAGGCCGGCGGCTGCATATGGCGTGGCAGCGGTAGAGGCTGTACGGTAGTCTGTGTTCGGCGGAAAAGGCGATGTTGCGGAGGTGTGTTATGCCTGGAATTGTTCTTATTGGTGCCCAGTGGGGCGACGAGGGTAAAGGCAAGGCTACCGATCTGATCGGCACCAAGGTCGATTACGTCGCGCGCTTCAACGGCGGCAACAACGCGGGCCATAGCGTGGTAGTCGGCGATGAGTCGTACGCCCTGCACCTGCTGCCCTCCGGTATTATCAACCCGAACCTGACCCCGGTGATCGGCAACGGCGTGGTCGTGGACCCGGAAGTGCTCTTCGAGGAGATTGACGGCCTGGAATCCCGCGGCATCGATTGCTCCCACCTCAAGGTGAGCGAGGCCGCGCACATCATCGCGCCCTACCACCGCACACTCGACAAGGTGACTGAACGCTTCCTTGGCAAGCACAAGATCGGTACCACCGGCCGTGGCATCGGCCCAGCCTACGCGGACAAGATCAACCGTGTCGGCATCCGCGTGCATGACCTGTTCAACGCCGACCATCTGCACGACAAGGTGGAGGCCAGCCTGCACCAGAAGAACCAGATGCTGGTCAAGCTCTACAACCGTCGTCCGATCGACGTGGACCAGACCACCGAGGAGCTGCTGAAGCTCGGCGAACGCCTCAAGCCGTACGTGGCCAACACCGGCCTGATTCTCAACAAGGCGCTTGACGAAGGCAAGACCGTACTGTTTGAAGGCGCTCAGGCCACCATGCTTGACGTGGACCACGGCACCTACCCGTTCGTCACCTCTTCCAACCCGACCGCCGGCGGCGCCTGCACCGGCACCGGCGTGGGCCCCACCAAGATCACCCGCGTAATCGGCGTCTCCAAGGCCTACGTCACCCGCGTGGGCGAAGGCCCATTCCCCACCGAACTGCTGGACGAGTCCGGCGAATGGCTGCGTCAGCAGGGCCACGAGTTCGGCGTGACCACCGGCCGCCCGCGTCGCTGTGGTTGGTTCGATGCGGTCGTCAACCGTTACGCCTCCCAGGTCAACGGCCTGACCGACATCGTGCTCACCAAGCTCGACGTGCTCACCGGCCTGAAGGAGATTCCGATCTGCGTGGCCTACGACGTGGACGGCGAGCGTCACGACGATATGCCGACCGATCAGGCCGCTTTCGCCGCCGCCAAGCCGATTTACGAGACCATGCCCGGCTGGGACGAAGACATCTCCGACTGCCACTCCTTCGACGAGCTGCCCGCCACCTGCCAGGCCTACGTCAAGCGTTTGGAAGAGCTGAGCGGCTGCCGTATCTCCGCGATCGGCACCGGTCCGCAGCGCGATCATGTCATCCAGATCAATTCGCTGGTCGACTGACCGTCTGCAACGAATTTCCCGGCTTGACTGGTAACGACGCGGCACATGATATCCGCCGGCTGATTCCGCGATTCGACCACTTGAAGTGGAAGATGGCGGCGGCCGGCATAGTCATTGGTCTGGTTTCAGGATTGCTGGTTGTCGTATACCGTCTCGGCATCGAATACGGCACGGATGCGTCCCGTTGGATATATGCGCGGATTCGCGAGACCCCGTGGCTGATTGCGCCGTGGGCGGTTGCCGCGGTGGCGGCCGCGCTGGCGATCGCGTGGATGGTCGGCAAGGAGCCGATGGCTGGTGGCAGCGGCATCCCGCAGACCAACGGCGTGGTGATATGCGGCTTGAAGATGCGTTGGCAGACGATTCTGCCAGTCCGTTTCGTCGGTGGACTGTTGGGCGCGTTGTTTGGTCTGTCGCTCGGCCGTGAGGGGCCGTCCATTCAGATTGGTGCGTCGGGCGCGCAGTGTGTATCCCACCGTTTGCGCGGCCGCCGCCGTGAGGACATGCAGGAGCATTATCTGGTCACCGCTGGTGCCGCGGCCGGCTTGTCCGCCGCGTTCAGCGCGCCGCTGTCCGGCATGATGTTCGCTTTGGAAGGGGTGCATCGGAGTTTTTCCCCTGCGATTCTGATGGGCGCCACCGCCGCATCGCTGACCGCCGATTTCGTCTCAAAATACTGTTTCGGTCTGCGTCCGGTTTTGGATTTCGGTGATATCGGTCAGCTGTCGTTGGAAGAGTATGTGTGGCTGATTCCGTTGGGATTGGTGGCCGGTTTGGTTGGTTCGCTGATGAACCGCTCGTTGCTTGGCTTCCAGACGCTGTACGGCAAACTGCCGGCATGGAGCCGCCCGATGATTGCGATTGCGATCGCGTTGCCTGTCGGCATCTGGTTGCCCGATGTGCTCGGCGGCGGCTCGAATCTGATTGATACCGCCGAACATGCGCGCGTCGGCTTGGGAATGCTGTGTCTGCTGTTCGTGGCGAAGATGCTGTTCACATCTACGAGTTTCGGCTCAGGCGCGCCTGGCGGTATTTTCATGCCGATTCTTGCGGTCGGTTCGTTGGCCGGCGGCATCTGCGGTGAAGTGTTGCATCGATTCGGTGATCTGCCATCCGACGCAGTGGCGGTGTTTGCGGTGTGCGTGATGACGGGCACGCTCGCCGCGTCCGTGAAAACGCCGATCACGTCGATTCTGTTGGCTGTGGAGATGTCTGGAACGTTGACGCACATGCTGCCGGTCGCGGCCGTCGCTTTCATCGCGCTGTTGGTGTCCGATTTGCTGCGCACCAAACCGATTTATGGGGAGTTGCTGGAGCGGTACGTGCGCGCGCAAGGCATGCAGATGGCGATCGCAAGCCATGTGGGCAGCGGCATTATGGAACTGCCATTGGAAATGGGAGCGATTGCGGACGGCAAGCGGGTGCGTGACGTGCGTTGGCCGTCTGGGTGCCTGATCATCGGCCTGCGTCGCGGCGAAAGCGAGATCGTGCCGCGCGGCGATACACGGCTGCGTGCCGGCGACTATCTGGTGGTGCTGTTCAGTGGCGAGGAGGAGCGCGAGGTGCGACCTGCGATGCGGCGGCTGTGTGATGCCCGGCTTGACTGAGCCTGGCTGAATTCGGCTGGACTCTGGATGTACGAATCTGCGGAATCGGACATCCAGGGTGCATACGTTGGCGCTCCGTGTAAACTCATATGCGTTAGGAAGGTGGCAACCGCGGCCCAGCTCGTTGTTGCACGGCCTATGGGCGGAACAACGCTGTCCGCGGAAGGCCAGTACAGGGGGAGCGCAATGGAATCGCAAGAACAATCGCCGGGAGACGTGGTGACTGCGGGTGAGGACTCGCATCCCATCACGCAGGCAATCGACGCTGTTGAGGTGACGCATGCTGGTGCAACCGCGCCCGCCGCTAACACCATGGATCCGCCTACGATTCCCCTGGCACCGATGAAACGTGTGCAGGCGCGGTTCAATCCGCTCGCCGACGGACTGATGTATGTTGTGGTGTTCGTCGGTGGATTTGTTGGAGTCGGCTGTCGGCATGCGTTGGATATGCTCCTGCCGTCGGTCAGCGGGACGCCATTCGTTGTGGGCACGTTTGTGTCGAATATGGTCGCCTGCTTCCTGTTCGCGATGCTGACCGAATTCATGGCGACCGCTTCGTGGCTGCGTCGCCGGGTGCGGCAGGTTGTCAGCCGTGGCGTTGGGCTCGGCTTGCTCGGCGGGCTTTCGACGATGTCCGGCGTGATGCTGGAAACGATGGAAGGTCTGCACGAGCGGCATATCGCCAGTGCGCTTGGCTATCTTGCGGGAAATTTTGCAGGCGGTTTGCTCACTGCCGCCGCCGGCGTGGTTCTGATGCAGGCACTGCTGTCACGGAGTACTCGAAAGCGGGTTCGGGGTGCGTTTTCAGCTGTTTCCGTGTCTGATTCTGCCGAATCGGACACGCAGGGCGTACGCCATGTGAAAGTGGCCGACGTGGCGCGTTCTGCCGCGCAGGCCGCAATGGAAGCCGCGCAGGCGGCCCAGCAGATTGCACAGACGGGACAGGTTCCGCGAGTCGAAACGCCAACCGTGCCGCCGACTGCCATCCAGCCTATGCAGACAGGCCACGTTCCGCAGATTCCTCCGCTGGCCGTTCCTCAGCTGGCACAGTCATCGCAGCCGTTGTTGCGCGAGCCGGATACTCCAGACTTGGGGCAGCTGCCCGAGCCGATTCAGCAGTCGCAGCCGATCCAGCAGCCGGCCAACCCGCTTCCGCCCAGCTTCGAGCCCAAACCGATCACTGCGGAGATTTCGCTTGTCGCCGACCCGACTACCGGGGAGGTGCGCTGATGATGTGGATGATCTGTCTGTTCGGCGGTCTGGGAGCCATGGCCCGTTACGTGCTCGACGTGTCAATTCAACAAGGCTGGAACCGCGAGAATCGAAGAACGAACCGCAACTTCCCGCTATCCACGCTCGTCATCAACGGCGTCGCCTCGCTATGCGCGGGCATCGCCATGATGTCCTACTATTCGCAATCGGTGGATATGGACACGGTCATGATGTTCGTTGTCGGATTTCTCGGTGGTTTCTCGACATTCTCCACGGCGCTCAACGAAGTGGTTTCATTGATTCGCCAGCGTCGTTTTACGCTGGCTCTGGGCTATGGAATAGCAACCGTCGCGGTGCCTCTCATTTGCGTGGCCACCGGTTTCGGCATTGCGCTGCTCGCCAATCCGGCGTAATTTTCACGTTACACGGACGGTCGCTGAGTAACGTGAAAGAGACTGGGCGCAACCGCCATCAAGGCCGCCAGTCCGGATGCAACGCTGGTGATTGCATTCGACCAGACCAAGCCGCTGCTGAAGGCCCTCGCCTCCGCGGGAGTCGACACTAAGAAGCTGTATTTCGTTGCCGGACTGTCGAACAGGTTCGAGAGAATGTAAATGAATGTAATATTAGCGGTAAGCACGTGAGCATACAACGATAGAACAGTGATGACGGGGAAGGTGCGATCATGGTCGGCATGCGCGATGTGGCGAAGAAGGCCGGGGTGTCTCTGAGCACCGTCTCGCTGGTGGTGAACGGCAACGGGTACGTGTCTGATGACATGCGCGAACGTGTGCGCAAAGCCATGCAACTGCTCAATTATGTGCCGAACGAGCTTGCCCGCAATCTGTATCATGATCGTACGAATCTGGTCGGTGTCATCGTGCCCACCATCCGCCACCCGTTCTTTGCAACGTTTACCGCACATCTGCAGCATGCGCTCGCCGCGCAAGGATTACGCACTATGCTGTGCTCTACCGCAGATGAGGCGGACGGCGAAATCCAGTATGTCGACATGTTGCGTCGGCACATGATGGACGGCATCGTCATGTGTGCGCACACTTCGCATCCCGGCGATTATTGGACGTCGATTCATCGCCCGATCGTCGCGTTCGACCGTGTGCTTGGAGACGGTATTTCGTCGATTGGATCCGACCACGAGCAGGGTGGGCGATTGATTGCGCAGATGCTGATCCGCAATGGTACCAAACATGTGGTGATGATTGGCGGTCCGCGAGATCAATTCTTCGATTTGGCTGCGCGCGGAGAAGTCGAGGAAGGACCGTTCGATTTGGGAAAGACCACGTTCCCGACGGTGCGCTATTACCTCACGTTGGAACAGGAATTGACCTCCGCAGGCGTGAAATACGAGTACGTTGAAGCTGGCGAAGTGATGGATTTTGCCGGCTATCATCGTGCGGTCAGCAATGCGCTCGACAAGGTGACGACCGACGGCGTCGATGCCGTGGTCAGTTCCGATATTGGCGCGTCGTTCTGCGTGCGCGAAGCGTTGAGCCGCGGAATTTCCATTCCTGACGAGCTGCAGATCGTTGCCTACGATGGTACGTATTTGACTGATTTGGCTGGCATGAAGCTGACCGCGGTCGCGCAGGATTTCTCGGCGATCGCACAGTCGGCGGCCGACCATATCGTGCAGGCTATTGCCAATGAGGAAGTGGCTGCGGCTAACGCTTCACGCAGGAACATCCCCAAGCCGTTCGAGCCGAACGTGCTTATTCCCATGACGCTGGTGCCAGGCGATACCACGCGTTGATGCTGCGCGTTGGAACGCTGAGTGGGGATTGGACAGGCTGGGTTGTGTAGAACACCGCATCAAACCGGTTCGACACGCGCATTTTGCGGTATTACTGGACCTCAACGTCCCTTTCGAGGTAATATCAAACCGGTTCGATACGTATAAGTATGTAAAAGCACGCATACACTGCGTACACATTGCACCTGCATCCATGAGCCAAGGGAGGTCCCATGAAAAACAAAGTGCAGCTCATCGCTTACGCCGATCGTCTCGGCGATGGCACTCTTAGCTCGATGACCGACATCCTGCGCACCCGCTTCGACGGCGTGTATGACGGCGTGCATATCCTGCCGTTCTTCACTCCGTTCGATGGTGCGGATGCAGGCTTTGACCCGATCGACCACACCAAAGTCGACCCGCGTCTCGGCAGCTGGGACGACGTCGCTGAACTTTCCAAGACCCACGGCATCATGGTCGATGCCATCGTCAACCACATGAGCTGGGAATCCAAGCAGTTCCAAGACGTGCTTGAAAAAGGTGAGGAATCCGAGTATTACCCGATGTTTCTGACCATGAGCTCCGTCTTCCCGAACGGTGCCACCGAAGAGGATCTGGCCGGCATTTACCGCCCGCGCCCGGGCCTGCCGTTCACCCACTACAAGTTCGCCGGCAAGACCCGTCTGGTCTGGGTCAGCTTCACCCCGCAGCAGGTTGATATCGACACCGATTCCGACAAGGGCTGGGAATACCTCATGTCCATCTTCGATCAGATGGCCGCATCCCACGTCAGCTACATCCGTCTCGACGCCGTGGGCTACGGCGCCAAGGAGGCCGGCACCAGCTGCTTCATGACCCCCAAGACCTTTAAGCTCATCTCACGCCTACGCGAGGAAGGCGTCAAGCGAGGCCTCGAAATTCTCATTGAGGTGCATAGCTACTACAAGAAGCAGGTTGAAATCGCCTCCAAGGTGGACCGCGTCTACGACTTCGCCCTGCCTCCGCTGCTCCTGCACTCGCTGTTCACCGGTCACGTGGAACCCGTGGTCCACTGGACCGAAATCCGCCCGAACAACGCCGTCACCGTGCTCGATACGCACGACGGCATCGGCGTGATCGACATCGGCTCCGATCAGCTCGACCGCAGCCTCAAGGGCCTCGTGCCCGACGAGGACGTCGATAATCTGGTCAACACCATCCACGCCAACACCCACGGCGAATCCCAGGCCGCCACCGGTGCCGCCGCCAGCAACCTCGACCTCTATCAGGTCAACAGCACGTACTACTCCGCGCTCGGCTGCAACGACCAGCACTATCTGGCCGCCCGCGCAGTCCAGTTCTTCCTGCCCGGAGTGCCGCAGGTCTACTACGTGGGCGCGCTCGCCGGCCGCAACGACATGGAACTGCTGCGCAAGACCAACAACGGCCGTGACATCAATCGCCATTACTACTCCACCGCCGAAATCGACGAAAACCTCGAGCGCCCGGTGGTGAAGGCCCTGAACGCCCTGGCCAAGTTCCGCAACGAACTGCCTGCATTCAATGGCGAGTTCAGCTACGAAGCCGACGGCGACACATCCATCACCTTCCGCTGGATCGCTGCCGACGGCAAGACCAAGGCCGCCCTCATCTTCGAGCCCGGCCGCGGACTCGGCACGGATAACACCACTCCGGTCGCCAGCCTCGCCTGGACCGATGCCGCCGGTGACCACAAGACTGATGATCTGCTGAGCAACCCGCCGATTGCCGATATCGACTAACCGTTGGCCCATAAACGCCACTCCGCTGTGCGCGCTCCAAGTAGTGCGTCCGGCGTAAGCTGGGTCCATGGAAAACAAACCGCCCGCAGTGCACTGAAGCTAGTGCGCTCGGGCGGTTTTGCATGTGGCGGGGTTGCGGGTCATGCTCAGTCGGAGCTGGCCGGTACCTCCCGCCGGTGATGAGAGCAAAGAAAGAGCAGCAACATGTTGGAACCGTACGTGCGCCCGGGTATTGACGACCGCCCGGATCTCGACAAGGCATTGAGTCCCGAAGACAAGGATGCCGTGGCCCGACTGGCCATCAAAGATCGTCGGCGTCCTCCCGAGGCATCCGCCGATCAGCCCGAGGCCCAGGCCGTGCGTCTGGCGGCCGCCGGTTCGTCGGCTGCTGCCGCTGCCGCGGCCAGCGTGGATGCCCCTGCGCCTGATCTGTCGTCTGCATATCTCGATATGCGCGATCCGATGGTCGCCGCCAATGGTCAGCGACCCACCACGGGCCAGGTATCCCGTCTCAACTGGGGGTTCTTCGCCGCTTCCATTCTGGTCGGCGCACCTTGGATAGCATTGAATACCATCGCCATGCCCAACGCCGTGGCGCGTTTGTTCGGCTACGACACCGCTTCTGCCATATCGGTCACCATCAATCCGTCCACCGGCCGTCCGCTGCCCGTCGCCACTGACTTGGTGGTGCCTCTGGCCGTGCTGGTGGTCGTTGGCGTGGTGGCCTCCATGTTCGCGATGCCCTTGGTCTCCGCGCTGTCCGACCGCACACGTATTCCTCTGGGCCGCCGTACCCCGTGGATGGTGGCGGGTGGCGTGCTGTGCGCGCTGATCACGCTGGTTCTGGGGCAGAACACAGGCCTCGTAGTGCTGTGTTTCTTCTGGGCGCTCATGCAGTTTGCCTATGCGATGATTTCCGTGCCGTTGGCCAGCGCCATCAGCGAACGGGTTCCGGACAAATTCCGTCCGCGAATTGAGCGCTGGCACGGTATCGGCGTGATGCTTGGCCAAGCGCTTGGTGTATGCATGGGTGCGCTCGGCGTGATGTTCGACTCCTTCACGCCGTTTGCCTACACCGCCGTGCTGTTTGCGGTTTCCGGCATCCTGACCGTGATCATGCTGCCCAAGGAGCCTTCCAGCCAGGAGCAGCCACATCAACGATTCGAGTCGAGCCAGGTGTTTGACCAGCTGCGTCCGCCGGCACATGCGCCTGCATTCGCCCGTGTGTTCGCCGCTCGCGTGTGCATGATGACGGGCGTTGGACTGACCGGGGTCTTTCTGTGGTATCTCGTGCGCTTTTGGGTGTATGGCAAGGCTGTGGTGTTCACTTCCGCGCCATTGACCATTCCCGCGGGCCTCCTCATCGCCGGCATGGCCGCGGCAACGCTCATCGGTGCTGCGCTCGCGTCCTGGGCCGCTGGGCCGATCTCCGAGAAGATCGAGGAACGGAACATCGCCACCACTGCAGTGGTGGCGGCATCCTGCCTGCTGTATGCCATCGGCGTGGCGGTGGCATGGGGGCTCGGCGTCTGGTCCACCGGCACGGCACGCGAAAACGGCATGCTGCTCTTCGCGCTGATCTCCGGATTCGCCTTCGGCGTCTACGATGCGTTAGGCCTTGAACTGGTAATGAATGCCCTACCCGACCCGCGCAACGCCGGTCATGATCTCGGCATCTATGCACTGTCCAATTCGGTCGGACTGGCGCTCGCCGCCATCATCGGCGCGCTACTGGTGAACGCCTTCGAGCACAGCTTCGGCTATTACCTGCTCTTCCCGTCCGCCATCGTCATGGTGCTGCTGGCCGGAATCGTCACCCTCACCGCCGAGTCCGAGCAATGACGGGCCGGTCCGGTTCCCCGGCCGCCGGCGGCGACGTTCCGTCCCGCGGCCGGGCCGTCCGTCTCGGCGACGTGGCGTCCACAATGTGAACCGTTACTGGATTGGAGCGATGGTCGAGCCTATGGTTGCATTCCAGTTCGGGCCGGACGGCCCGGGGAATACCGAAAGGAGGCCACGCGATGACTGGATTCAATGCTTCTGCGTTTGTATCCGCACGAATTATTAGCCCGTCTTCGCTGGCGGACTAATTCGGCATTGATGCTTGAAGCCCCGTCAACGAAGGCAGGGCCAATCAAGCTGACACAATCGGTAAGGCCCTGCAAGATGCGGGGCTTTTTTTGTTGCGCTCACAAGGCTTACGGCAGAATCCCGCAGACGGAAACGGTAGCGGACAGTACACGGCAACAACACAGCAACAGAACAACAACCTCCCTGTGAGACGAAATAATCGCCCGCCAATGAGAGTGAACGAGAGCAAAACAGGAGTAACAATGACTGCAGCAGTCGAAGAGACTGGCTTAGGGCAGGCGGCAGGTAAAGCCGCTACCTTGGTACGCGATTCTGTCAAGACCGTGATCGCCGCATCGATGGTCGGTACCGCCATCGAATTCTATGACTTCTACGCCTACGGCACCGCCGCGGCAAACTACTTCCCGCACATCTTCTTCTCCGCGAAGGACAACCCCACCGTCGCACTGCTGATGAGCTTGCTGACCTTCGCCATCGCCTTCATCGCCCGCCCGCTGGGCTCGCTGATCTTCGGCCACTTCGGTGACCGCATGGGCCGCAAGACCACGCTGGTCGTCAGCCTGATGACCATGGGTGTCGGCACCTTCCTGATTGGCTGCCTGCCCACCTACGATCAGGTCGGCGTTGGCGCAGTCGCTATCCTCTGCCTGCTGCGCTTCATCCAAGGCATCGGCCTGGGCGGCGAATGGTCCGGCGCGGCACTGGTCGCCACCGAGAACGCGCCTGAAGACAAGCGCGCACTGTACGGCTCCTTCCCGGAGCTCGGTGCCCCGATTGGCTTCTTCCTGTCCAACGGCACCTACTTCGTGCTCGAATCCTTCAACAATCAGGACGCGATGCTGGCTTGGGGCTGGCGTGTGCCGTTCCTGCTGTCCGCCATCCTGGTGATCGTCGGCCTCGTGGTTCGCGTTCACATGGAGGAGACCCCGATCTTCCGTATGGCTCAGGAGCAGAAGAAGGTCGTCAAGTCCCCGCTGACCGAGGTCTTCCGCAAGTCTTGGCGTCAGGTGCTGCAGGCCACCTTCCTCGTGGCCGTGACCTACACGCTGTTCTACACGCTCGCCACCTGGTCCCTCGCTTGGGGCACCAAGGAGCAGGGCGAAGGCGGCGGCGGCCTTGGCTTCACCAACCAGGAATACCTGCTCATGCTCATGATCTCCATCTGCGTGTTCGCCCTGTTCATCGTGCTGTCCTGCCTGTACGCGGACAAGATCGGCCGCAAGCGCGTGCTGACCTTCTCCTCCTGCGCACTCGTCGTGTTCGCCGCGCTCTTCCCGTTCCTGCTGGACGGTGGTCTGGTCGGACAGAAGAACTTCCTCGCCACCATGGTGTTCCTGTGCGTTGGCTTTGCCCTGATGGGCGTCGCCTTCGGCCCGATCGGCGCGTTCCTGCCTGAACTGTTCGAGGCGAACGTGCGCTACTCCGGGTCCGGCATCGGCTACAACCTGGCCGCCATCGTCGGTGCGGCGTTCGTGCCGACCATCGCCACTTGGCTGAGCTCCCATTGGGGCGTTCACTCCGTGGGCCTCTACCTCGCCGTGATGGCCGTGTGCTGCCTGGTGTCGGTCCTGACCTGCCGCGAGACGAAGGACGCTGACTTTACCAAGTGAAATCCTCCATAACTAAATATCGCCAAGTTCACAACGTGAAAAATCTCAATTCCACTAAGTGAACCTCTGCAGGGCTTTTCCGGGTCAACAGGACTAAACCTGCATATCGGAAAAGCCCACAAGGAAAGCCAAAACTAAAAACAGTTTCTGCAGAACCAGCAGAGCACAATAACAATTAAAGATTTCACCCCCATAAACAAATAAATAAAAGGAGCGCCAAAAATGGCAGCAACTATCTGGTACGAGAAGGACGCCGATCTGTCCGTGTTCGATGGCAAGAAGGTCGCCATCTTGGGCTACGGCTCTCAGGGTCACGCTCACGCACTGAACCTGCGTGACTCCGGTGTCGACGTGGTCGTCGGCCTGCGTCCGACCTCCAAGTCCGTCGAGTTCGCCAAGGAGCAGGGCCTCGAGGTCAAGCCGGTTGGCGAGGCCGTCGCTGAGGCTGACGTTGTGATGATCCTTCTGCCCGACCAGTACCAGGCCAAGGTCTATCAGGAGGAGGTCGAGCCGAACCTGAAGCCGGGCGCCGCGCTGGCCTTCGCCCACGGCTTCAACATCCACTACGGCTACATCAAGCCGTCTGAGGATCACCCGGTGTTCATGGTTGCCCCGA
This sequence comes from Bifidobacterium sp. WCA-178-WT-4B, assembly GCF_009696495.1. NCBI lineage: Bacteria > Bacillati > Actinomycetota > Actinomycetes > Bifidobacteriales > Bifidobacteriaceae > Bifidobacterium > Bifidobacterium sp. WCA-178-WT-4B. The sequence goes on along the minus strand of NZ_VULV01000001.1, from coordinate 150,915 downwards.
AGGGCCCGGGTCACATCGTTCGTCGTGAGTACGCCGCTGGCCGTGGTGTCCCGGTCGTCGTTGCTGTTGAGCAGGACCCGGACGGCAAGACCTGGCCGCTGTGCCTGGCTTACGCCAAGGCTCTGGGCGCTCTGCGTGCAGGCGCCATCAAGACCACCTTCACCGAGGAGACCGAGACCGATCTGTTCGGTGAGCAGGACGTCCTTATGGGCGGCATCAACCACCTGTGCGACCTCGGCTTCGACGTGCTGACCGAGGCTGGCTACCAGCCGGAGATCGCTTACTTCGAGGTCTTCCACGAGCTGAAGATGCTGGTCGACCTGGCTAACGAGGGTGGCCTGAACAAGGCTCGTTGGTCCTGCTCCGACACCGCTCAGTACGGCGACTACACCTCCACCGTCATCACCGACGAGANCAAGAAGCGCATGCAGTACCAGCTCAAGCGCATTCAGGACGGCTCCTTCGCCAAGGAGTTCATGGACGACCAGGCTGCTGGCGCCCCGAAGTTCAAGAAGCTGCAGGAAGAGTTCTCTCACCCGCACCTCGAGACCGTCGGCCCGAAGCTGCGCGCCATGTTCTCCTGGAACAACGCCGAGGCCAAGGACAAGGATGAGGCTGAGTCCTTCAACGGCAAGATCGCTCGTACCCAGGTTCAGTGACCTATGACCTCCTTCTGATGAGGGAGGTGGCATCGCGTAGCGATGGCGGAGGGAGAGATCGTTAGGATTAAATCCCTTTGTACAAGCAAGAAACCGTCGTTCCCGTTCATACGGGAGCGGCGGTTTCTTGTGTTCAGTCGAATCAGCTACAGCCCACGACTATCGAGCGCATCGGCCAGCTCGTCGGACTGCTTCAGGATAAGCACCAGCAGAGGCACCGCCCATGCGGTCACGCCACCGTGACCTCCACGGGCCTGATTCGCTTCCCGCACAATTCGCACATTGCGATTAATCAGTGGAATCGCTGAGATGGTCAATGCGCACAGTAGCCCAATGCGGTCTGGATTGACGCCGAATCGTCGCAATGGCCGCAATGCTGCCAGCACGGTATCCAGCATGTCTTCAGTGCGGGTGGTGAGTGTTACCAGATTTGCGATCATGACCAGTTCAAGTACGCGCACCGCATTGAACGCCGTGGTTTGCCATGGCACAAAGAACACCTGCACCACCACGGTGAATGCCACCACCCACCACGCGCTCCACAATTGACGAGCAAAAACGTGCGGACCAAGGCCGGACATGGCATACCATATTGCGCATAGCGCGCCGCAGACGGCTATCGCCCACCACGATAGGTGCGGAATCACCAATACCGTTGCCATCACCAGTGACACGATGAGTTTCACTGCGGCAGGGCATCGATGCAGCACGCTATCGCCTGCGATATACAGCGAAATCATAGGGATGCCTCGGCTTCTTCGTTGTCCGCGACGCTGCAGTCGGCAAGATATCGCGCGATAACGTGGCGTGGCTCGCCGGTTTCGATAATGTGCCCATCGGCAAAGCGAACTGCCATATCGCAGCGTGCGGCAAGCCGAAGATTATGGGTGGAAACAATCAGCGGGCAGGCGATATCGTGTATCAGCAGATTTTCGATGCGTGTCGCGTTGGGCAAATCGAGCATGGTGGTCGGCTCGTCGGCAAGCACCAGCTCCGGGTTGCGCACGAGCACGGCGGCAAGGGCCAGCATTTGTTTCTGCCCGCCAGACAGGCTGTGCGCCGGAGTGCCAGCGTGAGGCGTTAGGCCGAATGATTGCAGCTGACGGTCAACCAGTGCCGAAGACTCGGATTTGCTCAGCCCCATGCCCCGCAGCGAAAAGGCCACGTCTTCGGCTGGCGTGGGCATGATGATTTGCGTGTCAGGGTCGGTGAACACGAACCCCACTTTGCGGTGCAGCTGCTTGGCTTGCCGTGTGGGGTCGAAGCCCATGACACGTATGATGCCCGATGTGGGCTTGGCCAGACCGTCGATCAGACGGAGAAAAGTGGATTTACCTGAGCCGTTGACGCCAATGACGGCAATACGACGAGGGCCTGAGCCCCCAGCAAGACCAAGGTCAAGCTGGCAACTCAGGTCATCAATAATACGTTTGCCTTCTGCCTCGACGCTCACATGGTCGAAGACGATCATTTGCTAGCGCGCAACGATTCGGGGAATGCGGCCGGGTATGCGCGCATCAGCGCGGTGGCAATCAACGTGGCAATCACCACTTTGGCGATATCACCGGGAACAAAGATCATGCCGGAGATAATAACACCCTTGAGAGGAGCGCCCATAACCAATGCCTGAACCGGGAATCCGATGGCATACGGAATCAGTACGCCGCCAACCAGGCTGGCCAGCGCACTCTTCCACCACACCAGACGATGGCCCTGATGTGCGATAAGTCCGATCACCAAGGCTCCAAGAATCCAGCCGTACAGATATCCAGCGCTTACACCCACGAAAATCGCTGGACCGCCGTTGCCGCCAAGCAGGGGAATGCCGACGAAGGTGAGTACGAGCATCAGCAACACCGACAGCATTCCATTCACCGGTCCCAGAATCAGACCCGCTAACATCACAGCAAGGGTTTGCAGAGTAATCGGTACCGGACCAACAGGAATGCGGATAAAGCTGAACACACTGAGCAACGCGGCGAACATGGCAATGCGCACCAAGTCGCGGCTCGTGAAATGAACATGCGAAGCCATAATAAATACAGTCCCTTCATAGTAGTTGCCATGTGCTTTCGGCCGAATCTGTCCCTCCGCCCGATGCTCCCCATGGAGCTCGTGCGGCATATTGCTTGCACGAGTGTGGGTCGCAGACCGCTGCACATGACGAGTTGTAATAACGAGCACTCATGCTAACGATGATGAGCGGCGTGCGATTGGTTGGCCTGTACAAAAAATAGTGCATCTACTTGTGCAACACTGAATATTGGTCATAGCCGGAAAGGGGAGGCATGGTGAACGGCGTGCGTGACGGATTGCAGGACAAAGGCTGGAATCCAGCCATTCGCGGGCGTCTCGTGGATGGTCAGGGGCGATGTGTTCACTGGCATTCGCCATTGGATGTTGTTGCGAATCGTTTCGCCTGCTGTGACGAATATTACGCTTGCTACCGGTGCCATGATGAACTGGCTGGACATGATCGCATCGCGTGGCGAGACATGGATTCGCTCGCTGTGATGTGCGGTGTCTGCCGGCACCAGATGACGCCTCGCGAATACGGGCGGGCGATGGAGTCTGTTACTCCGTGCTGCCCTTGCTGCGGCGCACGGTTCAATCCTGGATGTGCCCTTCACCACGATATTTATTTCAGTGATTGATGGAGGCGGACGCTGGCGCAACTCTTGTTTTGGAATTGCTATGCGAGGGTGGCAAGTCTATTTCTCATGCTCTGGCGTGAAATAGCTCACGTTGTGGACTCTGACCGGGCTGTGGCCACGTTGTCGGTAGGATTGAACTCGGTTTGAGGGACACAATCCTTGCAAAACAGGACTCATCTGCACACCGTAGATACCCCGGCGCCCGTGGCGCCACACCCCACTACTGAAAAGGAGTGCCAATAATGGCAGCACAGATCTGGTATGAGAACGACGGTGATCTTTCTGTTCTCGAAGGCAAGAAGGTCGCAATCATCGGCTACGGCTCCCAGGGCCACGCCCACGCGCTGAACCTTCGCGATTCCGGTGTCGACGTGGTCGTCGGCCTGCGTCCGACCTCCAAGTCGGTCGACTTCGCCAAGGAGCAGGGCCTCGAGGTCAAGTCCGTGGCCGAGGCTTCCGCCGAGGCCGACGTGATCATGATCCTGGCCCCCGACCAGTACCAGCGCACCATCTGGGCCAACGACATCGAGCCCAACATCAAGCCGGGTGCTGCTGTTGCGTTCGCTCATGGCTTCAACATTCACTACGGCTACATCAAGCCGTCTGAGGATCACCCGGTCTTCATGGTCGCTCCGAAGGGCCCGGGTCACATCGTTCGTCGTGAGTACGCCGCTGGCCGTGGCGTGCCGGTCGTCGTGGCCGTCGAGCAGGATCCGCGTGGCGATGGTTGGGCTCTGACCCTGGCCTACGCCAAGGCCCTCGGTGCTCTGCGCGCCGGTGCCATCAAGACCACCTTCAAGGAAGAGACCGAGACCGATCTCTTCGGCGAGCAGAACGTGCTCATGGGCGGTGTGAACAAGCTCGTCGAGATGGGCTTCGAAGTCCTGACCGACGCCGGCTACCAGCCGGAGATCGCCTACTTCGAGGTCTGCCACGAGCTCAAGATGCTCGTCGATCTGATGAACGAGGGCGGCCTGAACAAGGCTCGTTGGTCCTGCTCCGACACCGCCCAGTACGGCGACTACGTCAACACCGTCATCAACGAGGACTGCCGCAAGCGCATGGAATACCACCTGCAGCGCATCCAGGACGGCTCCTTCGCCAAGGAGTTCATCGACGATCAGGATGCCGGCGCCCCGCACTTCAAGGAACTGCAGGAGAAGTACTCCAACGAGCGCATCGAGACCGTCGGCCCGAAGCTGCGCGCCATGTTCTCCTGGAACAAGGATGGCGTCAAGGATGCCGACGAGGCCAACTCCTTCACCGGCAAGATCGCCCGCGCCCAGGTTCAGTGAGCCCCTGTAGCTCCCGCTGGCGCATAAGCGCCTGAGGAGAGTACCCAGCACGTACCAAAAGGCCGCCGCTCCGATTCATTCGGAGCGGCGGCCTTTCGCATGGTCCCACCATATAGTCAAACCTCCACCACGTAGTAAAATCCCCACGACGTAGCAAACTACACACCACGTGGTGACGCAAAACGGCTTTATTCCGCGGAATACAAAATTACGCTGACATCGTGGTAGAAGATTCATCGCGTGGTGGGATAGACAGTTGATATACGCCGGCTATCAAATCAATGATGTCTTGCTGTGTTCCCCGTATGCCGAGCTGCTTCATCGGAAGCGTTTCATGGGATATTTCCCCAAGAAAATCAGCGAGATCATGGTAGGCCTCGTCGTTGAGAGACACGCGATCCTCTGGAGCAAGTAGTTGAGCCAAACGGAATACATCATATTTATGCTTCTTGAGATCTTTTCCGTCTACGTGCTCGCCATGTTGTTCTCGGGCGTTGAGATCCAACCATGCTTTCGCCTTGAAAGGAATGAGATATTTCTCGTTAAGCACGCTGATGCCTTGTATTGATTCGCGGCCTTGCTGCAGTAGTCGATAGTAGCTGTCGTTCAGCATGATGGCTGACAGGCTGGAAACGTCGTTTGCAATATGCAATGGCGTCAGGAACGAGTTCGGCACAATAGGGAAGTCAGGGTGACGTGAAAATAGCTCGATCATAGTGGGATACCCGTACGTACTGGGGTGCATGAAACGGTACAGGTGAGGCTGTGCGGAGTTCTTCGTGATAGAGGTGTATCCGCCATCGCGAATGAAAGACCACAATCGTTGTGCAAACTCGCGAAGATGTCCCTCGGCAATCAGCACCATGTCAATATCTTTGGTGATCTTTGGTGGCTCGGAAGTCCAGGTCGTTGTCGGTCATGATGATGTCACAAGCGGTGCCGCCGATGATTACGTAAGAATCTTCGTAGCCGGCAAAGGCCGTTCTGATGAGCTGCAGGCCTTGTGTCATATTGTCGCTCCTGAGAAAGTATTGCGGATGGATTCTTGTATGGCGTCTTCCAAACGTTCGTCGGCAATCTCACCAAGAGTCAGGGCCGTGGAAATGGGGTCGGCAAGGTAGTCTTCCTGCGTATATTGAGCAAGCAGGCGGGGATCGTACCTCCACAGCTCCAGAATATATGCATTATCTGGCACCTTTTCCAAAGCGGGGTCGATAATGCATAGTTCCTTGTTGTGCTGCTTGAGCCAATGACGTTCAACGGCATAGATTCGCAGTTTTGGGGTGGACAGTTGCGTCCTGCGCGAAAGAGCAAATTCGCCGGCCGGAATCAGCTCGTCGGCAATCATCTGGCGATTGCGATTCGTGACGGTATATTTGCTGAATATTGGTGACTTCAGGAGATGCCAAGATGATTTCAGTAAATCAAGTCGGCTGGTCTGCCTTGAAGTCAGTAGTTCGACGCTATTGCTGCGGCCTTGCTTGGTGCGGTGCACGAATGCCAGCTGTTCTAACAGCGTCACGGCAACGCTGACCTGAGCTTCGGTAAACTGAAGCGCTCGGGCAATATCTGATTGGACTTTGCTCTCGTTGGAGTAGAGCAAATACAGCCAGACCAGCTGTGTTGCGGGGGAGAAGGGTCGCACCTCGATATCCTGTGCGTTCTCCAGCGGCCGTGAGGAGATGCGCTGGGTGAACACCATGCCCAGTGCAGGGATATACAGTTGGGTACCGGGCACGATGAAAGGAACGTGATTCTGAATCAGGGCTTTTCGCTGGTATGCAGAAAGCCGGGGAAACTGAAAGACAATGGGCAGATCCGTCCGCTGCTCAAGCCTGCTGGCGTCGGCGGTGACGCGTGTGATGCTGAATGGGTGAGCCTCTCCGCTCGCGATTAGCATGCTCGTGTTGTCGATGGTGAGTTTGCTGAATGTCCGTCCGTTGGCCAGAAATAGCGGCAGTGAGGCAGTGCCATCCCAAGAAGTGATTTGGCAGGGCAGACCAAGTGTCTCGCGAATGTAATGCTCGGCATCCATGTCGACCTCAATCCTTAACGAAAATCTGTAAGATTCACATCTCTTGTTAAGTATATAGAATATTATTAAGTATTTCGGGGTTGGCATGTCGCGAATGGAAAGAAAGGGCAGTCATCCCCGAAATGGAGACAGCTTAGCCGGGAAAAAGGACGACGCCAGCATCCGGAGAAGATGGATGACTGGCGTCGGGTAAGCTCGCAAAAGCACTACTGAACAACCCACGCAGAAGTGTCGGTGGGGAGCTGGCCTTCGGGGGTCAGCGGGCCGGACGCCAGCACCACGGAGCCATCGGGCAGCGCGACCGGGGCATTGCCGAAGTTGGTGATTGAGGTGAACACCCACCCGCCAACCGCCGCGCGGGTGTACGCCACCACATCGTCGCCCATGTCCACCTGCTCGGCCGTGGTGTCGCGCGTGGCGGTCAGCGACTCCTGGCGAATCGCCAGTGCGGCGCGATACAGCGCGAGCATCGAGTCCGGGTCGGCTTGCTCCACGTCCACCGCGTAATCCTTGAACCACAGCGGTTGCGGCAGGTGCGGGTCGGCGGCCGGCGTCACGCCCTCAGCGCGCGTAGCCGGCGAGAAGCCGAAGGAAGCGCCCGTGCCGAACTGGCCGGCGGCGCACAGCGGCACATGGTTCTCGCCGGTACCGTCATCGGCCGGAGTCGGACGGCTGAAATCGGCCAAGGCCGGCTCATCGGCGGCGGTCCACGGCAGCGGCACGCGGCAGCCGTCGCGGCCCTTGTCCATCGTGGCCTGAGCGGTGTGGAAAGCGGTCGGATCCTCCAAGTGATCCCACGGAATATCGGCCACCTCAAACAGGCCCAGCTCCTCGCCCTGATAGATATAGGCGGCGCCGGGCAGGCCGAGCTCCATCAAAGCGGCGGCGCGGGCGCGGCGAGTGCCAAGCTCGCGATCCTCGGGATAGGTAGTGCCGTTGCGCAGCAGCCAGTCGTGCGGCAGCTGGTGGTAGGGCGCGCCCTTGATCTGCGGCAGGCCGTAACGGGAGGGGCTGCGCGGCACGTCGTGATTGTTCATGACCCACGTGGTGGTGGAACCGCCGGTTTCGGCCGCCGCCTTGAGTCCGGCGGCGATGGCCTCGCGGAACTCGTCGGCATACCAGTTGGCTTGCGTGAAGTCGAAGTTGAAGGACTGGCCCAGCTCGTCCATCGAAGCGTACAGGTGCTGGTGCTCGGGCACCACCCACGCCTCGGCCACGGCAAAGCGCGGCGGGTCGTACTCGTTGAACACCTTGCGCCATTCGCGGTAGATATCGTGCACCTCGCGACGGTCGAACAGCGGGTGGCTGAAGTCATGATTCAGCACGCCGACCACGCTGTATTCGCGGCCGAGCTCTTCCAACGGCTTGGATTCGAGGTCCTTGGCCAGGCCGTGCGCCACGTCGATGCGGAAGCCGTCGGTGCCGTGGTCGGACCAGAAACGCAGGGTCTTCTTGAACTCCTCGTGGATGTCCGGATTCTTCCAGTTGACGTCCGGTTGCGCCTTGTCGAACAGGTGCAGATACCACTGGCCGTCGGCCACGCGCGCCCAGGCCGGGCCGCCGAAGAAGGATTGCCAGTCGTTCGGGGGCAGTTCGCCATGGTCGCCGCGGCCGTCGCGGAAGATGTAGCGGTCGCGCGCCGGGGAGCCAGGCTCGGCGGCGAGGGCCTCCTGGAAGAACACGTGCTTGTCAGCGGTGTGGTTGGGCACGATGTCCACGATCACCTTGATGCCGGCCTCGTGCGCGGCCTTGGCCATCGCGTCGAAGTCGTCCATGGTGCCCAGTCGCGGGTCGACGTTGCGGTAGTCGATTACGTCGTAGCCGCCGTCCGCCAGATCGGAGGGGTAGAACGGGGAGAGCCAGATTGCGTCGACGCCGAGGTTCTTCAGGTAGTCCATCTTCTCGGTGACGCCGGCGATGTCGCCGAGTCCGTCGCCGGTGACGTCCTTGAAGCTGCGCGGGTAGATCTGGTAGACGACGGCCTGCTTCCACCAGTCGTCATTGAGATTATTTGCGGTCATGCCGATTCCCTCCTGTTCCGGGTGCGTTGTGGTTGGATTGTTCCGGTCGCGCCCGAACTGCTGTGTGAAGGCCCAACCGTTGTATTGATGATGACAACGATATCATGTGAATTACGCATGCAACAATCGATTTATCGGCGTTTTGCGGTGGTAACGTGGTCACGCCTGCGCAGGCGCTGCTGTCGCGGCAGGCGGCGCGGTGGTTTCGCGCAGTATTAGCGGAGTGTCCGGCCGTACGAATGCCGGTTCGATTGACTTGCCGGCAATGGCATCCAATACCATGTGCCCGGCAGTCGCGCCCATTGCGAACGGGTCCTGATGCAGCGTGGTCAGTCCCACGGCGGCGGACAGGGTGGAATCGTCGAAGCCGATGATGGAAATGTCCTGAGGTACCCGCCGCCCGTATTGACGCAGGCGATACAGCACGGGCGCGGCCATTTCATCATCCTCAAAACAGAAGGCGGTGATGCTGGGGGAGGCGTTCAGTACGGCGTTCAATGCCGCGTTGCTTTCGCCAAGACCGCGTTGAATGCTCAGGGGCGTTAGCTCGATCCCCGGATGGGCGGCAGCGGCATCAATGACGCCCTGCAAACGAGCCTCGGCACTGTAGCGCATATTGGTTTCGGTCGGTGCGCTGCCGACGAACGCGATATGCCGGTGGCCGAGTGCAATCAGGTGCTCGATAGCCGAACGTGTGGCGGCGTAATCATCAATGCTCACGCCTGCGTCGAACCCATCGGTGGAGGGGATGTTGATGCCGACAATCGGCACGTGCATATGCTTCAGTCGCTCCACCTCAGCCGGTTCGATGTCGAAGGAGCTGACAATCACCGCATCCGCATTGCGCCGCACGGGCAAATCCGCAAAGAAGTCGTGGCGCTCGGCGGCGTTGCGCATGGGGTAGGGCACGGTGTCGTAGCCGGAGGGGCGCAGCGCCGAGTCAAGGCCGGCGAAGATGTTCGAATTGAACCAGCTGGCGATGGTCTCGCTGGCAAGCAATGCGATACGGAACGATTGGCCGGATTTCAGGGCGGCGGCCGAGCGAGAGACTGAGTAGTCGAGCTTTTCGGCCGCGGCCATCACTCGGTCTCGAGTCTCGGGAAGCACCAGATCCGGCTTGGCGAAGGTTCGGGACACCGTGGATACGGAAACGCCGGCCTCGCGGGCCACTGCCTGAATGCTTGCCTTGGTCATATGCCGTCGCTCCTTCGCCGTCGCGAACAATCATTGTCATGACAACGATAACATGCCCATAACAAGTCGTCGTCTTCGGCTATCTCGATTACGAGGGGCTGATTTAGGGTGTCCCGGACATCTACTTCCGTTTCAAGGGGCTCCTTGCCGGTGAAACCACAAGTGCAAACGACTTTGTGCCAACGTCATTCCGCCGTTCTCGCGTTGGGTCTACTTGGGCACCAGCCCCTTGAAACGGAAGTAGATGTCCGGGAAAGGCCAAATCAGCCCCTCGAAGCCGATTTAGACCAATTCCCCATTGCGGAATCGATCACTGCTTCTCTCGGCGCATCACGGCGGCTAGGGACTGCACGCGTGGCAGGTCGAAGACCTCGTCGGTATGCACCACGTGGCCTGAGCTGTCCGCCAGCGGCACGCGCCAGTTCGAATACTCGCTGGAAGTGCCCGGCTGATTCTGGGAACGGCATTCGCCCACGCCGTCCACCAACGCTGCCTGCAGCAGCAGCGACGGCGTATCGGTGAGCATGGCGTGCATCGCCTCCACGATCTCCTGCACATGGCCTTCCACATCATCCGCCACGGTCTGCGAGATATAGCCGTTCTCCACCAGACGGGTCATCATGGCCGTGCGTTCGGCCATCGCCGAGGCGGCGAACGCCTCCACCGGCTCGCTCAGGAGATGCAGCTCCTCGCGCAGCTTGACGTGTTCGAAGTTCAGGTAGCCGGCGGTGGGTGGCAGATCGTGCGTGGTCACCGAGGCCAATGCCTGCTTGCGGTAGTCCTCGGGTGCGCGGTACGGGTCGCCGGCGTTCGGCGAATCGTCCATGCGGTTGAACCATTCCACGTCAGTGCCGAGTACGCCGTGATCTGCCAGAATGCGGCGCACGTAATCCGGCACGGTGCCCAGATCCTCGCCAACCACCATGCCTCCGGCGCGCGTGGCTTCGATGGCCAGTACTCCCAGCATCGCTTCGTGGTTGTACGTTACGTATGCGCCGTTGAGGGCGCCGAGCCCCTGCGGAATCCACCACAGGCGGAACAGGCCCAGCACATGGTCGATGCGCACCGCGCCCGCGTGCTCGTACATCGAATGCACCATCTCGCGGTACACCTGGTAGCCGGTGGCCTCCAGATAGCGTGGGCTGAACGGCGGCTGGCCCCAATCCTGGCCCTGCTGGTTATAGAAGTCCGGCGGGCAGCCGACCGTGACACCGCCGGAGGCGAAGCGTTCCGGATTGGCCCAGGCATCCGCGCCGAGCCCGTGCACGCCCACGGCCATGTCTTGCATCAGACCCAGTGTCATGCCGTGGTCCAGCGCCTCCTGCTGCGCGGCGTTCACCTGCTCGGCGGCAATCCACTGCAGCCAGCGGTTGAACTCGAACAGGTCGTGGTGCTCCTCGACGAGCTGGCGCACGGCCGGGTCGTCGATGGTCTTCTCGAAGAACCAACGGTTCTCGCCCCACGGCGCGCCCCATACCTCGAAGCACAGGCACCAGGTGGCGAAGGAATCGAGGTCTGGGCCGGCGGTGGTCTTGAAATGCTCGAATTCGAGCTCGCGCTTGTTGTTGCGGCCCGCGTCGAAGATCAGGCGCAGCGCCGGGCGTTTGGCCGCCCACGCCGCGTTGATGTCCATCGGGTTCGATTCGTCGTTGCGTGCGGCCACTGAATCATGCAGCGCATCCACCTGCGCTCGGATATCGGCCGGCAGCGTGCCGTATTCGGGGATGTCCTGCGGGCGGATGTACGTCACGTTGAGGAATCGGCGCGATTCCGGTAGATACGGCGATGGCTCAAGCGGCGGAATCGGCGCGCCGGCGTGAATCGGGTTGATGAGCATGAAGTCGGCTTTGGACTTGTCGGCCGCGTCCGCCAGCAGCAGCTTCAGATCGCCGTAATCGCCGATGCCCCACGATTCGCGAGACCGCACGGAATACATCTGCGTCATCCAGCCCCACCGCTGGTGCTCGGCGACCGCCTCCGGCACGGGAATGCGCGCGGGGGCGGCGATGATGGCCGCCTTGCCCTCGCGCCCGTCCACCGTGACGGTCAGTGTGTGGTAGCCCATCGGCAGATCGGGAGCGATGGTCAAGTCCGGCTTGCCGGAATTGAGGTGCGGCAGCAGGGCAAAGTGGCCAAACGCGGTGCCGTCCTCCAGTTCGATGGAGACGGTGATGTCCGCGTCCGACGAACAGTTCAGGGTGATGCCGGTCGGTTTGCCGGTGGTGGCGACGATGGTGGAGGGGAGCAAACGTTTGCTGTTTTCCACCTCAAGTTGGGTCATGGAGCGTGCGATGGCCTCGTCGCTGGATGCGTCCACGTCGAGGGCATTGAGTACGGCGACCAAGGCCGCGTCGCTGATTTCGGTGTAGGTGCCGAGCTGGTCGATGAATGAGGTGGCAAGCCCGCAGGTTTTGGCCAGCTTGACCAGCGGACGGGTGAGTCGTTCAGTGCTTTCCGTACGCTGCGAGGCACCGGAAGCGGCGTCGTTGGTGGCGTCTGCGATGGTGCCGGTGCTGGTCGCTGCGTCGTTGCCGTGCGCGTCGGTCATGATGACTCCTTGCTTGCAGATCGGGTACTGCTAGTCGTTTGCATTGCTGTTCGAGGGCCGCTCTGCGTTGAGGTTCCGGCAATCTGGCAGACCAATGTCCGAGCTGTTCTGTCTTTACCGTAACTCATATTGACAACGATTGCAATACATTCGGTGAGTTGGGTAATTAGCGGGCTATCCGAGCACGACGAACGACTGCGGGGAGAGCGTCGGGTGGTCGTCCCAGCGCCAGTCGAGGTAGAAGTTCATGTCGAATCCGGCCTGCATCGATTCGTTCGGTCGGCCCACATTCGGCGACGAACGCCGCCTCGGGGAATTCGGGGCGGATTTTCGAGAACATGTACTGCCAGGTGCGGATCGTGTATGGCTTTGCCGGTTCATGCGGCGATGATGCCGTGGCCCGATTCGACGAAGAATGTTCACCCGGCGTTCTTCCGGCGGTATCCGGACGTTGGCTTGTGAGGCCTACCGTGAAATCCGGAATCGAAAGATCCAAGCAATGCAGGTGCGGAACGGTTCCGCGAAGCTGGAAGGCGTGACGACGACGGACGTGGCCAAACGGGTGCGGCCGGAGGAGTGCGGGCCGGACGGCGCAGATGACACTGCATGGAAGAAGGAAGAACAATGGGCAATCACAAGGCTTTGACGAGCGCCGTAGCGGCGATCGCCTCCATCGCGACGCTCGGCGCGCTCGCCGCTCCGGCGTTTGCTGTCGATGCCGCGAACGGCACCTACAGCCCCAACGGCAAGTCGGTCGCCGAGCTCGCCAAGCACGGCGCCGCGCAGCGCATCGCCGCCATCGGCAACAAGAGCGCGAAGAACGTCGTGCTGTTCATCGGCGACGGCATGGGCGATTCGGAAATCACCGTCGCCCGCGACTATCTGAAAGGCGCCAACGGCCACTTCGATGGTCTGGACGCGGTCGGTCAGCCCGGCGCGCTTGACGACGTGCAGGCGGGCACCGGCCAGTACACGACCTTCTCGCTCGGCGACGGCAGCAAGGACAGCGCCGTCGGCAAGGATGGCGCCGGCAAGCTGGTCGCCAACCCCAACCCGGGTAAGCTCACCCCCGTCACCGATTCCTCCGCGTCCGGCTCCGCATGGGCGACCGGCACCAAGACCTACAACAACGCCGTCGACGTCGACATCTACGGCAACCCGCAGCTGAACCTCTTCGAGCTGGCCAAGGCCGCCGGCAAGGCCACCGGCAACGTGTCCACCGCGGAGATCCAGGACGCCACCCCGGCCGTGCTGGAATCGCACTCCACCGAGCGTGCCTGCTACGGCCCGCAGGGCAAGACCGACGGCAAGACCAACAACGCCTCCAAGCAGTGCCTCGCCAACCAGCTCAAGGAAAACGGCGGCATCGGCTCCATCTCCGAGCAGCTGCTCGACACCCGCGCCGATGTGACCATCGGCGGTGGTTCCAAGTACTTCCGCCAGACCGTGCAGGGCGGCGAATACAAGGGCAAGACCGTGTGGGAGCAGGCCAAGGACATGGGCTTCCAGACCGTTGAGAACGACCCGGCCGCGATGAACGCCCTGCAGTACAAGGATGGCCAGCCGGTGCTCGCCCTGATGAGCGACGGCAACATGCCGACCAAGTTCAACCCGTCCGAGGCCACCGCCAAGGATCCGGCCAAGGACGCAAACCCGACCGTGTGCACCCCGAATGACGCCTGGCTCGGCAACCGTGGCGCCTCACTCAAGGACATGACCAAGAAGGCGCTCGATCTGCTCAACGCCAACCCGAACGGTCAGAAGAACGGCTTCCTCCTGCAGGTCGAAGGCGCTTCGATCGATAAGCAGGACCACAACGCCAACGCTTGCGGCCAGATCGGCGAGACCGACGACTTCGACCAGGCCATCGCCTACGCCATCAAGAACGTGGACCTCACGAACACGCTGGTGATCGTCACCGCCGATCATGCGCACACCTCCCAGGTCCTCAACGCCCAGCCGGCCTACGCGCTGTCCACCGTGCTCAAGTCCGCCGACGGCAACAACATGGTCGTCTCCTACGGCACCGCCCAGGAAGCCTCCACCGACGCCGAAGGCGGCTACAACGGCGGCGACATGGAGCACACCGGCACCCAGCTGCGCATCGCCGCTTCCGGCCCCGGCGCCCAGCGCGTCATCGGCCTGACCGATCAGACCGATAACTTCTACACCATCGCCGGCGCCCTGGGCCTGGCCACCTCCCCCGACGAGCAGAACGCGCTCTCCAAGGACGGCACCGTGAAGGTCTCCCGCACACAGGCCGGCAAGTACGTCGCCAATGTCGACGGCTTCAACGGCGACGCGCTGCTCAGCTACGAACTGAAGGACAAGAACGGCACCGTGGTGTCCAAGTCCGATTCCAGCACCCCGTTGTCCGGCGTGCGCGTCAAGCCCGCGCAGACCACTTCGATCGCGCTCGACAAGATGTCGGAAGGTGCCGAGTACACGCTCACCGTCACCGGTCGCCAGTCCGGCAAGGTCGCGACCGTCGCCATCCAGGCGCCGGCCGCCGGCTCCGCCGACAAGAAGCCGGGCGCCGACAAGAACGGCGTGATCGCTTCGGGCAAGGTACCGAACGATTCCGCGGTCTCCGGCCCGCTGGGCGCCACCGGTACCGCCGTTATGGCCATCGCCATCGCGGCTGTGATGCTGGTTGCGATCGCGATGCTCATCAAGGCCGCGCGTAACGCCAGGAACAACTGATTCGGCCTTGGCCGACCGGTAATCCCGAGTCGTCCAGCCGCCGGAAAACCATCGCCCGCCGAGCCGATGCCCGGCGGGCGATGGTTTTCCGGCAGCTTTTGGTTGTGACGCGATACGTGCCGTGTGCCGCGCTTCGCAGAAACCTGAGTGAGAATCGCTCAAGTTTTTTGCCGAATCCGGGAATATGCACTTGCGGTTTAAAGTTGAGTGGTGTAGGCTCAAGTTTCGGAAGCACGGGAATGGGCGGCTGCGAATGCAAACCCCACAACCGAGAGGAACCGCACAAGGAACCGACCGAAACCCGGGCGAAGAACGAAAGAACGAACACGTGCGAGACGGCTCGCGCACACCGCGCGTCACAACCCGAACAGGTCGTGGCGAACGGCGGCGCCGGCCGGGCAATCGCAAGTCCCACAAAGGAGCACACATTATGGCACGCGCAGTTGGTATCGATCTGGGAACCACGAATTCCTGCATCGCAACTCTTGAAGGTGGCGAGCCCACCGTTATCGTCAACGCTGAAGGCGCGCGCACCACGCCGTCCGTGGTGGCCTTCTCCAAGTCCGGCGAGATCCTTGTCGGCGAAGTGGCCAAGCGTCAGGCCGTGACCAACGTTGACCGCACTATTTCTTCCGTCAAGCGCCACATGGGCACCGACTGGACCGTCGACATCGACGGCAAGAAGTGGACCCCGCAGGAGATTTCCGCGCAGATCCTGATGAAGCTGAAGAGGGATGCCGAGGCATACCTCGGCGAGCCCGTCACCGACGCCGTCATCACCTGCCCGGCATACTTCAACGATGCCCAGCGTCAGGCCACCAAGGACGCCGGCAAGATCGCCGGCCTGAACGTCCTGCGTATCATCAACGAGCCGACCGCAGCCGCTCTGGCCTACGGCCTTGAGAAAGGCAAGGAAGACGAGCGCATCCTGGTCTTCGACCTCGGCGGCGGCACCTTCGATGTCTCCCTGCTGGAGATCGGCAAGGATGACGACGGCTTCTCCACCATCCAGGTTCAGGCCACCAACGGCGACAACCACCTCGGTGGCGATGACTGGGATCAGAAGATCATCGATTGGCTGGTTTCCGAAGTCAAGAACAAGTACGGCGTCGACCTGTCCAAGGACAAGATCGCGCTGCAGCGCCTGAAGGAAGCCGCCGAGCAGGCGAAGAAGGAACTCTCCTCCTCCTCTTCCACCAGCATCTCCATGCAGTACCTGGCCATGACCCCCGACGGCACCCCGGTGCACCTGGACGAGACCCTGACCCGCGCGCACTTCGAGGAGATGACCTCCGACCTGCTGGGCCGCTGCCGCACGCCGTTCAACAACGTGCTGCACGATGCCGGCATCTCGGTGAGCGACATCGACCACGTGGTGCTCGTCGGCGGCTCCACTCGTATGCCCGCCGTCAAGGACCTGGTCAAGGAGCTTACCGGCGGTAAGGAAGCGAACCAGTCCGTGAACCCGGATGAGGTTGTGGCTGTCGGCGCCGCCGTGCAGTCCGGCGTCATCAAGGGCGACCGTAAGGACGTTCTGCTTATCGACGTGACCCCGCTGTCCCTCGGTATCGAGACCAAGGGTGGCATCATGACCAAGCTCATCGATCGCAACACGGCCATCCCGACCAAGCGCTCCGAGGTCTTCTCCACCGCTGAAGACAACCAGCCGTCCGTGCTGATCCAGGTCTACCAGGGTGAGCGTGAGTTCGCACGCGACAACAAGCCGCTGGGCACCTTCGAACTGACCGGCATCGCTCCGGCTCCGCGTGGCGTCCCGCAGATCGAGGTCACCTTCGACATCGACGCCAACGGCATCGTGCACGTGTCCGCCAAGGACAAGGGCACTGGCAAGGAGCAGTCCATGACCATCACCGGTGGTTCCGGCCTGCCGAAGGACGAGATCGACCGCATGGTCAAGGAAGCCGAGGCTCACGAGGCTGAGGACAAGCAGCGCAAGGAGGACGCCGAGACCCGCAACCAGGCCGAGGCCTTCGCCTACTCCACCGAGAAGCTCGTCAACGACAACAAGGACAAGCTCTCCGACGACATCGTCAAGGAGGTCACCGACAAGGTCAACGCCCTGAAGGAGGCCCTGAAGGGTGACGACACCGAGAAGGTCAAGACCGCTCAGACCGAGCTGATGACCGCCGCCCAGAAGATCGGCCAGGTCCTCTACGCCCAGCAGGGTGCCGAGGGTGCCGCGGCTGGTGCCGGTGCGGCTGGCGCTGCCGGCGCTGGCGCTTCCGCTGGCTCCGCCTCCGGTTCCGACGACGACACCGTCGAGGCCGAGGTCGTGGACGACGATGACGACAAGGACAACAAGTGATGTCCGAGTTCAACAAGGACGACTACCTGAACGACCTGCCGGATCCCGACCAGGCCGCTGAGGGTGCCGCTTCCGCCGCGCCGCAGGACTCGGCCAAAGCCGAGACCGCATCCCAAGCTTCCTCTGACGAGGGAGCTGGCGCGGCGAAGTCCGCGACTGAGGGAGAGACCCCGGCGAACGCCGGAGCGGAACAGCCGAGCGATAGCTCGTCCGATTCCGCTCCCTCCGATTCCGAAGACACCCTCACCCCCCTCGGCAAGGCCAAGAAGGAAGCCGCAGACTACCTCGAAGCCCTGCAGCGCGAACGTGCGGAGTTCATCAACTACCGCAATCGCACGCAGAAGGAGCAGGAGCGCTTCCGCCAGCACGGCATCATCGACGTGCTGACCGCGCTGCTGCCCGCCCTCGACGATATCGACCGCATTCGCGAACACAGCGAGATGGACGACTCGTTCAAGGCCGTTGCCACCAAGATCGACAAAGCCTTCGAGAAGTTCGGCGTCGAGAAGTTCGGCGAAAAGGGCGAGGACTTCGACCCCACCAAACATGACGCGATCCTGCACAAGCCGGACGCGAATGCCGAAAAGGAAACGGTTGACACCGTGGTTGAGGCCGGCTACCGCATCGGCGACCGCGTAATCCGCGCCGCCCGTGTGGTCGTGGCCTCCCCGCAAGACCGATGACATGTTGGCTCCCCTCGATGAGGGGAGCCAACGCGAAGAACGTATACGAAAGGAGACATGAATGGCTGAAAACGAATGGCTCAGCAAAGACTTCTACAAAGTCCTTGGTGTCTCCAAGGACGCTTCGGACGACGACATCAAGAAGGCGTACCGCAAGCTCGCCCGCAAATACCATCCTGACGTCAACAAGACCAAGGAAGCCGAGGAGAAGTTCAAGGACATCTCCGAAGCCTATGACGTGCTGAGCAAGAAGGAAGATCGCCAGAAGTACGACGCGATTCGTCAGTTCGGCATGGGCGGCGCCCGCTTCGCCGGCGGTTCCGGCGCCGGCGGCTTCGATGCTTCCGGTTTCTCCGACATCTTTGGTTCCATGTTCGGCCAGGGTGCCGGCGGCAATGGCTCGCGCATCCGCTTCTCCACTTCGGGCGGCGGCCCCAACAACATCAACGACATCTTCTCGATGTTCGGCGGTGCTGCAGGCCAAGGCGGCTACAGCCAGCAGGCGTACGGCAATGCCGGCGGCTATGGCTATGAGGAGGCCCCGCGCCCCGAAAACGGCGAGGACCGCAACTCCAAAATCAGCCTGACCTTGCGTCAGGCGGTCAAGGGCGCTACCGTGTCCCTGTCCGTGGACGGCAAGAAGTTCAAGGCCCACGTGCCTGCGGGCGTCAAGGACGGCCAGAAAATCAAGCTTGCCGGCAAGGGCAAGCCGGGCATCAATGGCGGCAAGGCCGGTGACCTGTACCTGCACGTCACCGTCAAGCCCGATGCCGCGTTCTCGATGCGCGGCCACGACATCGTCATGGACCTGCCCGTCACCGTGGGCCAGGCCGTGGCCGGTGGCAAGGTCGAGGCCAAGGACATCGACGGCAATCCCGTCACCTTCAAGGTGCCGGCCGGTTCCAGCTCCGGCGTGGAGGTCAAGCTCGCGGGACTCGGTGTCCAGCGCGGCAACCAGCCGGGCGACCTGATCGGCCGCGTGCAGATCATGATCCCCGCCAAGCCGGGTCTGGCGGTCAAGCACGCCGCCAAAGAATTCGACGAAAAAGCCGGCGACTATCTCAGCCTGTAATCAGGAGGTGAACAATGGCGCGGTTAGCCAACCAAATGAAGCAGTTGTACGCAATGTGCGCAACCGCGCTGGTGATGGGCAGGGCCGATCTCGACGGAGCCGATGATGTCGGCTTCGATATCGAACTGCCCATCTTCACCGTCGGCCAGGCCGCCGAACTGGCCAACATCCACCCCCAGACCCTTCGCCAGTACGACCGGCTGGGTCTGGTCCGTCCGCAGCGCACCGATGGCGGCGCACGCCGCTACTGCCTGCGCGACATTGCCCGCCTGACCCGAGCTCAGCGCCTAAGTCAGGATGAGGGCATCAATCTTTCCGGTATCGCGCGCATCCTTGAGCTCGAAGAAGAGAATCGACAGTTGCGCCGTGAAGTCAAGCGCATGCAAACCGGCGACCAGGAAAGCGTCTTCGCCGCTGGCCGAGACGGCAACATCGTGGAGGTGCAACGCTCCAACCGCGCCCGCCTCTGGCGCAACGCCATCCGCCGCGAAACCCGCGAACTGCCCGGTCGCGATACCGCCGCCGATACCGCTGCCTGCACCACCGGCGACTCCAACTTCACTCCCGCCGACTCCAAGTCCATGGTCCTGTGGGGTTGGTGAGTCTGGCCGCATTGCTTCGATTCCTTCTCCATTCGTAAAACTGTTTGTTATCTCACATCGGGCAGCTGCCGAAAAGAGCACGAATTTTCTTGACGGAGATGTCAAGGTTTGTTACGGTGACGTGCGAAAACCGATTCGTAAGGGGTGCTTTAGGCTGAGACGGTATGTGCCGAGCCCTTCGAACCTGTGAGCTAACACTCGCGTAGGGAATACGACGGTTGAACTCCTCTGTTCGGCTCGGCATCCCATATGCGCGTTGAGAGAGAGGAAGCGTATGTCAATACGCAAGGAGCTGACCGCCCAGAACATACTGCTGGGTTTCCAGCATGTGTTCGTTTCCAATGTTTGGCTTGATCCGGTATTCGTGGCCGGAGCAATCGGCTTACCTATTGCCCTGTCGTCGAACATGATTAACGCCATCTTCATCGTCTCCGGCCTGGTTACTCTGATCCAGGCCACTCGGCTGGTTCGCCTGCCGGTGGTGCAGGGGCCGTCAGCCGCGTTTGACGCGTTGATGATCGCGGCAGGTACGGCTGGCATGCTGGGGGCGGCGAGTTCGTCCATTCTCATCGCTTCGCTTGTGTTCCTGTTGCTGTGCCTGACCGGTGTGATAGAGCGGATGAGGTTCCTGTTCTCTCCGATGATCTCGGGCGTGGTCATCTTTATGGTCGGTGTTTCGCTGTCCGGATTCACGCTGAGCGAGTTTCTAGGCGGGGCTCCCGGCGACAAGACGTTTGCCGATCCGCACATCCTGACCGTGTCGATCCTGACCACGGCGATTGTGCTTGTCCTGTCGCTGCTCGGTAAGGGTCTGCTTAAGTCGTTCTCATTCCTCATCGCGCTTGTCGTCGGCACCGTGGTCGCCGCAGTGTTTGGCATGGTGGACTTCTCTCCTGTGGCTTCCAAGGGATGGTTGGGCCTGCCGACCTTCATGCCTTACGGGCCGTTTACGTTTGACTGGAAGATCTTCATTCCGTTCTTCATCGCCTATATGGTTGCCGTCATGGAGGCTCTCGGCGTCTATCAGGCGGCTTCCGAGATTCAAGGCACGACCCTCGAACGCAAGCAGGTGCGCTACGGCCTCGCCGGCGAGGCGGCAGGTTCGGCCATTTCCTCGCTGATTGGTGGATTCACCACCACCGCATACCCGCAAAATGTCGGCCTGCTCAACCTGACCGGCGAAGGCAAGCTGCGCACGCGCACGCCTGTGATCATCGCCGCCATTCTGTTGCTGATTCTGGGCTTCGTGCCAAAGGCGGGCGCGCTGCTGTCCGTCATTCCCTCGGCAGTCGTCGGAGGCATCTTCCTGCCGGCTGCGGCCAGCCTGATCGTGACCGGTCTGCGAGCCTTGCGCAAGGTCGCTGATGACGAGCGCCGTCAAACGGTCATCGGCATGTCTCTGCTGCTCGGCATCGCCCTGCCCAAGGCGCTCTCCGGCCTGACCGGCGGCGCAAGCGTGTTCTTTGGCAACAACATCATGGTCGGTGTATTCAGCGCCATCATTCTCAATGCGCTGTTCATCGCTCTTCCGGATTTGGTGGCGAAGCATCGTGCGCCGGCGTCCATGGATGTTCCAGCAGCCGATCCGGCGGATGGGACTGGCGTTGCGGCGCACGATGAACGATAATGCTGGTTGATATTGGATATTGACAGGAGCGATGCAATGACTGATGTGATGGATGACGCGCGTCGTATCAAGCGCGGGATTCTGGATTTTATCCATACCTATGGCTGTGAGCAGGCCCCGGAAGAGGCGTTTGGTGCGTTGGCGCGCGACGTGTTCATCTATCAGTACACGTATGATCTGCCGTACCGTCGTTACTGCGCGGCTAAACGCGTCACCCCCGCAACGCTCAAGGATTGGCGGGAGATTCCGCCGATGCCGGTGGACGGGTTCAAGCACCTTGACCTTTCGACCATACCGACCGAGCAGTGCAAAGCCGTATTCATGACGAGCGGAACCACGCATGGCGGCAAGATGCGTGGGCGCAACTTCCACCCCGATCTTGAGGTGTGGGATGAATCGATGATTGTGCCGTTCCGCCATTTCATCATGCCGGATCGTGAACGCATTCGCATTGCTGTGATCTCTCCGGCGTGGGACATGAACCAGAACTCCTCCCTGTCGCGGTATCTCACCAAGGCCGTGGAACTCTGCGGCAGCGAAGGCAGCGGCGTGTTCTTCGATGAACATGGGCTCAAATTCGATGGCATCATCGATTTCCTCAATCGTGCGGTGTCCGACGGCGAACCGGTGATGCTGATGGGTGTCTCGTCATCCTACCTGTATCTGCTCGATTACCTGCATGAGCATGATCTGACGTTCGCGCTGGCCCCCGATAGCCGCTTGTTCGACACTGGCGGCTTCAAGAGCACTAAGCGTGACATCACCGAAGACCAGATGCTTGATGAGCTGGAACAGACACTGGGGGTGCCGCGCCACCACTGCGTCAACATGTATGGCATGACCGAGTTGAGCTCGCAGATCTATGACCAAAATATTCTGTCGTGGTATACGGATGGCACCAGCAACTATCTCAAGGCGAACCCCGCCTGGGTGCGCACGGTCTTCCTTGATCCGGAGACGCTGACTCCCGTCAAGGATGGTGAGACTGGTGTGATAGCCCATTACGACCTTGCCAATTGGAATTCCTGCATCGGTATTCTGACCGAGGATCTTGGCCATCGGACTCCGAACGGATTCCTGCTGCAGGGCCGGGCGAAGGGAGCCGAGGCCCGTGGTTGCTCAATCGCAGTGGACGAGGTCATCAGTGCCAACCGCTGACGAATCTGTGAGTCAGGCCATTGATGTCTTCCATCTGCCCTCGGGAGCGGATGTTTCGGATTACGAAATCTATGAGGTCGCCACATCGGATGGGGTGAAGCGTTTGCGCTATCCGCGACTGGATGGCCCAAAGGTGACTTCCCTTGCCAAGCAGCTTGCCGATGTTCGCAACCGCACGCTTGCCGCGATGAGTGTCAACGATATTCTCGACATCGTGGCCGACGCGGCCCAACTATGGGCCGATTCGGATTTTGAGCTGCGGCGTCAGGCTGAACTGCTGATTCCCGCAATCACCGGATATGAGCCTGACATGGTGCGGATTGAGCTCAAACGGTATATGCGCCAGTTCAGGCGTCGTGAACTGCTCCGGTTCCTGGACTCCGAAATCGGTCAGCCGTCCATGCTCGACGAATTCCGGCCGAACAAGGCGGGGGGATACTCTAAATATGTGGGCCCGGCGCTCACCTATCAGGTGTTCTCCAGCAATGTGCCGGGGATTCCCGTGTGGAGCATGGCGATGACCCTGCTGGTCAAAGGCGCGATTCTTGGCAAATCTTCATTTTCCGAACCGGTGATGCCTGCGTTCTTTGCTCGCAGCATTGCGATGGTCAATTCCGACCTCGCTGATGCCATTGCGGTGGTTCCATGGAAGGGCGGCTCGCAGCAGCTCGAGGATTCAGCCATCGATGTGGCCGATGCCGTGATTGTTTACGGTTCTTCGCAGACTACCAAATTGATTGCGGGCAAAGTCGCCGGATCCAAGCCCTGTCTAGGTTACGGAGCAAAAGTCGGGTTGGCGTTCATTGGTCGAGAGGCTTTGCGCCCTGATACCTATGCCGATACCGTGCATCGTGTGGCTGTTGACATCGCCACATATGACCAGCAAAGCTGCCTGGCTCCGCAGACCGTGTTCGTGGAGACTGATGGAGCCCTCACCCCTCGTGAAGTGGCTCAGCTGCTCGGTGGCGAGCTTGAGAATCAGCAGCGCAAATATCCGCGCTCCGTATTGAGTGACGCCGAGAACGTGGCCATTCAGCGGGCGCGCACCGACGCTGAGATGAGAGCCTTGATGGGCGGGAAGGCCGCGGTGTTCGCCAGTGGCCATAGCACGGCATGGTCGGTGCTGTATCGAGAACTTGACGGTAGTGGTGCCGACGAGGATGTTGCTTCGCTGATGTCGCCGTTGAACCGCACCGTCAACGTGGTGGCGGTGCCAGATTTGTTGGACGCTGCCAGAAGATTGACTTCCTGCCGTGGCTGGCTGCAGAGCTGCGGTGTCGCTGTGGATTCGACCAGACTGTTTGGTCTTGCAGATACATTGGCCGAGGTCGGTGTGAATCGTATCTGTCCGCTCGGTGAGATGGATCGGGCGAAATCCGGCTGGCATCATGATGGGGGCTTCAATCTCATCGATCTGTTGCGCGCGGTGGATGTCGAACGCGACAGCGACACGTACGGCGATTCGTTCGATATGGATATGGAATAGGCCTGTGCTGTTGCGGGCAGCAGGGGCTGGTAGCGGGGCGAAAGGCAAGGGTGATGACAGAGCAAAGCGATATGGCACGGCGTCCAATGGTGAATCTGGATGGCAGAACAGCGATCATCACCGGTTCCGGCAAGGGCATAGGAGCGGCCGTGGCGAAATGCCTGGCATCGCACGGAGCCGCTGTCGTCATCAATTACGTACATGACGCTGCCAGCGCGCAGCGCACTGTTGAAGACATCCACTCGCTGGGAGGCTTGGCTATAGCTGTACAGGCGGATGTTTGCGATGAATCGCAATCTTCCAAGCTGGTGGGTGCCGCTGTCGACTCATTCGGCGGCGTGGACATCTTAGTGAATAATGCTTTCGGGCGCTTCTCCTTTGACCCGCGTCGCCGTTCCACTTTTGCTGGAGGCGATTGGGATGAGTTTAGCGCACAGATCGAGGGATGCCTGCATGGTGCATATCTGATGTGCTCACATGTGGTGCCGCTGATGCGAGCCCAGACCTCCGGGCGTATCATCAACATCTCCAGCAATCTGGTCGATTCGCCCATCGTGCCCTACCATTCGTATATCACTGCCAAAGGCGGCTTGGTCGGCATGACCCGCTCTCTGGCCCAGGAGCTGGGCGGCTTCGGCATTACCGTTAATGCCATTGCCGCAGGTTTGACGGCCGGAACCGCATCCAGCGCAGCCACCACCGAGGATGTTCGTGAACGAATCATTGCCATGACGCCTCTTGGCCGCCTTGCCCGTCCCGATGACATCGCCGGAGGGGTCGCGTTGTTGGCGTCCGACATGGCCGGCTTCATTACCGGGCAATGTCTGCACGTCGATGGTGGTTTGACCATGCGCTGAGGCGCAGGGGCGGTGTGCTGACGCGCTATGGTTGTCGCATCCGGTTGGTGCAATGGAATGCAGCAAGAGTAAAGGCGCCAATTGGCGTGCGGGCATGCGAACGGAGGTAACCATGTTGCTCAAGGCCGTGTTTTGGGATTTGGATGGAACGCTTATCGATTCGGAACCGCTTTGGCATGACGGCGAAATCGAAATCGCGCACAACAATGGCGGCGAGTGGAACGAGGACCTCGGTTGGGCGTGCTCCGGCACTCCGGTGGCTCACGTGGCAGAGGTCATGATTGCGCATGGCTGCACATTGAGCGTTCCCGAAATCGACAAGCAGCTCAAGGATTATGTGTTCAAGGCGGAGGTCGAACGTCTGCCGTGGATTCCTGGTGTGCAAGACGTGTTGCGCTCGCTCAATGAGGCCGGCATCCCATCCATGCTGGTCACTACTTCGCCGCGCCGTATGGCGGAGAACATCATGAAGCAGTCTGAGGGACTGTTCGCCGGCTACGTCTGTGGCGACGATCCGTACGAACACAAGCCGAACCCCGCGCCCTACCTGGCCGCAGCCGACAAGCTTGGCATCGCCCGTGAAGACATGGCCAAGTGCGTGGTGCTCGAGGATTCTTCGGTTGGACTTCAGGCCGGTGCGGCATCGGGCGCGACTCTGATTGCGCAGACCGGCTGGATTCGCACGGATACTTCCGGCCTGGGCCAGTTCGCGTCCATAGAATCGTATGACGGTATCGATGCGGCCGCGCTGGACGGTTTCGTGCGCCAGCGTCTTGGTGAGTAATTGATTACATCACCGCGCATGCAGTTCTCTTCATGAGCGGTGGAATGTGTTGACGATATACCAGCGAAGCACGCCATATTTGTAAGGAAGATGGCAGTAATGGCTGCTATGAGGTTCCGGTGGCCCCCTCTTGTATCGGGGCGACTGGTAGAGTGGTTGACGGTTTTCAGACGAATGTCTGGTTATTGGACAGATTGTTCACACATATAGACGTATAGGACTCATAGGAATCACATGGGCTTCGTTAATTTCATCCTCGAACTGCTGAAGGATCCGCGTGCCGCGATTGCCGGTTGGATTGCCATGGGCGTGGCGCCGACCCTCGGATTCATCTTCCTCATCGTATTCATCGAAACGGGCGTGGTGTTCTTCCCGTTCCTGCCCGGTGATTCGCTGTTGTTCGCGGCCGGCGTGTTCGCAGCCCCGGATGCTGCGACCGGCAAGGCCGCGCTGCCGCTGTTCTGGTTGCTGCCGGTGGTTTGGTGCGCGCCGATTATCGGCGACCAGTGCAACTACTTCATCGGTCATTTCTTTGGCCGCCGTATCATCCAGTCCGGCAAGGTGAAGGCCTTGACCCCGGAGCGTTTGGCCAAAACCGAGCACATGATTGAGAAGTGGGGCCCGCTGGCTGTGTTCCTGGGCCGCTTCTTCCCGTTCATTCGTACGTTCATGCCGTTCATTTCCGGTATTTCCGGTATGCGTTGGAGCCGTTTCACGCCGTTCTCAGTGCTCGGCGGCCTGTGCTGGTCCACGCTGTTCACGTTGCTGGGCTACTTCTTCGGCAACATTCCGGCCGTGCAGGATCACTTCGAGCTGGTGATCGTGCTGATTCTGCTGGTCTCGCTCGCCCCGACCATCATCGGTCTGTTCAAGGCCAAGTTCGGCAAGAAGAAGCCGGCCAAGGTGACCGATGCTCAGCTGGACGTCATGGAAGACGGCATCAAGAACCTCGATAAGTAAGCAAGAAATGTAGATTACCGCATAAGGAATCGTCGTGAAAATGAAGGCCCTGACCGTGCATATGAGGTCAGGGCCTTTTGCATGAGATGGGCGTGAAACAGCACCGTGGTTATCCACATTTGTCGTGGACGACATGCCGGGGTGTGGATAACTCGGCAAGCTAGAACCACAATGGTCGATTCGTGTTGAGCATTGAACTCGGACACGTTTCAATCGGCTTATGAATAGCAATACCTCACCCCGCGTGGCGCGTAGGATCACCTCGCCAGCGGTAGCACCTCCGGGCATTCCGCTGCCCACGGACGATGCGCCGATTCCAGCGCATCGCTACTACACTCCGCCGCCCAGGCCGTTGGCCTCATGCGAACGGCAGAGATCGGGCGAGGCTCCGGCACTCGCCCTAACTACAGACTCCAGCTTTCATAACATTGTGACGATGACGTCAGGCCATGGAGGCGTGGGGTTGAGTGTCATGGCTTCCATGCTTGCATGGACATTGGCGAGACGTGAACACAGCTGCGTTCTCATAGACGCTGATTTCGTGGCCGGATGCCTTGATCTGCTACTTGGTGTAGAACGAGAGCCGGGCTTACGGTTCAGCCAAGTCGACGCGCCCCTCGGCCGTATCGAGGGTGAGGCGATGAACCATGAGCTGATGACGTGGGAGGGTGTGCGAGTACTTCCCTACGATCCTTGGAGCGCGCGCCAGCCTGACTGGTGGGAAGTCCAAGCGGCCATCCGGGCTTTGGCGGAAGCGAACGACGTCGTCATCGTGGACGCCGGGCAAGGGGGACTCATTGAGACCGTGCCCGATTTACGCAGTGGCATGCAGGTGATTGCCGCGGAATTGTCGGTAATGGGATTGGCTAGGGCCAAAGCGCACCGGTCCAGACTGGATTCTTGGGGCTGTGAAGCGCCACATATTGTCGGCGTGGAACCACGTGGCGCTCCACGTGGGAGAGGGCACGTGGGTATTGGCGAGGCGCAGGACTACTTGACCGCCACGGTATTGGGTCCTGTCAAGCCAAGTGTCAATCTGTGCGGAGACGTACTGGAAGGCCTCGGCATCAGATCGGTGACCAAAGGCAGTCGTAAAGCCATGAACTTGCTTGCCGATCTCGTAGAACAGGCCATTCGCCCGGTTTCGGGAACTTCTCACAAGGACCAGTGATGCTATGGCTGCCGTAATCACTCGGGCTGATGAGCCCGGCGCAGTGCCCAGAACTGTGTTCTTCGGTCTATTGAATGATGTGGCATCCGACCCGCAGGTTACCGATTTGGCGGTGACCTGTGATGGCCGCGTTTGGGCGGACCGCGGCAATGGCATGCGCGAAACAGTATTGCATGTGCCGTTCCGCTCGCCGCAAGTAGTTCGAGAATACGCCGTCCAACTGTGCGCGCAGCTTGGGCGCAGACTGGATGATGCCTGCCCGATAGCGGACGCCGCCAGTCCAGATGGCATCCGCGTGCATGCGGTGATTGCCCCATTGGTGCCACAAGGTGCCGCGATTTCCATACGATTCCCTGACCGAACCATGGCATCGCTACAGCACCTGAGCAAATTAGGCGTATTCCCGGCTGCTTGGCTGCCGACGTTCGTGGGATTGGTGCGCAAACATGCCACAGTGCTAATTACCGGCGGAACAGGAGCGGGCAAGACCACCTTGCTCAAGGCGCTGCTGGCGCAATGCGACGTGAACGAGCGCATCGTCACCGTAGAGGAAGTTCGTGAACTGGGGGAACTGGGACGCGGCGATCACGTCTCGTTGGTAACACGCGAGGCGAATGTGGAGGGCGTCGGAGCCATAAGCCTGGCGGACTTGGTCAAAGCGACATTGCGAATGCGCCCCGACCGCGTGGTGCTGGGCGAATGCCGTGGTGCGGAAATCGTTGACCTACTGCGCGCGTTCAATTCCGGTCACCACGGCGGCATGACCACCGTGCATGCGGACGGCGTGGACCGAGTGCCGTCCAGGTTGATTTCGCTTGGATTGCTTGCCGGAGTCAGTCCACAGGCGTTGGCCATGCTGGCGGCAGGTGCTTTCGACGCGGTGGTGCATTTGGAGCGAGTGAACGGACAGCGGCGTATCACGCAGATCGGCGAACTGCGCGTAGCACATGGTGAACTGGCAGGAACACCGCTGGCGGTATGGAATGGCCGCCATCCTCCTCGGTATGCCGCCGAATGGGGGCGCTTCATTGAACGATGGGGCATCGTTCCCGGGCCGAATGGTGGTGGGTGATGATGTGGTGTGCTGTTCTGGCGGCGCTCGCGGTGCTGATATGGCCGGGGAAGAAGTCCGGAAGATTGCGCCAGCTGGCTGGTAAAGAGCGCACGGTCGATTCCGCAGCCATAAACGAACCTCGATATGCCGACTCACCTCGCGTGGGCGTTGCACAGGTGATTACGTCCGCCATCGCGCGATTGCGAGGTGGCGGCACATTGGTTGAAGCATTCGAGGAACAATCCAGCAGACGCTTCGCCACTCATCGCATTACTGTGGAACGGCTCATAGCAATGTTCGAACAGCGGCGTCTGCCCGACGAATCACCAGCGCAGGTACTTGAAGCTGCACGCGGGGTCACCGCCGCAGCGGTTTTGAGCGATGAGCTCGGTTGCCAAGCGGTGCCATGTCTGGAAGCGGTATTGACTGCTTACCGGCAGATGAGGCTGATGCAAAACCTGCGATCGCAAGCATGCGCCGTGCCTAAAGCCACTGTGGGGCTGCTGAGCGCACTTCCGGCCGTCACCGTGGCATTGGGCGAGCTTCTGGGAGCTGGACCATTGGCGTTCTTGATTGGATCGCCGCGCGGTGTGGTCTGCCTGACATTGGGAGGATGTTGTTATGCTGCCGGCTTGGCATGGATGCGGGCATTGTTGAAAGGCAGCGGATTATGAGTACGGTGTGGGTGCACGCCGCGGCAGGCTGTGCGGCGATTGCTAGTTGGCTGTATAAGGTTCCGGTTCGTCATGACAGCCGCTTGCCGTGTGAGGAGCCGGCTGCAGCGCATGATTGCGGGTCGTCATGGACCATACTCATATTGCGCATGTTGCAGGTGTCATTGCGGCAAGGCTCTTCGATTCCCCGGGCGCTTGACATGGTGGGCAAAGCCGTCGGCGACGACTGCGGTGCTCGCATGAGCGAGGTCGGGAGCTCCCTGACCAGAGGGGTTCCCTGGGCTGATGCGTGGCATGCCGCTATGGCTGTTCAGCATGAGGGTGCGCCAGCTGATAGTCCATCCGGGGAAGATACGAATACCACGCAACGAGATCTTGGACTGCTGCAATCGGCTTTGGAATCGTCATGGACGCATGGCGATATGCCTGGCGTGCGCCTCGAATCCGCCATTGAACAGCTGGACCGTGACGAGCGTGCTGCCATCGAACGGAATGCCGCGAAGCTGTCGGTAAAGCTACTGATGCCTACAGGGCTATGTTTTCTGCCGGCATTCGTGCTGGTAGGAGTCATTCCGGCGATTGCGTCCTTCATGATGTGAATGTAGGCGTGAACCGAGTGCGCTTGGGCTGAATTTTGTTGTATCGCTCGGTATTGCACTTGGCTGCGTTTGGTTATCCACATTTGTGGTGGACGACACGTCGGGGTGTGGATAACTCGGCAAGCTAGAACCACATCCCCCGTTTTTCCTGGTGCATGAAGCGTTGATAGTCCACAGTGGTATGCACCCCGCGTCAACCCGGCGCGGGGGCCAACCACTCACACACGCATGGGGAAGGTGCGAAGCCACTGCGCAGCTTCCCCTCCTTACCGAAAGGAACGCCAATGAATACCCCTATCCCCGTCATCGTCGACGGGCAGGCCGGCATCTTCGCACACAGCAAGGCTCGTGTGGCCACGCTGAACGCCAAGGCAAAAGAACGGCTATGCCTCATGGACGCACGCTTCCGCACCCTCATGGCTGAGCCCGAAGAAGGCGCAGCCACTGCGGAATACGCAGTCGTGCTCGTTGCGGCTACAGGCTTTGCGGCAGTGCTGGTCGCCATCCTGAAATCGGACGCCATCAAGACGTTGCTGACCAACATCATCAAACAGGCTCTGAAAGTCGGGTGACAGCCATGAAGACCATGACATGCCGATGGTGGCTCGCCAGACTGCCGCCAGACCTATGCACAGGATCGGCCACCGCCGAATTCGCGATCGTATTGCCCAGCGTTATCGCCATCGCCGGGCTGATACTGGCAATAGGACGTGTGGTCATCGTTTCCATGGACTGCCAAAGTGCCGCGGCAGCGGCTGCACGCGAGTTTGTGGTTACCGGTGACGAATCATCCGCGCGCAGCATAGCTGCGGACGTTGCCGGGGGAGATCCCCGCGTCAGCATTGCCCACAACGGCCAATCGACGAGCGTGATGGTCGAATGTTCGGTACTGCCCGGTCCACTGGATGTCACTCCAACGCAGGTTACCGGCAACGCTACGGCGATAAGCCAATAACTGGTCGGCTGCTGGCTGGGCGGCCGCAATAGAAAGGAATTGCGGTGCAGGGAATGCGTTATGAGGAGGGATCGGGCACGATGGCCGGAGCCATGCTGGTTATGGCGGTGAGCATTGCGCTCGCGGTGGCGGCAAGTGTGGGCAACCTCATGATCTGCCAGAATCGAGCGCGTTCCCTCGCCGACCTTATTGCCGTTGACGCCGCGTATGCGCTGTGGCATGTGGATATCGGTGATCCATGCGCGCTTGCCGCAAACATGGCTGAAGCGAATGGCGTCACGCTGGGCTCCTGCTCCGTGCGGGATGAAGACGTGTTGGTAACCATCAAGGTGGAAACCATGGTTCCGGTGGCATCATCCGTGGAGCGGACGGCTCGGGCCGGACCGGTGAATTGTACGGAAGGAGACAATTATCACAATAATGGACCGTAAGCACTGATGCTCTGGCGGGCTTCTGGACCTTTGGTTAAGGTGAGAGCATGAGCGAGAGTGAACGCACAGAACGCCGTCGCGTGGTGGCCATGGTGGGCAATCCCACTTCCGATAAGGGTCGTGGTGCCAAGGTGGATGCGCGAGTATTGGGACTGCTGGAGGACGCCGGCCGTGCCCATAACTTCGACGTCATCGACATCACCGGCACGAGTTTCGACGATTCCCTGAACCAGGCGCGTGAACGCGCGCACGAGTACGACTATCTGGTGGTGGTCGGCGGCGACGGCATGATCGCACTCGGTGCCAATGCCGTGGGTTGCGGCGGTAAGCCGTTGGGCATCGTGGCCATGGGCTCGGGCAATGATTTCGCTCGGGGACTTAAGCTGCCGGTCAATCGCATCGAAACCGCAGTGGAAGGTATCGTCGGCGCTATCGTGCGCGGATCACACATTGATGTGGACATGGGACGCGTGACCTCTTTAGACGGTGGCTATGCCGTGAACCCATCCACCGGCGAGGAATACGAGTACCAGGAGAGCAAGTCTGCCGAGCATCCGATTGACCGGTACTATGCGGGCATGCTGTCCTGTGGTCTCGACGCGAGCATCAACGATCGTGCGAATCATTCGCATCTGCCGACCGGCACCATGCGCTACTTCGTGGCGGTGCTGGTGGAGCTGACGCATATGAAGCGTTATGGGTACCACATCAAAGCCACGCTGGCGGACGGTACCACGGATGAGCGGGACATCATCACGCCGTTGCTGACGATTGCGAATTCGCGTCATATCGGTGGCGGCATCGAGGTCTCGCCGTACTCCTGCTTCTCCGACGGGCTGTTGGACCTGGTGTGGATGAATCACGTGCCGAACTTCGGTGAATGTGCGGTGGCCATCTCGAACGCCTATAATGGCAAGCTGCTCGCCTCGAAGGTGTTCGGGTGGAAGCGCATACGCGAGATCGAAGTCACGCGGGCAGCGGAAGGAGACGAGCCGCCGGTGCTGATGGCGGACGGCGAATACATCGGGCATCTGCCCTTCAGGGTGGTGGCCGAGGACTGCGCACTGCGCGTGCTGGTGCCGCCGGCCGTAGCCGCCCGTGAGGTGGACTCCCGACAGGAAGTGCTTGACGCCATCGCCCGAGACGGTCGCGACCCCGTAACCGGCCAGTTCGCCTGACCTGATTATATTGGCTCCCCTCATTAGGCTGAGCCGTAAAGCAAACAGCCCAGTGCTGTTTGTAGGCGAGGGTTCGACGATAGTCGAACCAGAAGAGAGTCAGCCGTAGGCTGTTCGCAATTGCGGACGAGCTGGCCGCGAAGCGGACTGAGGGGAGTACGGGAGAGCGGTACCAGAGCCAATGGCCGTCAGACTTCAGACGACATAGTTTTCGATATGCAGCGTCTGCGCCATGACCTCTTTGATGGTTCGGTCGCTGATGTTCGGATGCGAGCGAACCAGCGAGATAAGCCCCACGATTAGCGTGAAGAATGTCTCATGGACGTTGGTGATTGGCAGACCATGCATCTGCTCGAAATCACGTACGGTGGTCTGGGCAATGTAGTCGGCAATACGGTCCGCCGCACGGTCAATGAACTTGATATACAGTTCGGCGTTGCCATCTTGGATCATACGGTTCGAAAAGGGGCTCTCGTCGGCGATCAGGGAACGGAGCACGCGCACGATGTCGTCTAATGCCTTGTTCACGTTGCCTGTTTCGCGCGCTTGGTTCCACTGCTTCAATGTGGTGAGGATTTCGTCGATGACGTCGTCGAGTACTGCGTCGGCTACGGCTTCCTTGTCTTCGAAGTAATGGTAGAACAGTGAACGCGTCATACCGACTTCGCTTGCGATGTCGGAAACGGTGATTTTGGAGAAGCCTTTTTCCAGACACACTTTGCGCGCGGCTTGCACGATGGCGTCGCGCCGGGCATCGCCACGGGTGGGGCGTTTCTCGTCGAGGATATCGCTCATGGGTACCTCCTGACTACAACCGTTATTGACACTATGTTAATACAAAGAAAGCGGTTAATAACAATAAAAATGCGGTAACCGTTGTCAGATGAATGTCGTTGGAATATCAAGAGTTTTCCCGATTCGGCAACTATGAGCCCGGTTTATCTTGACTTTTTATCGGTTAATTCTGAGGGCAAAGGTAGGTTAGTAGCTATGGCACTTGCATTGTATCGTCGCTATCGTCCGGACACCTTCGAAGGGGTCATCGGTCAGGACCAAGTCACGGTCCCGCTGATGCGCGCCTTGGACGAGGGCAAGCTTACGCATGCCTATCTGTTCTCAGGGCCGCGAGGATGCGGTAAAACCAGCTCCGCGCGTATCCTGGCCCGTTGCGTCAACTGTGCCAAAGGGCCGACTTCCCACCCCTGCGGCGAATGCGAAAGCTGCAAGGACCTGGCCACCGGCGGTCCGGGTTCCATCGACGTGGTCGAAATCGATGCGGCCTCGCACAACGGTGTGGATGATGCTCGAGAATTGCGAGAACGCGCTGGGTTCGCCCCTGCGCGCGACCGCTATAAGATTTTCATTCTCGATGAGGCCCATATGGTCACGCAGCAGGGCTTCAATGCGCTGCTCAAAATCGTTGAAGAGCCGCCTGAACATGTGATGTTCATCTTCGCCACCACCGAACCAGACAAGGTGATCGGCACCATCCGTTCGCGCACCCACCACTATCCGTTCCGTCTGGTGCCGCAGGAAGTCATGGGTCCCTACCTGGAGACGATCTGCGACAAGGAAGACATCAAGCCCGAGCCCGGTGTGCTGAAACTGGCGATGCGCGCCGGTGGCGGCTCCATGCGAGATACCCTGTCTGTGCTTGACCAGCTGATGGTTGGTTCGGTCGAAGGCGTTATCACCCATGATGCCGCTGTAGCCCTGCTCGGCTTCACGCCGGAGGCGCTGATCGGTGAGGCCGTGGATGCGGTAATCAATCACAACGGCGAAGCCCTGTACGGCGTTATCCAGAAAGTCGTGGTCGGCGGATTCGATCCGAGACGATTCGTCGAAGACCTGTTGGCTCGTGTGCGTGATCTGCTGGTGCTTACGTTGGCTGGGGACCGTGCGGAATCCGTGCTGTCTGACACGGCCGAGGCCGAGGATATGGACGACTTGCACCGTCAGGCCAAGGCGTTGGGCCTGGGAGCCCTGACCGCCATGGCAGACATCATCAACACTACGTTGGGTGCCATGACAGGAGCCATTTCTCCGCGTATGCGCTTGGAACTGCTGGCCGCGCGATTGTTGGCCGGCAGTGAATCGGGCTTTGCGACAGCCGCTCCCGCGCCAGTCGCTTCTGGTATGCCGCCTGCGGCTGCTTCTTCGACTTCGACTACGTCAGCCGCTTCCGGTGCGGGTGCCAGTGGTTTTGCCGGCTCATCGCGAGGCGGGTTTGCCGGAGCCTCACATGGCGGATTCTCCGGTGCTGCACGCAACCAGCAAGCAGCCGCGCCTCAGAGCACCGCTTCCCATGAATCTGTTGGAGGCAATGGCCCTGTCAACGGCCCGGTCAGCGACCGACCCGCGGGCTCTCCGTCTGTGCAACCTGCTGTAGCAACTGCTGCTGCCAATGCCGGGTGGGGCGCTCCCGCCGCGTCGCCGGCCGCCCCGGCCCAACCGGTGGCCTCGCCTGCGGCATCGGATAATCGGTCCATCGACGAGAAGTGGGATGCAGCCGTCGCCGCTTTGCCGGAAACCATTCGTGAATATGTGTCACGAGACAAGGTGCCGACCGTAAAATTCGGTCCCAACCGTAAGGGTCTGCCTTGCCTGTCAATGACGTTCGATAAGTCGCTGAGCCAGCACGCTTTCGCTTTGGCCGTGGATAACAGCGGTAAGAAGGCGGCGGCCGTGGTGATGGATGCCGTGCGCAACGAGTTCGGTGCCAATGCGGTTATTGCACCTTCTGCGGTCGCGGCGAATGGCGAGCGAGTCGAATCCGTCAAACGTATGAGCCCGGAGCAATTGGCCAAGGTCAAGCAGCAGATTGCCATGGCCAAGGCCGGATTGGCCGCGTCGAGTTTGGGCGCGGGCCTGGGCATTCATATGGGGAGCGAGCCGAAAGCTCCGAAGCTGGCTGCAACAGGCCAAGCCGAGGATACGGACGACAGCCATCGAGCCGATCAATCCGGTGCATCCACGGCGGCGAAGAGCTGGAGTAACGATGACCCTTGGGCCAAGCCGGCCGTAAGCAACGCTTCGCCGCAATCTGCAGACGGGTTCGCACCTAACGAGCCCACTACTACGCCTGCGCCCGAAGAACATCACAAGAAGCATGTTGCGGTTCCGGACATCAGTGATGGTGTTGATCCGTGGGCCGCTCCGGCCGCTCCTGTTGCACCCGCTGTGTCCGTTGCGTCCGCTGGACCCACTGAACAGTCCACGGGGCAACCAGCCACCGCATCTTCCGCTACGGCAGCTGCCGGCGCGAGCGATGATCCGTGGAATCAGACGCAGTCTCAGGCCGCGGTCTCACCGGCGTCGCAACCGGCCGAAGCCGACCCGTGGAACCAGCCATATCAGCAGTCTCCTCACGATGATCCGTGGAATCAGCCGCAGCCCGCACAGCCGACGCCGAATGCCGACCCGTGGAATAGCCAGCCGCAGCCGCAACCGCAAGTCGCGGCCGAGGACGACGAATACTCGATGAACGACCAGTCGCTCGGCGAGGCGACGGCCATGAATCTTGACGATCTGAAAAAGCTATTCGAGGTCAAAAAAGTCGAGCAATTCGCGGCAGATGATCCGAAGAACCCCAAGAACATCCAGCCTGCCAAGAAGCACTCGGATGAATAATGAGGACGAATAACGAGGAATACCCATGGCACTTGCTTATGACGGCGCAATACAGCGACTGATCGACGCTTTCGGGCGGCTGCCCGGCATCGGGCCGAAGGGCGCGCAGCGTATCGCCTTCTACATGCTGTCCGCGCCCGAAGATGAAGCGCGCGATCTGGCCGAGGCCATCGAGGAGGTCAAGGCCAAGATCCGCTTCTGTGATATTTGCGGCAACGTGTGCGAATCCAGCCCCTGCCCGGTATGCGCCGACCCGAGACGCGACCGTTCGGTGATCTGCGTGGTCGAAGAGCCCAAGGATGTGATGAGCATCGAGCGCACGCGCGAATACCACGGCCTATACCATGTGCTCGGCGGCGCAATCAACCCAATGGCCAACGTTGGCCCTGCCGACCTGCGTATTCCCGGTCTGCTCAAACGCTTAGAAGGCGATGAGGTCAAGGAAGTGATTATGGCGCTCGACCCGAATATTGAAGGCGAGGCCACCACCAGCTACTTGACCCAGCTATTGCGACCCGTAGGTGTCAAGGTCACCCGACTTGCCAGTGGCCTGCCGGTGGGCTCCGACTTGGAGTACGCCGACGAAATCACGCTGGGCAGGGCGCTGGCCGGTCGGCGTGAGGCCTAGGCCAGCGTATCATTGACGCTTTCGCCCTTGCGGCGCATCCACGGCCAGAATGCGCCGTGGCGGATGATGCGCGCGGCCTTGTGCCGTCGTGCCAACCAGATGATGAACAGTCCTGCCGCCAGTATGCCTAGACCAACACCAAGGGCGATATTGCGCGCGTCAAGCACGTCATTCGGCTCGGGGGCCGGCATCGGAATTGCCACTCGGTGCCCGGAGATAAGCAGTCGGTGCGTGTTCACGCCGTATGGCGTACAGGTCATCAAGGTGACACGGTCCTCATCTGGCACGATCTTGAGCTTCGACGTGTCATCCGGCAAAATCACTGAAATGCGGTCCACTTTGTAGCCCAAAGTTTCGCCCATGACTTCGATGTAGAAGAAGTCGCCCTCTTTCACCTCGTCCAAACGGGTGAACATCAGCGCTTCAACCAACCCGCGGTGCCCGGTAATGACCGAATGGGTGGACTTACCTCCCACCGGCAGCGACGTGCCGTACAAGTGGCCGGCGCCAGAAGCCAGTGCTTCCTCGGAAGTGCCGTGATAAATCGGCAGATTGATGGACTGTTTGGGCACCTTGATTGTGCCCATCACGCCGTTTCCGGTACTAAGCAGTGACTGGTATTCCTTGTCTTTCTTTGAGGCGGAATCCTCGCCGCTGGCTTGGGATCCTCCTTGGGCGGCGGAGAACGGATCGACGGCTTCACCCAAGATGGGCTGGCCGGATTCAGCGAGTTTCTTGTTGTATGTGCGGGCCGCCGTGAGCTTGTCTTCCGCCTGCGGATAAGGCCAGCCGGCTACTTCTTTGGCTGTGGTGGCGGTGGTGGCGGCCAAGTTGCGGTCGGACTCGAATTGCAACGCTAGCGGGAAGCAGGCCACGGCGATTGCGGCGATCAGCAACACAATGGTGATGATGCGCATCGCCCACAGGTTGCGTTGCAGGCGTCGGCGCTCGGCCACGAGATCGCTGATATCGATGACTTCGTCAAATGGTGTTGGAGCGAATGCTGCGGGCTCGGGACACGCTGAGGAAACGTTGTCATTTGCAGATGTGGCATCCGGCATGGCCGCGTTGTTTTCCCGCATTTCCTGTGAGGCACGCTTACTCGTCGAACGTCGATGCAGCAATGCCATAGTCGCCTGTTCCTTCGCTTGATCTGCTCATGATTTGCTTATACAAGACGGCCGGCCCGTCTTAGTCGTGGTTGGCATAGGTGCTGCCGCAAATGGCAACGCCGCACGTGCCACACTGCGAGACGTTACTCCGCACCAAGCCTTTCATGCAACATGCCGACGAGGGCCATAGGGGGCAATGTAGGGGGCATAAGAAGTCCGAAAAATGCGATATGAACAACGTTGCTACGGCTGTAAGTGATGTGGCTTACTTTGGGCAAGCCGTTGAGATGCAAGGGACTGCAAAGGATTGCAAAGTATGGCAACATGATAAGCCGCGGTGCCGGCAATATTTGACAGAGCTTTCAAATAGGGGGTATGAATGCATAAAGAGGGAATATATTGCCCCGATAAAAATCAGTTCATATCATTACGTTCTAAGACTGCAGTGAGAACGAGCCCAACCAGACACTTCAGCGACCCGTCGATAGCTTGTGCGGTACTGCACGCGACCCCGGAGAAACTCCTTAATGATTTCGAGACCTTTGGCTTGCTGTTTGAGTCCATGTGTATTCGCGACCTGCGTGTGTATGCTGATGCGCTTGGCGGAGATGTGTTCCATTATCGGGATAAGACGGGATTGGAATCTGATGCGGTCATTGGCCTGCATGATGGACGATGGGCTCTCATTGAGGTCAAGCTCGGAGAAAAGCGGGTTGATATTGCGGCGGCCCATTTGAAAAAGTTGGCTGACGGAATTGATCAAGATCACGAAGGCCGTCCGTCATTCTTGATGGTGCTGACCGCTACGGCTGCCGCTTATCGCCGGGATGATGGGGTATTGGTAGTGCCGTTGGCCACGCTTGCTCCGTGAGCTCGTATCGTGCGTTTGACCTATCGTTCTCAACCCAAAAGGAAAAGGCCCGGGCTGCGGAACCGGGCCTTGAAAAGGAGAGAGGAAGAAGAAGGTATTCAGTTATGGGGGTTCTGCGGAAACCTCGCCGGTTTGCTTTCGTTTGCCGGTAATTGATAGTTAACCGCTCGAATCTCAAAGGATGGATGCGGCTGCCTTAAAGAACCACCGGTGAAAACTTGAATATTTGCTGAACAACGTAGGCCATGCCCGTGTCCACATGCCGGCGCGGGGTCGCGGGGTGAACGCGGCAACCTTTATAATCGTTGCGTTTGCGTAGAATATCGACCAAACAAATCTCTAAGAGAAGAACAAAAGGACAGCAGTGGCTCTCATCGTGCAGAAGTACGGCGGCTCGTCGGTCGCCGATACCGAATCGATCAAACGCGTGGCCAAGCGCGTTGTTGAGACGGAAAAGAAGGGCAACAAGGTGGCCGTGGTGGTCTCCGCCATGGGCGACACCACCGATGACCTTATCGATCAGGCGCTGAGCATCGACTCCAACCCGCCCGAGCGCGAGATGGACATGCTGATGACCGCAGGCGAGCGAATTTCCATGAGCCTGCTGGCCGTGGCCATTCACGCCGAAGGCAGCCGCGCCCACTCCTTCACCGGTCAGCAGGCCGGCTTCTTCACCGACGCCCGTTACGGCGCGGCCCACATCAAGGCCGTGAGACCGGACCGCGTGAAGAACGCGCTCTCATTGGGAGACATCGCCATCGTTGCCGGCTTCCAGGGCATCAACGCCAAGGGCGACGCCACCACGCTCGGTCGCGGTGGTTCGGACACGTCCGCCGTGGCACTCGCTGTGGCCCTTGGTGCCGACATCTGCGAGATTTACACCGACGTGGACGGCATCTTTACCGCTGATCCGCGCATCGTGCCTTCTGCCCGCCGCGTTCCGTCCATCGATTATGAGTCGATTCTGGAGATGGCCTCCTGCGGCTCCAAGGTGCTGGCACTGCGCTGCGTAGAGTACGCTCAGCGTTTCAACATGCCGTTGCACGTGCGCTCTTCGTTCTCCCGTCGCCCCGGCACGCTGGTTGTGCCTGACGGCATTGACCCGCGCACGCTGCCGAACCTCGACTGAGTGCGGCTACAGCGAACAATAATCGTAAGTAATTTCAACCAAGACAAGGCAAGACATGACTGAAGAAGAAGCGAAATCCATGGGCGACCTGTTCCCTGACCTAGGCCCCGAGGCGCCGGTGATTTCCGGCATTGCCCACGACCGTTCCGAGGCGCTGGCCACCGTGCGTGGCGTGCCGAACGAGCCGGGTATGGCCGCCAAGGTGTTCACCGAGCTGGCCACCGCCGGCGTGAACGTGGACATGATCGTGCAGGCCGGCGCATCCGTTGGCACTGCGGACATCTCCTTCACCGTGCCCGAATCGGCCGTCAAGCAGGTGCAGAACACGCTGCTCGACAAGCAGGAAGTGCTGGGTTACCACTCCTTTGATGTGAACACCAACGTCGGCAAGGTAGCCGTGGTGGGTGTTGGCATGAAGACCCACGCCGGTCTGGCTGCCAAGTTCTTCCAGGCCCTGAGCGATGAGGGCATCAACGTGCTGATGATTTCCACTTCCGAGATCCGCATCGCCGCACTCGTGCCGCTCGATCAGCTCAACGATGCCGTCAAGGCGCTGCACACCGCATACGGTCTCGATGCCGATCAGATCGAAGCCGTGGTGTACGGCGGTACTGGCCGCTGAGCCACTGAGCCGCGTTTTTGCGGTATATACGACGAAAGCCCTCCTCACGGAGGGCTTTTGCGATTTTAACGAGTTTCAACTACTTCTTGGTGATGTAGCCGAGAGCCTTAAGCATTTCGGCGCATTCAAGGGCACCGCCGGCTGCACCGCGCAGAGTGTTGTGGGCCAGACCCACGAACTTCCAGTCAAAGATGGAGTCCTCGCGCAGACGGCCGATGGAGACGCCCATGCCACCCTCGTAATCCACATCGAGCTTGACCTGCGGGCGGTCATCCTCGGTGAGGTACTGGATGAAGTGCTTTGGTGCGTGCGGCAGCTCCAGCTCGGAAGCCTTGGACGTGTAGTTCACCAGACGGTCGATAAGCTCTTCCTTGGTGGCCTTCTTGCCGAAGTTCAGGAACACGGTGGCGGTGTGGCCGTTGAGCACGGGCACGCGGATGCACTGGGAAGTGATCTTGAGGTCGCCGTCGAACGGCACGATCTCGCCCTTCTCGGCGTCCACATGACCGAACACCTTGAGCGGTTCCTTCTCGGACTTCGCTTCTTCACCGGAGATGAACGGGATGATGTTGCCCACCATCTCAGGCCAATCCTTGAAGGTCTTGCCTGCGCCGGAAATCGCCTGATAGGTGCTCACAACCACCTCACGCGGTTCAAATTCCTTCCACGCGGCCAGTGCCGGCGTGTAGGCCTGAATCGAGCAGTTCGGCTTGACGGCGATGAAACCACGAGTAGTGCCCAGGCGCTTGCGCTGGTGCTCGATCACCTCGAAGTGCTCCGGGTTGATCTCCGGCACCACCATCGGCACGTCCGGGGTCCAGCGGTGGGCGCTGTTGTTGGAGACCACCGGGGTCTCGGTCTTGGCATAACGCTCTTCGATGGCGCGAATCTGGTCCTTCGGCATGTTTACCGCGGAGAACATGAAGTCCACGTTCGCGGCCACGGACTCGGCATCGTCGCCGTCCGCGACCACCATGTGCTTGGCGTATTCGGGCATCGGCGTTTCCATCTTCCAACGGCTGCCGACGGCCTCCTCATACGTCTTGCCGGCGCTGTGTGCGGAAGCGGCAAGCGTGACCACTTCGAACCACGGGTGGTTTTCCAGCAGCGTGATAAAACGCTGACCGACCATACCGGTGGCACCAAGGATGCCGACCTTTATCTTTTCGGGCATGATGACCTCTATGACCTTCGGGTTTCGATGGGCTGATACGTTCAAGCGGCCGTCTTGCAATGGCCGCAAACACACGGTAATTGTACGAAACATGCAGAACAACAGTGGCCGTCTTCCCATATGGTGGCTCGGCGGCACCCCATGGCGTACCCCGCGCCGCGCAGCCCGATATCCTCTCCATAACTGGCAAAGTGACTAGCGATGAGACGGCAGTGTTCTACACTGGTAGCCATGTCTATCGCATCAGTAGAGGCGCAAAAGCAACTCAATCGTATCGTGGCCCTCGGCTACCCGGACGTGGCGGATATGAGTGCCGCCGCATTCCGCTCGCTGGCCCGACCCCTGATCGGGGCGCTCGAGCATTCCGATCTCGGCTCGAACATCCTACTGGTGCCTACGCGCGAGCTAGTCTCGCCCGAATCGCTGATTGCGCGAACCTCCATCAACCGCATGGCCGGCTTTACCACCATGCCTCCGCGAGACATCGCCAGCTTCCTGCCTCAAGACGGCTTCATGCCGCCGGAAGGCCCGTTCTATCTGGTCGTCAATCCACACACCGGCACGTGCTATATCAATCGCGAGCCGGATGTGGCCCGCAAGCTTATCGACTCCGATGAGCGCCTGCCGCTCACCCTCGAGGAAGGCTTGGCCATCGCCACCCAGCACCCGGAGTGGCTGCTGGAAAAGAACGGTTTCAATCTGCTCGGCTCACGCTCCGCAGACGGCCGTGTGCCGAGCATCTGGATGAGCCAGAACGCACCGCGACTGGGAGCCGTCTGGCCCAATTCCCGCCATACCTGGCTGGGCAACGCGTATTGCACGGCCCGTCGCGGGGTGAGTCTGTTTAAGTAGGTTTAGCGCGCGGCCTTGATCAGCGAACGGATGATGGCTAT
Organism: Bifidobacterium sp. WCA-178-WT-4B; assembly: GCF_009696495.1. NCBI lineage: Bacteria > Bacillati > Actinomycetota > Actinomycetes > Bifidobacteriales > Bifidobacteriaceae > Bifidobacterium > Bifidobacterium sp. WCA-178-WT-4B. The sequence goes on along the minus strand of NZ_VULV01000001.1, from coordinate 108,130 downwards.
AAAGCCAAGGCTCATCGCGCCGGCCACCACGGCGAACACCTGCGGGCGGCGCAGCTCGTTGCGCGCGCTGACCGCTCCGGTAACGCAATGATCCTCGAACCAGACGCGCAGCTCGTTGCTGGAGTAGCGGCCGACCAGATTACCCCATGTGAGCATGCGGGTCACATAGCCCGCCGGATTGCTCTCATGGAATTCAAACAGGCGAATGCCGCGGTACCGCGACTTGGGACCATAGCATTCGAACCCGCACGTGGGCGCATAGCCCAGATCGATATCATGCACATGACCAACGAAAGAGTTCTTATGGTCATGCCCGCAGAACAGCGCGAAATAGCCGCCAGCCTCGCGCAAGGCATCCACCTCGCCCACATTCTCGTCCGCGCAGCCGATTGCCTCGCCGAGCCGCGAGCCGGGGCGGCAGACCTCATGGTTGAGCACATAGCAACGCCCGGCGTGCGTGCGCGCGCCTTCCACGGCGTTCGGCGTCCATGCGGGCACTTCCTTCAGACAATCGTAGAATTCCTGCGGCGGAATGTGCTGGAAGGCGATGGCCGGCACGGGCTTGCCGTCGCCATTGCGCTCGCCCAACTCGGTTTGGATGGACCCCAGCCATTCGATGGCCTTGGGGGTGGGGGTGCCGTACCCGTCGGCGTCGGCCAGGTCAAGTCCTCGCGGATTGACCACATACGCCGGGTATTGGGCGTCGTTTTCTTCGGGTTTGCCGGCATAATCGCCTGAATTGACCATCATAACGGACATGGCCACGCGGCCGGAACCATCGGAGGACTCGACGGGCAGCGCGAACGTGCCGGGCTCGAGACTGTCGTCGGGGTTCAGGCAGCCGGGGTATTCGCGGTAGATGTCATCCTGTTCGTCGGCCAGAATGCCGCATTGGAAGTCGTGGTTGCCGTAGGTGGCGGCAAAGGGCACGCCGGCCTCGACGACCGGACCAAGGAAACCGGAGAACGTGCGGCGGACCTTTTCGCGGGTCTCATTCATGAGTTCGTCGAGGGTCGCCGGCGTCTCGTGTGCGGGGCTGGCCTTGCCGGATTGCGTTGAATATACGAGGGTGGAAACCGTCTCGGGCGTGGGGCTGGTCTCAACGGAATCGCCTACTTCGGAAGTCGTGATCACGTCGGTCGAATCGGCGCCGGCAGCGGCGACGGCGTTCGTCACGGTATCGGGGTCAAGCAGCGCGGCTGGTACAGGCTTGCCGGCTTCGGTGAGACGATCGGCCACGCGATCGGATACTTTGCGAATTACGGGGTGACGCTTGATCCCGCGGATTTTGGCCTCGATCTCGGTGACCGCGCGCACGCGAGCGCCCGGCTCCTCGCCGCGGCGGCGCAGGAACGTGTCGATGTAGGCGGGATCATAGCCGCGGATCTGGTCGCCGGTGAACACCACAAGATCCGGATCGGCTTCGCGGATGGCCTCGCGGATGAGGCGGATGGTGTCGGGCAACACATCGGGGCCGTCCTGTACGTCGGCCATTTGCAGCACGCGGAAGCTGCCGTCTTCGCGGAATCGCAAGCTCGTCATAGCTCTTCAGTCTATGTTGCCGGGCGGCGGATCGCCCGCGCGTTCACAGGACTGGCACAGCAAGGGACGGGGCAGGGCGGGGTGCCGCAGCCGTGTTGTTGCTTGATGGTGCCGCGATTTTGTCATGCAGCGTCGGTGGAGATCCAGACAGCGTCCCTATGCTGACGTTCTGAGACCATTGGCGTCGTTACTGATTCATAGAATGGCCCGGCGCCGACGCTCAAAGAGGCTAGCGTCGGCGGTGGGCCAATATTTGTCGCGTTGCCGATGGTTGTGGGCCTCGTAGCGTCGGTAGTGTGCCATAGCCTGGCAATTTGCCGACGATAAGCTTTCCCAGAGTCGGTATTTCGCCATAAGTTGGTCCGCTGACGACGCTGAGCAGTTTGGCTGTCGGTGCAGTACCAATATTTGGCCCGCCGCCGACGTATGGAGGGCCATCTGGTGGGGTATCGCAGGCGGGGTGTTGTGCCGGAGTCAAAGCGTGGCCCGGCGCCGACGCTGAGTGCCCTCATATCAGCCAGGTGCATAAGCAAATGCCACGATACGGCATTTCCCGCGGGTTTGCCCGAACCGGCCTGTAGGATGTTACGTGCGTATTGACAAATCCGCGTGGCCCGGCGCCGTCCTGGCACAACGCCGCAGTCGCGTCCGCAAGAGGGCCCGCGCAATAACCAGTAAAGGAGGAACAATGGGTCAGGATCAATCATCCGTTTTTGATCTCGCAGCGGTAGCCGCAGCGTCCAATGGGGGGAACAACGACCCGCTGCTGCCTCCGGCGCGATTCATCGGCGATCCGCAGAAGCCGAGTCGTATGCCGTACAACAAGTACGCCTCATACAGCGAGCAGATCCCGTTTGATTACCCGGAGCGCACGTGGCCGGGCAAGCGACTGCAGCGCGCGCCGCGCTGGTGCTCCGTCGATCTTCGCGACGGCAACCAGGCCCTCGTCAATCCGATGGATTCCGAGCGCAAGCTGCGGTTCTGGAACCTGCTCGTCTCCATGGGATTCAAGGAGATCGAGGTGGGCTTCCCGTCCGCTTCCGAGACCGATTTCGACTTCATCCGTATGCTCATCGAGCGTGAGCTTATCCCGGACGACGTGACCATCGTGGTGCTCACCCAATGCCGCGAGCACCTCATCCGCCGCACATACGAGGCGCTTAAGGGTGCCAAGCGCGCCATCGTGCACTTCTACAACTCCGTGTCTGTGCTGCAGCGCGAGGTCGTGTTCCGCAAGAACAAGGAAGAGATCAAGAAGCTCGCCACCGACGCCGCCGAACTGTGCAAGGACCTCGAGAACGAGGCCAAGGGCATCGACCTGTACTATGAGTACTCGCCGGAATCCTTCACCGGCACCGAGCCGGAGTACGCCGTCGAGGTGTGCAACGCCGTGATCGGCGTCATCAAGCCGACTCCCGAGCACCCGATGATCATCAATCTGCCCGCCACCGTGGAAATGACCACGCCGAACGTGTTCGCCGACGAAGTGGAGTACGTCTCCACCCACCTCGACGACCGTGACTCCGTGGTGCTCTCCCTGCACCCGCACAACGACGAAGGCATGGGCGTGGCTGCCACCGAGCTGGCCGTGTTGGCCGGCGCCGACCGCGTGGAAGGCTGCCTGCTGGGCAACGGCGAGCGTACCGGCAACGTCGACTTGGTCACGCTGGGCCTCAACTGGCTCACCCAAGGCATCGACCCGCAGCTTGACCTGTCCAACGTGCCCGAGATCCGCAAGACGGTCGAATACTGCAACCAGATCAAGATCTCCGAGCGTCACCCGTACGCCGGCAACTTCGTGTTCACCGCGTTCTCCGGCTCGCATCAGGACGCCATCAAGAAGGGTCTCGAGGCTCGTCAGGTGGCCGCCGAGCGCGCTGGCGCTGATCTTGACAGCTTCGTGTGGCTCGTGCCGTACCTGCCGATCGACCCGAAGGACATCGGCCGCACGTACGAGGCCATCATCCGCGTCAACTCGCAGTCCGGCAAGGGCGGCATGGCCTACCTGCTCAAGACCAACCACAATCTTGACCTGCCCAAGCGTCTGCAGATCGAATTCGACAAGATCGTGCAGAACTACGCTGACACGACCAAGAAGGAAGTCAAGGACGGGGATATCTGGCGTCTGTTCAAGGACGAGTATCTGCCGGTCGAACAGTCCGGCATGACCGCGGCCGGTGTGGTTGTGGGCGATACGCATGACGCCTCGCTTGAGCCGTGGGGTCGGCTGAAGCTGCTCAAGGTGGCCGTCAGCTCCGGGGAGGATGGTTCCGATACCGTGCTCAAGGCCCGCCTGCTCGACCGCGGCGTGAACGTCGGGGACGATGAGCCCGTGGAGCGCGAGGCGTCCGGCATAGGCAACGGTCCGATCGCCGCCTTCCTGAACGCCATTTCCAACTTTGGCGTGGAAGCCTCGATTATGGATTACGTGGAGCACACCATGTCCGTCGGTACCGACGCCATGGCCGCCTCGTATGTGGAATGCCAGATCGGCGAGGCCGATGACGCGCAGATCGTGTGGGGCGTAGGCATCGACTCGTCGATTACCACCAGCGCCCTGAAGGCGATCATCTCCGCCATCAACCGTTCTCAGCGTCAGCGCTGAGCGCTAACAGAGCAAAACGAAGCTCCCTCTGATTGCGTCAGAGGGAGCTTCGTTGTCTGTGTCTACTTACTACTTGACGCCGTTGGTGTCGGTGTTCCCGCCGGTGCCTCCGGAATTACCCATTATCGTTACCGTTTGTTCTCGTTGTCAGCGCCGGTATTGCCGGGATAATTCGGGCACTCGGTGGAATAGCTCGGATTGGCGAGGCACTGCTGGGCGAACTCCTGGGCCTGCTGTCGCTTCTTGGCTTCCTCTTCGGCCGCCTTCTGCTGTGCGTCCTGCTCAGCCTGCTTCTGCGCATCTTCGGTGGACTGCCTGTTGGCGTTGGACTGGTTGTTGACGTAGGGTTGGACGCCGCTCTGCCCCCTGGCCAGGCCCCAAGTGCCATCGGGGCCGCCGATCTTGCCGTTGTCTTTGGCCGTCGGGAACTGCTCCACCGCCGTGCCCTGCAGGGCCTGGGCCATGAATTCCTGGAACAGGTGCGCCGGATATCCGGTGGAGGAGATGCCATATCCCGAGAAAGCCGGCACCACTTGAGGATTGCCGTTGCCATCCGGGTTCCAGATGGCCCAGACATTCATCATGCTTGGGGCGTACCCCACGAACGATGATGCCAGTTCGTCGTTGGCGGTGCCGGACTTGCCGGCGATGGGACGGCCCAGCTTGGCCGATGTGCCGGCCGCGGTGCCGTAGGTGGTCGTGCCCTGCATGGCTTTCTGCACCAGGGCGCAATCATTGGCGTCGAACACCTTGGTGCCTTCGCTGGGCGCGTTGTACATGTCCTTGTTGTGGGAGTCGAGCACTTTGGACACCATATGCAAGGTGTTCCTCACGCCATTGTTGGCGATGGTCGAATGGCCCTGCGCCAGATCCCATACGGTCAGGGCGTTGATGCCCAGCACGTTGTACATGGAGGCCTCGTCGATGTCGCCCTGGATGCCAGCCTCATGGGCGATATCGGCCGTGCGTTTCGGCGTCAGATGCTCATTGACGTTCATGAACACCGTGTTCACCGAGTTGGCGGTGGCCTGATACAGATTGATGCTGCCCCAGTTGTTCTCCAGAGCGTTATTCACCTCTTGATCCAAGCCGGTGAAGTGCTGGTGGGAATTGCCGTTGAACAACGTATCGAAGCTGACGCCGGATTGCGCGGCCCCCAGCAAAGCGAACGGCTTCATAGTCGAACCCGGTTCGAACAGGGCCTGATCGGCGTTGTTGAGCTGCTTGGACAGATAATCCGAACCGGCGTACACGGACAGCACCTCGCCGTTCTTGGGGTTGAGCGCTATGCCGCCGATCTGCAGGGATTCGGGCATGTCGCCCAGGCGGGTGTCGCCGATGGACTGCATGAGATCCTGCTTGCTCTTGTCAATGGTGGTGATGATCTTGTATCCGCCGGTATCCAAATCCTCTTTGGTAAAGGCCTTGGACTGCACCAGCTCACGGCGCACCATATCCAGCAGATAACCGTTCGGCCCCGCGTACTCGTTCTGCTGCGCCACCGCGGCGGTCTGCGGGAACTTGGCATCAGTGTGCTGCCTGGCGGTGATGTAACCATCCTCCTGCATGATGTTCAGCACACGCTTGAAGCGCGATTTGGCCATATCGGCGTTATCGGCTGGATCCCACGTGGACGGTGACGGAATAATGCCGGCGATCATCGCCGCCTCAGACAGCGTCAGATCCTTGGCGTCCTTATTGAAGTATGCCTTGGCTGCTTCCTGGATACCGTAGGAGTTGCGGCCCAGATAGATGGTGTTCATGTAGTTGCACAGCACCTCGTCCTTGGGCTCGGTCCGTGCGATCTTGAGGGCCATGATGGCCTCGCGCGCCTTGCCCGCATAGGATGTGGTTTCGCCCATGTAATACCGCTCGGCATACTGCTGGGTGATGGTGGAACCACCTTGGCGCGTGCCCTTGGTCACATTATTAATGAATGCGCGGGCGATGCCCTTCAGATCAAGACCTTTATCCGTGTAGAACGTACGGTTTTCGGACGCCACAATCGCGTTGCCGATGTAGTCCGGCAGCCCCTCGCAAGAAATGATTGAACGATTCTGCTCCGCGTAGGAGCCGATCGCGGTGGTGCCGTCCGCGTAATACACGGTGGTTTTCTCGGCCAACGCGAACTTCTCGGGTTGCGGGACCTCAGTGGTGGTGTACAGATATGCGAATACTGCGATACCGGCCAGCACGCCCAGTCCAAGCAGGGAGAAGAAGATGCCCAGCACCCATTTCAGTACACGGTGCTTGCCTTTTCCCGTGTTCTTCTTCCTGTTCGGAGCTCGATGGCTATTGGAAGCCTTGTGGCTTGCGTGGCGGGAACGGCTCTCCTGGGGCGCATAGGGGCCCTCCTGCGCGGAGTGGTCGGCTCTGCTTTGCGCGGTGCGCGGTTGCCTCAGAGCGGGGCCATTGCCTCCCGAATGTGCACGACGAGTATAAGAAGCCATGGTGTCCACCGTAACTGTTGGCCTTGAACAATCGTTTGACGTGAGCGTAACCACACGCGTTGATACCGGTATTTTTCCGGAATTCTTACAATTGGGAACGCTTCTTGATGCGGCGTGAATATTGCCTGAATGCGCTGGTTGGCCTGCCGCGCGACCCGGCACGCACGTTTCGTGTCGTTGCGCTGGTCCATACGTCTCCATAGACTTATCCCCAGCCTCCACGCGGCGCTATGTCACCCAACTCCCCCAGGGCAGGAATGCAGCAAGGGTAAGTGGCCTCTGGCGGGTGCGTGGAGGTTTTCTTTATGTGCGGATTTGGCTGTGAGCTGGCACTAGCGTGGTCCCCTGTCCGGGGCGCGGCCGTACAGTCGAACGTATGAATGACGCACAGACCCCTAGAATTCGTGACCCGCATGCGGCGGTCAATCTGGTCGGCTCAGGCGCAGCGCAGCCTGACTCGTCGTCGAACGTTGTTGACCCATTGGCTGCGCTCGGCCCGATCTCCGGTTCAGATGCATCGGCATCCACATCAGGCTCCTTACGGGATTTCAGGCCGCTGGACATGAACGATGCGGATGGGGCATCTGATATCGACCGTGGCTTGGCCCGGCTTGACCCGCTCACCGTGCGCCCGCGAATCTCCAGCCGCGTATTGTGCGTGGTATTCGGTCTGCTCCTGATCGCTGTCGGCTTCGGCGTGTGGTGGGGGTGCGTGTTTACCGAAAACGGACAATCGTATGACGAACTGGTTTGGAAAAACCTGCACAACGATGTACCGTCCTGGACCACCGGCGTGATGAACGCCGTCGCACAATCCTGGCTGGTTATCGCTGTCAGCTGCACAATTGCCGCAATCGGCATTATTACGGCGCTGATTCGACGCCGCTGGTGGTTGGCCGGGCAAATCGCCGTGTTCGCCGTGGTCTGCTTGGCCGTCACCCGTATCAAGGGTCTGTTGCCGCGTCCGTTCATCATCAACACTGAATCGCCTGCCGCTAATTCCGCGCCTTCCGGGCATGCGATGCTGGCCGCAGCCTGTGCTGTGATTCTGCTGCTTGCCGTGCCTCGTGCGGTTCGAGCTTTGGCGGGCGTCATCGGCGTGGTTTGGGCGGTGACCGTGGGCGTTTCCGTGATATACGGACAATGGCATCGCCCTTCGGATGTGGCGATGTCCATCCTGTTGGTGGCGGGATTGGCCCTGCTCGCTCTGGCGGTTACACGCAAGTCCGGCATGGACGAGCCGGGCCACCGCGTCTCCTCAGTGAGCGTGCAAATCGTCGGCAGCGTGCTGATTACCGGGGGCCTGCTGTTGCTCGTCTACAGCGGTTATGTGATCTGGCAGGTGGTGCCGGGGCTCAACGTCAGCGCCAGCTGGGCGGTTCAGGGAGCGAATGTCAGCGCTGTTGTAGGCATTATGGGCGTGGCCATGCTCGCATTCGGACTGTTGCTGGCCCTGCGTCAGATCACCGCAGCGCCCTTAAGCCGGCTGGGGCTGATCGGCGCTCCGCCGGCACCGCCCAAATGATAAAACATGGGGTGCGAACGGCCGAATTTGCCCGGCACAACGGCGGAATTTGGCAGTTGGACATGATTCATGAGTATTATGACGCCAGAAACGTCGTGTGTTTCGCGCAATACATAAGGAGTGGGTATGGCTACCAAACTGGTGATTGTGGAGTCTCCGACCAAGGCCCACAAAATCGGTGACTACCTGGGCAAGGGGTATACCGTCATGGCGTCGGTCGGTCATATCCGCGACCTCGCGCAACCCAGCCAGGTGCCCGTGGCAGACAAGGCCAAGTTCGGCAAGTTCGGCGTGGACGTCAACGACGGGTTCAAGCCCTACTACATCGTGGACGGCGATAAGAAGCGTACGGTCAGCGAACTCAAATCGGCCCTGAAGAACGCCGACGAACTCTATCTGGCGACTGATGAGGATCGCGAGGGCGAGGCCATCGCGTGGCACTTGGTGCAGACCTTGAAACCCAAGGTGCCGGTCAAGCGCATGGTGTTCCACGAGATCACCAAGAACGCCATCAACGCCTCGCTGGGCAAAACGCGCGATGTCGACAGCCATATGGTCGACGCTCAGGAGACTCGCCGTATTCTCGACCGTCTGTACGGCTATGAGCTGTCGCCGGTGCTGTGGCGCAAGGTGGGACCGGGCCTGTCCGCCGGCCGCGTGCAGTCCGTGGCCACCCGACTGATCGTGGAACGCGAGCGCGAACGTATGGCGTTCAGGCGCGCGCCGTACTGGGATATCGTCGCCACGCTGTCCGCGCCTGACGCGCTGGGGGAGCGTGGCGAATTCTCCGCCCGCATGATCGCGCTCGGCGGCAAGCGACTCGCCGGCTCCAAGGATTTCGGTGCCGACGGTCAGCTGACCCCGGACGGGTTCGCGGCGAACGTTCGCCAGCTTGATGAGGCTGGTGCCACCGCCGTGGCTTCGGCACTGAAGACCGCCGATTTCACTGTGATGTCGATGGAAACCAAGCCGTACCGCCGCCGCCCGCAGCCGCCGTTCACCACCTCGACCCTGCAGCAGACCGCCGGCAATCGCCTCGGCATGGGTGCTCGCGCCGTGATGCGTGCAGCACAGAGCTTGTACGAGAACGGCTACATCACCTATATGCGAACCGATTCGGTGACGCTGTCGCAGGAGGCCATCGCCGCCGCCCGCAACGCCGTCTCCTATCATTTTGGCGACGCATTCCTCTCTGACGAGCCCAAGCAATACGCCACCAAGACCGCCGGCGCGCAGGAAGCCCACGAGTGTATTCGCCCGGCGGGCTCGCGCTTCCACGACCCGGATGAGCTGGCTTCCAAACTTCCCGGCGACCAGCTGCGCCTATACACGCTGATCTGGCAGCGCACGCTTGCCTGCCAGATGGCTGACGCCACCGGTTCCACCGCCACCGTGCGCCTGTCTGCGCCGGCTGGCCCCACCGAGGGCGAGGCCGTGTTCCAGGCGTCCGGCACCGTCATCGAATTCCCCGGCTTTATGAAGGCCACGGGGGAGGGACGCAAGCCCAAGGCCGCCGCTCCCGGCGCTGGGGCTGGCTCGGACCAGGCTGCTGCCGCCGGCAAGACGGACGCCAAGGCCGTCAGGGGTGACGCATCCGAATCCAACACCTCCCTGCCGCCGATGAGCGTCGGCCAGCAGGTCGAGGCAAGCGACATCGAACCGGACGGCCATGAAACCCAGCCACCGGCCCGCTACACCGAGGCCACGCTGGTCAAGACGCTGGAGGCCAAGGAGATCGGCCGCCCGTCCACCTACGCGAGCATCATCTCCACGATTATGGATCGCGGCTATGTGTATGAGCGTGGCCGTGCGCTGATCCCCAGCTGGCTGGCATTCTCCGTGACCAAGCTGCTGGAAACGAACTTCCCCAAGCTGGTCGACTACCAGTTCACCGCCGAGATGGAAAACGGCCTTGACCGCATCGCCCACGGCGAGGAATCCGGCCGCGACTGGCTCACCCACTTCTACTTCGGCTCCGGCGAGGGCGCCGCCCGCAACGCCGACGAGGCGCACGAAGGCCTGCAGCAGCAGGTCGCGCAGCTCGGCGAGATCGACGCGCGCGCCATCAACACCATCGACATCGGCGACGGCCTGCACGTGCGCGTCGGCCGTTACGGCCCGTATCTGGAAGATATGGAGCATCTGGACGCCGAAGGCAACCCGAAGCGCGCCTCCCTGCCGGACGCCATCGCGCCGGATGAGCTGACGGTGGCCGTGGCCCGCGATTTGATCGACAACCACTCCGGTGGACCGCGCGAGCTGGGCGTTGACCCGGTATCCGGCGGTACCGTCGAGGTGCGCAATGGCCGGTTCGGGCCGTATGTGGCGTTGGTGCCGCCGGCTGAGACTTCGGCTGGCGCTGCTGGCGATACTGCTGGTGCTTCTGCGGCCAAGAAGGGTTCGAAGATGGCCGCGGCCGCCGCCGCGTCGCGCCCGAAGATGGCCTCGTTGTTCAAGACGATGAGCCCTGAATCGCTGTCGCTGGAAGACGCGCTAAAGCTGCTGAGCCTGCCGCGCGAAGTGGGCACATACGAGGAAACCAACGCCGAAACCGGCGAGGTATCCGAATGCACGGTGGCCGCCAACAACGGTCGCTACGGCCCCTACCTGACCAAGACGGGTGCCGACGGCAAGTCGGAGACCCGATCGCTGGCTTCGGAAGACGAGATCTTCACGGTCGATATCGACAAGGCCAAAGAACTGTTCTCGCAGCCCAAGTACGGCCGCGGGCGTGGCCGTGGTGCCGCCAAGCCGCCGCTGCGTGATTTGGGCAAGGACCCGAACACCGGCAAGAACGTGACCATCAAGGACGGCCGTTTCGGCGCGTACATCACCGATGGCGAGACCAACCGCACGGTGCCGCGCCAGTACACGCCTGAATCCATCACCCCTGATGACGCCTTCCGACTGCTCGCCGAAAAGCGTGCGGCTGGTCCCTCCACCCGTGGCCGTCGCGGTGCTGGGCGTGCCGGTGGCGCCAAGGCCGTTGCCGGCAAGGGCAAGAAGGGCGCTGCTTCGGCTGCGGTTTCGGCGCAGGAGGCCAGGCGCGCCGAACGCCGTGCCGAGGTGAAGAAGCTGGCGAACAAGGGCTGGTCCAACCAGCGCATCGCCGAAAAGCTCAGCTCCACCGCCGCCACCGTCAAGAAGGATGTCGACTGGCTGACCGCCAACGAGGGCTACGAGCGCCCCGCCGTAATTCCCAAGCGTGGCTGAGCGGAATTATTGCTCTACTTGCGTTTCAAGGGGCTGATTTCTCGTTTTGAGAATATCTACTTCCGCTTCAAGGGGCTGGTCATCTGCTGAACCACGAGTATGAACGGCTCCGCGCCAACGTCATTCCGCCGTTTTGGAACGTTGTCTACTTGGGCAACAGCCTCTCGAAACGGAAGTAGACCTTCAGAAAAGACCAAATCAGCCCCTTGAAATGGAGGTAGAGCTGGTTTTAACTGCCTGTTGGGCGCAACTCTGCGCCTAACGCTAAGGTCAATAGCATGAGCGGTCTGTTTGTTTCGTTTGAAGGTGTCGATGGCGTGGGCAAGACCACGCAAGTCGAGCGACTGCGTGCGTATCTTGAGGCTCAGGGGCGTACCGTGGTCGTTACCCGTGAGCCGGGAGGCACTGCGTTAGGCAAGGCCATTCGCCAACTGCTGTTGCACGGTGTGGATGGGGGCGCCGTCGACATCGCACCGCGCGCCGAGGCGCTGCTATTCGCTGCAGACCGAGCCCAGCACGTTGCCGAAACCATCCGCCCGGCATTGGAGCGCGGTGAAGTGGTGATCACCGACCGCTATCTAGACTCTTCCTTGGCCTATCAGGCTGGTGGCCGCGAACTCACGCCAGAAGAGATTCGATCCTTAAGCATGTGGGCCACCAACAACCTGCTGCCCGACCGCACATATCTGCTGGACATGGATCCGGCGCTTTCCCACAATCGTCTTGAGCATGCCGAAGATCGCATGGAGTCGGCCGGCAGCGACTTCCAGTCCCGCACCCGTCAGTCGTTCCTCGACTTGGCCGCGGCCGAGCCGAATCGTTTCCACGTGATCGATGCCAGCCAGTCCATCGAACAGGTGTGGTCCGCCATCGAAGCCGACATTCAGACACTGCTGCGGGACAATGTTGCAGATGTGGATACGGTGATGGCGCGATCCGGGGCGTCTACAGGAGCCGTGACGATGGGCGGTGTCCGATGAGCGTATGGGATTCACTAGTCGGCCAGCAGCCGGTAATCGACATGCTCAGTCGCATCGCGCAGGGCGACCCGGGGCAGATCACCCAGTCGTGGCTGATTTGCGGGCCTCCCGGCTCCGGCCGTTCCAATATGGCCCGAGCATTCGCGGCGGCGCTGGAAAGCCCCGACCACGGCATGAACGATGAGCCCACGCGCGTCACGCAGCAGGTACTCGCCGGCACCCACCCGGATGTCACGGTGCTGGCCACCAACAAAGTGACCATCGGCATCGACCAGGTGCGCGAGATCATCACCACCTCCGAGCAAATGCCTGCCACGGCACCATGGCGCATCATCATTATCGAGGATGTGGACCGCATGCTGGAGCGCACCACCAATGTGCTGCTGAAGGAGATCGAGGAGCCGGCCGAACACTGCATCTGGCTGCTATGCGCGCCCAGCGCCCAGGACGTGCTGCCCACCATCCGCTCGCGTACGCGCATTGTGAATCTCGCCGTGCCCTCCGCATCGGCGGTGGCTGAATTCTTGACCTCCACTACCAATGTTGAGCCGAAAATCGCCCAGCGTGCGGCCCGTCTGGCCGAGGGGCACATCGGCATCGCCAAGTTGTACGCCACTGACAAGCAGGTGATGACGGATCGCGATGAATTGGTGGTGGGCGTACTGAACCTCGCTCGCGCCTCGGACGCGGTGCTGCTGGCCGGCAACCTCATCGACAACGCCAAGGCCCAGGCCGAGGTGGACGCAAGCCGCACCGCGGCCGATCAAGAGGCGGAATTCCGCCGTGTCAACGGTCTTGAGCCGGGGGAGCGGATTCCGCCGAAACTGCGCGGCGCGTTCAATCAGATCGCTAAGAAGGACGATCTCAAGCGGCTGACCACACGTCGCACGCGCGATGTACTTGACCGCGCGCTCAATTCCATCGCCTCCATTTACCGTGACGTGGCGGTATTGCAGAACAACGCGGAAGATTCGGTCGGGCTTATCAACCTGGAGAATCGGTCGGCCATCACCGAGCTATCGGTACGACTGAACCGTGCCGGGGCAGTGGCCCGTCTGGACGAAGTGGCGCACACCCGCAAGCGGCTTGCCGGCAATGGCAACCCGTTGCTGGTGTTTGAATCGCTGTTCTGCGCGCTGATTCCGTAAGGTTCTTCCCGCCGCCCGATTTATTCGGCGTCCTGCGAGTCCGGAGCAATCAGGCGCGAAGGCAAGTTGACATGTACTGGGGTGCTGGATTGATCGGCAAGCAGCCGCAGCAGCTCGTCGGCAATCTGCTGCAGCGCTGGCTGAACCGGCTCGGAGTCAGGCGTGAACGTGGTGTGCTGCAACCCTCCGATTTGCACGGCAGGAATCTCCTGCGCATATTGCGCCAGCACATCGCCCAAATCAATGCCGGGCAGTGGCACGACAATCAGTCCATCCACATGGCGCGCGGCCATCAACACAATGCGTTCCTTCTGCACTTCCGGCGTTCTGCCGACGCTCAGCGCTAATTGCCGGCCGCTCCTGTTGACCAGCGGCTCAAGCGTATCGATGAGCCGTGCGCTGAACGGATCCTGAACGCTCGGCACAATCAGGCCGATGGTTCTCGTCACAGTGGAACGCAGCGCACTGGCCGCAAAATTCACCGAATAATTGAGGCTGTGAGCCGCGGCTCGCACGCGGCGGGCGATGTCGTCGTCCTTGGTGCGTTTGCCGGAAAGCACACGGGATACCGTGGCCGTGGAAACATTCGCGATGGCGGCAACATTGACGATTGAGGCGGATGATGATTCCGCTGGCTCGTTCGCGGTCATGTGTGCCTCCTCTCCCAGAAAGCAAGCCGGCTCGGTGAAATTACCGGCAATCACTATAGAACAAAAGACGGCCGCCCGGACAGGCGGGGCGGCCGTTTGGCAAGTGAGAGAAGTTTCGCCCGTTTACTCGGCGGCGAGCAGGGTCTCGGTCAGGGAGTCGGCAACGGTCTCGGCGTTGTCTCCCTCGACGGTGATCTGCACGGTGTCGCCCTGCTGAACGCCCAGTCCCATGATGGACAGAATCGAGCCGGCGGGGACGGCCGCGCCGCCTTCCTTGGCGATGGTGACGTTGCAGCCGGAGGCCGCCACGGCCTGAGCAAACTGTGCTGCAGGACGTGCGTGAATGCCGACCGGATCAGTGATGGTGATGTTGCGGGTAACCATAAGGACACTCCTTTGCGTCTGTCTGAAATGGAAGTCATGCGGCCAATTGCGGCAGCTGCTTGATATCGAGTATACCGAGACGTAGAATAAAATCCAGAAAACGATTACCGTTGGCGTGTTGCAGATGATAGACCACCATAATAGGGGAACTAACAAGGAAGAACTTGCCGGCAATGGCTGCGGCTGCATACTCCGAAGTAGGCATCGAGGCCACTGCTCCAAAGAACTACTACCCTACGAACAAAGGAGAACCATTATGGAAATCAAGGGTGTTGGCATTGGCCGCGGCGTGGCGGTCGGCTCGGTTATTCGTATGGCGGCCCCTCTGCCGGAGCCTTCCGACGCGCCCCGTGCCGATACCGTGCCGGCGCAGAAAGAGATCGACCGCGTCACTAAGTCGCTGGCCGTGGTGAATGCCGACCTGAGCCGTCGTGCCGAAGAAGCGGCCAACGGCGACGAAGGCGCCAAGCAGGCCGCCCCGATTCTGCAGGCCATCTCCATGTTCGCGTCCGACCCCTCGCTGGCGGCCAGCATCACCTCGCTGATCAACGGCGGCAAAACCGCAGAGCGCGCCGTACTGGAAGGCTTCGCCGCAGTTGAGGATATGTTCCGCGCCATCGGCGGATACCAGGCCGAGCGTGCCGCCGATCTGCACGATGTGGGCCAGCGCGTGATCGCTGACCTGATGGGCGTGCCTGCTCCCGGCATTCCGGAAAGCGAGACCCCGTTCGTGCTGGTGGCCGAGGATCTTTCCCCCGCGGACACCGCCGCAATCGACCTGAACAAGGTGCTGGCCATCGTCACTTCGCAGGGCGGCCCAACCTCGCACACCGCCATTCTGGCCCGCGCTCGCGGCATCGTGGCCGTGGTCTCCGCCGCCGAAGCCGAGAACCTGGCCAATGGTGAGCAGGTCATCGTCAACGCCGCCAAGGGCGTGGTGGTTACCAACCCGACCGCTGCTGAGATCGAGGATGCCGAGGCCGCCAAGGCCCACGCCGCCAAGGCCAAGGAGCTGCGCGGCAAGCCGGGCTCCACCAAGGACGGCCACCACATTCCGCTGCTCGCCAACGTGGGCAAGCCCGCTGATGCCGACCCGGCCCTGGAGTATGGCGCCGAAGGCGTGGGCCTGTTCCGCTCCGAGTTCCTGTTTATCGGCAACTCCGAGCCGCCGAGCGTGGAAGAGCAGACCAAGGCCTACGCCGAGCTGCTGAGCCGCTTCCCCGGCAAGAAGGTCGTGATTCGTATGCTGGACGCTGGCGCAGATAAACCGCTGCCGTTCCTCACCCCGGAAGACGAGCCGAACCCCGCCCTCGGCCTGCGTGGTCTGCGCACGCTGAAGGCTCACATGAACGTGCTCGAAGGCCAGCTCAAGGCGCTCGCCGCCGCCGATGCCCAGACCGAGGCCGACCTGTGGGTCATGGCCCCGATGGTCGCTGACGAGCATGAGGCCGATTACTTCGTCAAGCTCGGCAAGTCCTTCGGGCTGAAGAAGGTCGGTGTGATGGCCGAGGTGCCGTCCATCGCGCTTATGGCAGACAAGGTGGCCGAGGTGGCCGACTTCGTTTCGATCGGCACCAACGATCTGACCCAGTACACGCTGGCCGCCGACCGTACGCTCGGCTCGGTCGCCAACTACCAGACCGCATGGCACCCGGCGGTGCTGCGCGCCATCAAGCTCATCGCCGACGCCGGCAACGCGCACGGCATGCCGGTGGGCGTGTGCGGTGAGGCTGCCGCCGATCCGGATTTGGCCGTGGTGCTTGCAGGCATCGGCGTCAACTCGCTGTCCATGACCCCGGTGGCTCTGGACGATGTGCGCGCCGAGCTGGCCAACTGGACGCTAGAAGAAGCGCAGGAGAAGGCCGCCAAGGCCCTCAACGGCGACTTCTACACTCCGGCTGAGTGACTGTGGCCGAGCGATCGGCTGAATAATTGGGATGATGCCTTGTTTTCTATCTCTTTGAGAATGGGAAGCAAGGCATTTTCGGTATTCCAGGGCTTCCCTTCCGTCGAGGGGAGGCCCTCAGTCGTGTTTGGCTATCACCATGTATTGTGATGGCGTTTTGAGTTGCCGCAGACTGAAATCTGCAACATGGCTCGCGATACACTGGTGGGTATGAAGATTTCCGCCGATTTCACCGTCATTCCGGACGATTTCGCCAAGGCCGCGGCCCCTGAATATTTCAATGGTGGCGTGCCTGTGGTCTCCTTCCCGTTCTACATCGATGATGTGAACCCCGAAGCTCGTTACCTGCACTGGGAGTTCGTGGATCCGGATTCGATTCCGGTCTGCGGTTTCGAGTGGATTCACTGGTCCGTGGCCAACCTGCCCATCGGCGCGCTGATGTACGACTTCAACGACTCACATGCGCTGGCCATCCCGCCGGACTTCTCCCGTCAGCTGCCGGCCATGATTCCCGAGACCGTGCAAGGCCGCAATTCTTCGGCCTCCAAGTTCTTGGGCCGCAGCACTGACCCAGCGGTGATCATGCGGTACAACGGTCCGCAGCCGCCGGACAAGGACCACGAGTACTACCTGCAGGTGTGGGCCACCAAGAAGCCGTTGCCCGGCTTGAATCAGGGCTTCTGGCTCAACGAGCTGTTGCACGCGCTGCGCAACAGCGGCGAAGCGCCCGACACCGACGGCATCTTCCTGACCGGTAAGGCGTGATTTTTAGTTGGCGTATGTGAGCTCCCTCTGATGAGGGAGCTGGCCGCCGTAGGCGGACTGGGGGAGAGACAGCTAGAGTGACTACCCCTCAGTCTCGCTTTGCGAGACAGCTCGTCCTGCAATTACGGACGGGCTACCGCCCGCAACATCTGTGGTGGGACTTATCTCCCACCCTCGCCTACAAACAGCCCACTGGGCTGTTTGCTGAACGGCTCAGCCTGACAAGGGGAGCTTGAATAAGAGAAAGGACACCATCACACTATGGCCTGCACCACGATTCTGGTAGGCAAAGACGCGAGCTATGACGGCTCGACCATCATCGCCCGCAACGAGGATTCCTCGAACGGCGAGTTCAATCCGAAGCGCTTCATCGTCGTCAAACCAAGCGAGCAGCCGCGTGAGTATAAGTCGGTGATCTCCCACCTGACCATCACCCTGCCGGACGACCCGCTGCAGTACACCGCCGTGCCGAACGCGGACCTCAAGGAAGGTATTTGGGGCGAGGCCGGCGTCAACGAGGCGAACGTGGCGATGAGCGCCACCGAAACCCTGACCACCAACGAGCGCGTGCTCGGCGCCGACCCGTTCGTGGAATACACGCCGGCCAAGGGCGATGAGCCCGAGGTGCCCGGCGGCATCGGCGAAGAGGACTTCCTGACCATCGTGCTGCCGTATGTCAAGACCGCGCGCGAGGGCGTCCAGCGCCTCGGCTCACTGCTCGAGGAGTTCGGCACCTACGAGATGAACGGCGTCGCCTTCTCTGACTCCAACGAAATCTGGTGGCTGGAAACCGTGGGCGGCCATCACTGGATTGCCAAGCGAGTGCCGGACGAGGCCTACGTGACCATGCCGAACCAGCTCGGTATCGACGAATTCGACCTTGAGGACGCCCTGGGTGACCAGGAAGCGCACATGTGTTCCGAAGACCTTGCCGAATTCATCGAAACCAACCATTTGGACCTCGCGGTGGAGAACACCACCCCGTTCAACCCGCGCGACGCCTTCGGCTCCCACTCCGACTCCGACCACGTGTACAACACTCCGCGCGCCTGGTACATGCAGCGCTTCCTCAACCCGTACGACGAGGTGTGGGACGGCCCGGACGCCGACCACAAGCCCACCTCCGACGACATCCCGTGGGCCCGCCAGCCGGAGCGCAAGGTGACCATCGAAGACATCAAGTACGTGCTGAGCTCCCACTACCAGGGCACTCCGTTCGATCCGTACGGCCAGCTGGGCGATGAGCGCACACGCCACATGTACCGTCCGATCGGCATCAACCGCCAGAGCCAGCTTGCGGTGATGCAGATTCGCCCGTACCGCCCGCAGGCTTCCCGAGCTATTCAGTGGATGGCATACGGGTCCAACCCGTTCAACACGCTGGTACCGTTCTTCCCGAACGTGGACGCCACGCCCGCCTACCTCGAAGACACCACCACCCGCGTGACTTCCGAGAACTTCTACTGGGCCAACCGCATCATCGCAGCCCTATGCGATGGCGCCTTCCGCTCCACGTCCAACGCCGTCGAGCGCTACCAGGAGAAGACCGGCGCGATGGGTCACCGTTTGGTGTCTGCCACCGATGAGCAGGTGGCACGCCTTGGCTTGACGGCCGCCGAGGAAGCCTCGCAGTCTGCTGCCGAAGAGGAATTCGAGGCGGATAACGTAGACGGTGATGTGCAGCCGATGACCCCGGACGAGACCATCGCCGCGCTGCGTAACCCCGAAGTGCGCGAGATTCTCGCCACCGCCAACCAGACCATGGCCGACCAGCTCAAGGAGGAAACCGACAAGCTGCTTGACTCCGTGCTGTACACTCGCAGCATGGAAATGAAGAACGGCTTCCACATGTCCGACTTTTAGTCCGTATTGAGCTCCCCTCCCTGAGGGGAACTGACCGCGAAGCGGACTGAGGGGCTAAGCTGTTAAGAAACAGCCCAGTGGGCTGTTTCTAGGCGAAGAGGCGGCGGCGGCCGCCCCACCACCCCGCTCCGCCATCATCAACACAGAAAGGCATTAAATGACCACCATCGAAGACTTCACCAGCCAGTACGGCCTGGTCCAGAAGATCGACGCATTCGGCTACATGAAGTACCTGGCCGAGAACCCGGACGCCCCGTGCAAGCACGGCAAGGTGGTGCTCGTCACCGCCGATACGCCGCTCAAGGCATCGCGCGGCGAAGGCAAGACCACCACGACCATCGCCTTGATCGACGCCCTGAACAAGCGTGGCATTGATGCGGCCGCCGTGCTGCGTCAGCCGAGCATGGGCATCACCGCAGCCGGTTCCAAGGGCGGTGCCTCCGGCGGCGGCAAGGCATCCCTGACCCACCCCGAGCTCATCGACTGGGGTCTGTGCGGCGAAATGGGCGCCATCGAGGCGGCCCAGAACCTGCTCGTCTCCTTCGCCGAGAAGGCCATCGATGAAGGCAAGCTTGACACGATTCTCGTGCCGCGTGTCTCCGAGGTGCCGAGCCGCTCCCTGCGCTCCACCGCCGTGGACTACGGCAAGGGCAACGTGCCGGAGAAGGTCGTGCTCACGCCGACCTGCGAGCTCATGCAGATCATGGTGCTCTCCCGCTCGATGGACGAGATTTCCGAGCGCGTATCCAAGATGATCGCCGGCACCAAGGACGGCAAGGCCGTGACCTTCGGCGAGTTCGTGGACCTGTGGCGCATCACCGGCATTCTGGCCGACGCGGTCAAGCCGGCCAAGACCGAGACCGTGAACGGCTCCCCGGTCTACGTGCACGGTGGCCCGTTCGCCAACGTGTCCATCGGCATTCCGACGCTAGTTTCCGTGGAAATGGCCTGCGCTCTGCATGATGTGGTTGTCGTCGAAGCCGGTTACGGCACCGACGCCGGTGCCCAGAAGTGGCTGGACATCGCCTGTCGCGAGTATGGCGCGCAGTGGCCGTCCGCCGCCATCGTGGTGACCCGCGCCTCCACCTGGCGCGACGATCCCGAGCTGGCCTGGCGCTACCCGTTCCACGTGCAGCGCCTGGAGAACCTGGACATTCCGACCTTCCCGCTCATCAACCTGTGGGAAGGCGAGGACGATCAGGTCCCGTCCCTGCAGGCCACCGCCGATGAGCTAGGCTTCCGCACGCCGATCGTCGGCAATCTGTTCCGCGACGGCGGCGAGGCGCTGGTCCCGCAGCTTGACGGTTTCGTCGATGCGTTGCAGAACGGCTCCATGCCGGCCAAACCGCATTCGCACAAGGGCATGGCCCTGACCGAGAACGCCAAGTGGGTGGCCGAGAACGCCTACGGCGTACCGGCCGAGCGCGTGATCTACAAGCCGGGCTTCACCGAGTCTGTGTCCGAGGCCATGGAACTGTGCCAGAGCGCAGGCATCTCGCTGGACAATCTGACGTTCGTGGCGGTCAAGTCCCCGGCGACCATGACCGACAACGACCGTGCCCCCGAAGAAGAGCGCACCGTGACCCTGAAGAAGGTCGAGGTGCATGCCGGTGCCGGTCTGGTCCACGTCAACCTGACCACCAGCCTCACCACCCCTATGCCCAAGATCGTCTGATGACAGGTACGAGGTGAGGTAACTCGCTTTCGAGGGGCGGATTTCCGGTTTTCCGGAGGTCTATCTGCGTTTCGAGGGGTTCTTCGATTGCGAAACCCGGAGTATGATCATTGAAACTGCAATGTTTATACTCCGGGTTTCTTGTTTTAAAAGCCCCTTGAAACGCTAGTAGAGCTTCTGAATGTTGGAAATCAGCCCCTTGAAACGTAGAAAGCCCGGTGGGCTTTCCGTAGGCGATGCGAGCAGCTATGCTGCGAGGGGAATGGTGGCAACTAGAAGTTGCCGCCATTCCAGCCCCAGTCGGTGGTGGCGGTGTAACGGATGTAGGTGCGGTCCTCGGGAATGCCGAGCGTGGAGTTCAGCGCGGCCATAATGCTCTCGGTCAGCTTTTCCCAAGCAGAGCCCGGCACGGAGCGGCCGAACACGTTGACCTCCACATAGGCGGCGGGCTGGTCATCGCTACCACCGAAGTAGATCGGCATATTGTCTTCGAACGGGCACATCAGCCAGCCCTCGGACTTGCCCGGCACGGCGGTAATCGCCTTGCCATAGGCGGCCTTCAACGCCTCGCGCTGCTCAGGGGTGGTGGACACGGACACATGAGTGTGAATAACGGGCATAATTCCTCCTTGATTCGGTTCGCTTCCAGTCTAGCCTCAGCGGCTGCTGTTGAACATGGCATGCGGACGTAGGAAGCTGCTCGCAGAGCGGACCGGGGCAAGGCCAATTGGGGAGATTATTGGCCTTTTCAGCCAATATATGTTCCGCAGTCAGCCCAATAGTGTTGAATACCCTTGTGAGAAAATTGATTGAACAGCTGATGAAGTTCGGCATTGTGGGCGTCATCGCCTTTGTTATCGACTGGGGTATCCTCAACCTATTGGTTGGCATATTCCACATGCACAACGTGCTGGCTGCCACCATCTCTTTCATCATCTCGCTGATTTTCAACTATCTGGCGAGCATGAAATTCGTATTCAAGCATCGTGATGACATGGCGCGCTGGATGGAGATTCTTATCTTCGTGGTGGGCGCTGTAGTCGGTCTGTTCATGAATGACGCGATTATCTGGATTTCCACCTATGGCATGAACCACGATGCCTATGTATCGCAGCATGCCGAATATCTGTTGCGTACCAATATCGGCAAGTTGGTGGCCACTGCCGTGGTGATGATCTGGAACTTCTTGATTCGCAAGTGGCTGCTCGACGATACGCACACCAATGCGATGAACCGTCTGAAGTCCGCTGAAAATCGACTGAATGCTGAGGAGCTTGAAGCCAAGTGGCAGAACAGCTTCTCCCACAAGCTCGGCATCTGGTCCCTGGAACACACGCCCAAAGGCTGGTCGAAGTAGCGTTTTGACGTATAGCTAAGCCCCCTCGTCAGAGGGGGCTTAGCTTTTGTCTCACACACTCACTTCAGTCAAGGTCGGCTGCTCGGTGGAGCCCTTGATCTGTTTGAAGCCAATCAGCGCAATCACCAGCGAGGCCAGTGCTAAAGTGGTCACCACCATGAAGCCGCCATGCGAGCCCATGCGGTCAATGAACTGGCCGGCAATCGCCGAACCGGCGGAGGAGCCGATGGAGTTCATCGCACCCATCCACGCCATGCCCTCGGTCAAGCGAGAGGGCGGCACCAGATGCAACATGAGCTGGTTGCCGTTGATCCACGTCGGGGCCTGGCATACGCCAATAATCAAGTAGATGATCATGATTACCCACAGATGCTTGGCGAACAGGAACGTACTGATGCCGATGTTCACCACGGCCAGGCAGAAGTAGAAGCGCTTCCACAGGGCAATCGACCAGTTCTTCGCGCCATACACCAATGCGCCCATCAGCGAGCTGAAGGAGAAGCAGGCAAACACAAAGCCCGTGTACTGCTTCATATTCGCTTCGGTGGCGAACGCAATAATCGAGATGCCCGTGGCCGACTGGAACGCGCCCAAACCGAACCAGGTGACGCACACCGCAATCAGACCCGGACCCCAAATGGACGCCTTCTTGCCCGAACGCGCATCGGCGACCGCCTGCTTAATGGCTGCGTTAATCGTGGCCTCATCGGTCACGCCTTCACGCTCAAGACGGCGGCGGGTCTCCTCGGCGGCGGTTTCCAACTTCAGCGCCTCAGCTTTGGCGGCCTCGCGCTCACGGTATTCCTTGCGGGAGATGCCCTCGGCGCGCGCCAGCGCGGTCTGCGATGGCGGCTCGGTGGTCAGCTCGGTCAGGAACATCAGCGCACCGATCACCACGCACATGCCAGTGAACGAGAACGCCAGCAAACCGGAGATCACGGCCAGCGTGGAGGCCAGCGGATTGCCGATCACCCACATGCATTCGTCGAGCACGCCGCACAGCGACAGCGCGCGGTTCGTGCGCTCCCGGTCACCCTTAAGAATCTTGGTCCAGCGCGCGCGGCTCATCGCGCCCCACGGCGGAATGGCGGCCAGGAACGGCGTCAGACAGTACAGCACCCATTCCGGCGCGCGGTTGGTAATCGCCGTCACCAGCGCGATGGCGGCCACAATCCAAACGATGATCGTCGGAATCGAGACCTGTCTCTGGCCGAACTTGTCGGTCAGCTTGCCCAGCAGCGGCGTGGCCACGGCCAGCGCAATCGCCTGAATGGCGGTGAGCATGCCGGCCAGCGAATAGTTGCCGTAATAATGCTGTACGGAAATGGTGATGGTCATGCCGACCATCGGGAATGGCATGCAGGCGATGACCGAGCCGATGGAATAACGGGCGGTATGCGGAATGCGCAGTAGTTCCGCATACCCACCAAAGACTTTGTGGCCTACTTCCTTGATGCCGGCCAGAATGGTGCTCGAGTTCGAGTTGGACGAGTTATTGGACATAACAGCACTACGCTCCTTTCCGCTCCCGATTGGATGTCCCCCGCTGGCGTGGCGTTGCCGGCGAAGCCCTCATCGAATGATGTGTTGTCCATGGTCGCGCAAAGTTTGCGTCGGATTTTCCCATCCGCATATTTGCGTCACGGATACTCTACGGGTGTCCACTCCGCGACACGCGGTAGATTGGAGATATTAAGACAACGTTCTCATGCCCTTCAGGGCGGGAAGCAGAAAGGCGGCTCATGAGCGCTACCACCATCCATTTCGTCCGGCATGGCAAGGTATACAACCCCGACCATCTGCTCTATGAGCGACTGCCCGACTTCCATCTTTCCGACCTTGGCCGTCGCATGGCCCAAGCCACCGCCGCGTACTTGGCCAAGAATCCCCAAACCAATACGATTGCAGCCGTCTACTCCTCGCCGCTCGACCGTACGCGCGAGACCGCCGGCGCGATTCTCGATGCGCTGAACCCCGTGCGCGAGGCTCGTGGCGAGGCTCCGCTCACGCTCACCACTGATGAACGGGTGATTGAGGCCGGCAACGAGTTCCGTGGCAAGCGCATCGGCCATGGCGAGGGCGCGCTGTGGAAGAACGGCAACTGGAAGCTCGTCACCAACCTGTACAAGCCGAGCTGGGGCGAGTCCTATCAGCACATCGCGGCGCGTATGGACGACTTCGCCCGCGAGAAGGTGGCCCAGCACCCCGGCGAGCAGATTGTGGTGGTCAGCCACGAATCGCCGATTTTCAGTTATCGACATTATCTGGAGACCGGCCACCCCGAGCACTGGATGTTCCTGCGGCACACGGCGCTCGCCTCCGTGACCTCGGTGACGTACGACAACGAAACCGGCCGTGTGATGTCAATCACGTATGTCGACCCAGCAGCCAATGTCAAGTAACGGCACACTGGTGTTAGGACATTGGCTCCCCTCGGAGAGGGGAGCCAAGACGCACTACAATCGAGTGGTGGACGCGAAGGAGCATAGATGACCATTGAACTCAATCGTGAGGCAATCGCACAGGTCGCGGCATTGCCGGCGGTAACTGAGGCCGCCGAAGCCGGCTCGGCGCTTATCGGCCTGTGGCCGCTGACCGAAGCCATGCAAATGGACAATGACGCCAAGTACGCGGAGAATCTGCAGGTGCGCCTCACCCGCGCGTTCGCCCGCGTACTGACCGGTGAGGACGTCACCGTGCCCGACGCCGAATTCGTGTATGAGGGCGCCGATGAGATTCCCGGCCGTCCGCAGAACATCGTTGATGCGCTGCTTGCCGCCAATGACGCCTACGATACGATGGCCGGGTATTGCACATCCGGTGATGCGCGGCTGGTCTTCGACGCCGCCGCGACGCTGGGCGTCCATTGGAGCGACTCCGTCGCGCACGCCGTCCGCGCCACGATAGCCGACGTGGAGTCGCAGATCGAAGCCGACGCCGTTCAGGGCCGCCTGGCCGCGTCCGGCGAGCCTGAGGACGTCGCAGACCGTTTCGCCACCGCACTCGCCGTATGCGATGCGCTGCTGGGCGTGGTGGCCGAAGACGCCGGCGCCGACGCCCGGGCTCGGGCGACCGCCGTGCTGCCGATTCTGCTGTACGTCAATGAGTTGCGCGAACAGTGCTCGATTCCGCGCATCTGCCTGACCGATCGGCAGATTTCCGAGCTTCTCGATGCCCGTGCCGGGTCCGGGGACGCCGGGACCCTGGCCGCCACCGCCGCATACATCGCCCCTTTGGCCCGCGACGAATGGACCAGGCATCGTGACGATGTGCTTTGGGATCCGGGCGAGGCCAAGAGGAGGGCCAAGGAGGAGGACGAGAAGCGCAACAAGGAGGCTTTGGCCGCCAAGTTCGCCCACATCAAGGACGATCCGGGCAAGGAGGCCGTGGAGCTGTAGCCGGTGCCGGGCGTCGCGGGCGGCGTCGCGCGCCGCTGGTTTGTGATCGTCTTGCCATCGTTTTCGCCGTGGCGGTATCCTATGGGGTGAACAGTATCGTCCGTGCAATGGAAGTGGAAGATTTATGGACAACGATGTCAATCTGCGCACGCTTGTCAACGATGGCGGCAGCGCGGTAATCAGCGATTACGGGGCGCATCTGCTGCGCTGGGCCCCGACAGGACAGCCGGATGTGGTATGGACGCCGAGCACATGGCGCATCGAACCCGGCAAGCCGCTCGGCGGCGGGGTTCCGATCTGCTTTCCGTGGTTCGGGCCCGGATTCGCGCATGGCCGGCAGCTGGCGATCACGCCATCCCACGGATTCGCAAGGGTGCGCCGGTGGACGCTGGATGAGGAGGGGTTCACCGATGACCGGGTGCGGTATGTGATGGATTCCGAGCGTCTGACGGATGGCGAAGTGCCGTGGCTTGACGACGAGCCTGAGGTGCGCTTCCGCGCCACATACGACGTGCACGCCGCTGACACGCTGACGATGAGCCTGACCGTCGTCAATACCGGTGATGTTCCGATGTCGTATGAGGCCGCGCTGCATTCCTATCTGCATGTGGGAGATGTATCCGACGCCGGTCTGGTGGGTCTGCGGGGGGCGACGTATCTGGACGCCACCGAGACCGGTTTCCCGCCGCGATTGCAGGAGCCGGAGGCGGTGACGTTCGGCGAACGGCCGGTGGATCGCGTGTATTATTCGGATTCGTCCGTGCAGTTGCGCGACGCCGTTCTGGGCCGCGTGGTGCATATCGTCAAATCCGGCTCGCCGCAGACCGTGGTATGGAACCCGGGCAAGGAAGGGGACCATATGCGTTGCGCCAGACCGGGCGAATGGCGTGGTTTCGTGGCGGTGGAGGCGGCGGCATGCCGCGACCGCGGTGTGACGTTGGCGCCGGGGGAGTCGCATACGCTTTCCCAGACGTTGTCGGTGGAGACGCTTGACGTGTGATGATGCACGGCGGCGCGGCATGCGGCCGACGATGACGGTGAGGCCCCGTTCGTCTCGAGCGGGGCCTCACCGTTGATGCACGTCGCTTCAGCGGGTTTCGCCGGAGTCCGGGCTGGCGTTCTCGTGTTCGGGCGGCACCTGGCCGTATTGCGGGGCCGGTGCGTATTGTGGAGTCTGCCCGTATTGCTGTGGGTTCTGCCCATACTGCTGGTTCTGCCCGTATTGTGGGTTCTGCCCATACGTGGGGACGGTCTGGCCGAAGTCTTGGGCGGGGGTGCCGGGAGCCGGGAATCCCGGGGCGGCGGAGGCACCGTACGGCATACCGTAGGCGTTTTGGGGTGCGGTGCCGATCGCCGCGTCGTCGTCGAACCGTGCGCCTTCCGGCTTGGAGGGCAGGGCCATGAACACAATGCCGGTGACCGCGCTGGCCAGCATGATCAATCCGCCGATGGCCAACGCGCCGAAGCCGCCGGTTGCCAGAGCCTCATAGCCGTAGCCATAACCGTAATCGTAATTGTGGCCGATGGCGCCGATGGCGCCGTACAACGCCGCGCCGCCGCCGACGATCATGATGA
The DNA here is from genome assembly GCF_009696495.1 of Bifidobacterium sp. WCA-178-WT-4B. Taxonomy (NCBI): domain Bacteria; kingdom Bacillati; phylum Actinomycetota; class Actinomycetes; order Bifidobacteriales; family Bifidobacteriaceae; genus Bifidobacterium; species Bifidobacterium sp. WCA-178-WT-4B. The sequence goes on along the minus strand of NZ_VULV01000001.1, from coordinate 81,094 downwards.
GCAGTCCCAGAGTCATCATGCCGCAGAAGACGGCGACCCACCAGCCGGGCTTGTTCGTATCGTGCAGGCGGCGGACGGCGAGCGCCAGGCCGGGGACGACGATGGCCAGGTTCCACAGGCTGGTGAGGAATTCCAGCCTGCCGTCCGTGACGTCGCCGAGCAGGGACAGCAGGGCGTTGATGATGACGGCGGCCAGCGTCCACCACCAGAATTCACTGCGGGAGGCGCGTCCCCTGAACACCGTGTATTTCTGCCAGAAGCGGAGGAAGGCTTCGGAGAAGGGGCATCCGTAGTACGGCTTGTTCAGCGGCACCGCGCCGGTGGGGGCCGCGTACTGGTTGTAGGTGGGGGGAACCTGGCCGTAGGCGGGGGACGGCTGGGCATAGGGATTGGCGTTCGGAGCGGACTGGCCGTAGGACTGCTGGCCGTAGATGGGCTGGCCGTAGGGTTGCTGCTGCGCCGCTGACGCCGGGGCGGCGAAACGACCATGATCCTGCCCCGCAGGCGCCGCGGTGGGGGCTCCATATTCGGGCGTGCCTGAGTGGTGTTGGATGGGGTCGCCGTTGGGCGTGGGCGTGGGCGTGGGTGGTGCGGGCGCGTTGCTGGGATCGGTCATTGATTCCCCTTTCATAAGACGATTGCGTCCCTCCATTCTCTCATTGAGCGGGTGCGGCGTTCAACATCCACGCCGAGTGGCGTTCCGCAACGGTTTCGGCCCCGCCGCCGCGGGCCGTCGCGTCCGGCGCGCGCGGCACAATAGGGGACTATGACTGATGCTGAAAACACCAAACCCGAACTGCCCAAGAACGTTCGTGTTCGCTTCTGCCCGTCGCCGACCGGAACCCCGCATGTCGGCATGATTCGTACCGCCCTGTTCAACTGGGCGGAAGCTCGCGCCACCGGCGGCACGCTGATCTTCCGTATCGAAGACACCGACGCCGTGCGCGACTCCGAAGAAAGCTACAACCAGATTCTCGAATCCCTGCGTTGGCTGGGTATCGACTGGGACGAGGGCATCGATGTGGGTGGCCCTCACGGCCCGTACCGCCAGTCCGAGCGTACCGCCATCTACAAGGATGTTGCCGCCAAGCTGCTCGAAGCCGGCTACGCCTACGAGTCCTTCTCCACTCCTGAGGAAATCAAGGAGCGCAACCTTGCCGCCGGCCGTCCGGCCGAGTTCGGCTACGATGGCTACGACCGCAACCTGACCGATGAGCAGAAGGCCGCCTTCCGCGCCGAGGGCCGCAAGCCTGCGCTACGTATCAAGATGCCTGATGAAGACATCGCCTTCGACGATCTGATTCGTGGCACCATCGAGTTCAAGGCCGGCTCCGTGCCGGACTACGTGATCGTGCGCCCGAACGGCGACCCGCTGTACACGCTGACCAACCCGGTCGACGACGCGATGATGGAGGTCAACGTCGTGCTGCGTGGCGAGGACCTCCTGAGCTCCACCCCGCGCCAGATCGTGCTGTACCGTTACCTTATGGAACTTGGCATCGCCAAGGAGATGCCGCTGTTCGGCCACATGCCGTACGTGATGGGCCAGGGCAACAAGAAGCTCTCCAAGCGCGACCCGGAGTCCAACCTGTTCAACCACCGCGACAACGGCTTCATCCGCGAGGGCCTGCTCAACTACCTGGCCCTGCTCGGCTGGTCTATCGCCCCCGACCGCGACGTGTTCTCCATGGACGAGATGGTCGAGAAGTTCGATGTGCGCGACGTCAAGGCCAACCCGGCCCGCTTCGACATCGACAAGGCCATCTCCATCAACGCCGAGCATATCCGTATGCTCGAGCCCGAGGACTTCCTGCGCCGCTCGGTGCCGTACCTGCACCGCGACGGTGTGGTTTCCGCCGATTCTTGGGATGCCCTGACCGACCGTGAGCGTGAGGTGCTGACCGCCGCCGCTCCGCTGGTCCAGCCGCGTGTGCGTCTGCTGGGTGAGGTTGCCGGCATGGTCGGCTCCCTGCTGTCCACCGAGGAGTATCTGGAGCCTGCGGATGACGCCAAGAAGCAGCTTAAGGATTCCGCCGGCGAAGTGCTGGATGCCGCCATCGCCGCTCTCGAAGGCGTGGAGGAGGTCGATTGGAAGACCGACAACCTGCATGAGACCCTGAACAAGGCTCTGGTTGAGGAGGGCGGCTACAAGCCGCGCCTCGCTTTCGGCCCGGTCCGTGTGGCCATGTCCGGACGCCGCGTCTCCCCGCCGCTGTTCGAGTCCATGGAGATCGTTGGCAAGCCGGTTTCCCTCGCTCGCCTGAAGGGTCTGCGCGAGCACCTGTGAGCTAAGGTTCCTTCCGTGCTCGGCTGAGCTGTAAGGACACTCAAGGTGGGCGTCTGCATGTGCAGATGCCCACCTTTTCTTGTATTCAGTTGTGGCGCCACTATATGCTCTCGCGGAGCGGTATCAGTTTTGGGACTGTAGCGCCCACTTCCATGCTGGAATTACGTTGATATCTCCCGCATCAGTGGGGATGGTGCCTTCCTCCCTGAGGGTAATAATGGTTCCGGTAACATCACTCATTCGGTGCATGGTCTGCTCAAGGGCTGTGATTTCACGCTTTTGAGTATGTGCGTTAGTCATATCCGCTGTGACTTGAATGGCGCTATATGGCTCCATGCCGAGTGCGTCACCTATGAGAAAATCAACTTTTTAGGCGCCTTGTGTGCGACTGGAGGGGTCTTGCCTCCAGAATTCCGTAATGACTTGGTCGAGCATGTCTTCGGGCATGGGCTGTAGGCGCTCATCCGAGAAGTTGAAATAGAACATGCGCTCGCGAGGAACCCCTGATTGCATCAAATCATTGATGAGCTGGAACAGCTGGAAAGTCTTACCGCTGCGCCACATGCCAGTGAGAATATGTTCGAGGTTGAACATGGCTGGTTTGGACAGTGAGGTCATGAAACATGCCTTGTAGGTGGTTTCGCCTTCATGTGTCCATGAAACGGTTGATAGGTAACCGGGGGGCGGTCTTTAACGTGACATTGCATTACAAGCATCGCGACGCGCTTGCTGTCGCAAGGGAACATAAGCGCCTCATTTGGTTCTTGAAGGCTGATTTGCCGGCTATGAATGCGCAAGGCAAAGATAGTCTTTGGCGGTGATGGTCCTGCCGTTCTTGCTGGTGAAGCTCTCAGTACCTCGATAAACGACGATTCTGTGGTCGGTGGGCACGCCAAGTTCCTCTCCGATTGTGGCGAGGTGCTTAAAGAAATCTGGCCGTGCGGTCATTCCTGATTTGATCTCTATCAGGGTTGGATTTCGGCGCTGCGTGGTATCAATAAGGTCGATTTCACGTTGGTTGGTGTCGCGGTAGAAGCATAGCTCGCAATCCTTGTTGCGGTTGCGGTACCGTTTCACTGTTTCCGAGATAATGAGATTTTCGAATATGTCTCCACGTTTGGGGTCGTCGGCGAGTTCTTGTGGCGAGTGGATGCCCAGGAGGTAATTCAGTAGTCCATTATCGTAGAAATAGAGCTTAGGGGTCTTAATGAGTCGTTTGCGCGTATTCGCGGAGTAGGGAACAAGCCTGAACACAATAAAACTCGCCTCCAAAATCGAGAGCCACTCTTTGGCGGTATTGAAGGATACGTTGGCGTCTCTAGCCAAGGCGGTCAGATTCAACAAGTTGCCGGCGTTTTCCGCGCAGAGTCGTAGAAAAGTATTGAAATCAGTGAGATTGCGGACATCAAGGTATTCCGCTACATCGCGGCTGACATAGGTGGCCGTGTAGTTTCGGAAGTAGATGTCTGTTGGCGTCGGCACATCATAGAGATGCGGGTAACCGCCATGGAACATGAATTCATCTACGGTAAGATCAGTCTTTGCCTGAAGTGCTTCTTCGTAGGAGAGCGGTAACAGTTGAAGCATACCGACCCTGCCGGCCAATGACTGTCCGATTCTCTTCTCCATCAGAAAGTTTTGGGATCCGGATAGCATGTATTGCCCCATAGTGCCACGTTCATCGGCCATGACTTGGATTTGTGAGAACAGGCTTGGGGCATATTGCGCTTCATCGATGATGAGTTTGCGTTCATGTGCATGAATGAATCCGACTGGGTCTTCGATGGCGCTGAGGCGAGTGGTCTCGTCTTCAAGGTTGACATATTCGTAATCAGGCAGCATGTTTTTGATGAGCGTGGATTTTCCGCTTTGACGCGGGCCTGTTACTGAAACGACCGGGAACCATGACAGCATGGGGGTGAGTTCCTGCGCAATAGTCCTAGGTATCATCATTGCCTCATCTGCAATTTCATCAGTGCATTAGATGGTAATTCATCAGTAGAGCTTATGATAATCCGTCAGTAGAGTTCATGCAAATTCATCAGTAGAGTTTATGATAGTTCATCAGTAGTGGTAGCGTAGCCCTTGAAATCATTGGTTTTGAACTATGTGCTGCATGGAATGTCATTTGATTCCGATGTTGGGTGGAATATGGATATGCCATTTGTATTGATGTGGAACTGACGCTTGCGGTTTTTCCGGTTGCGCTGAATACAGAAGCGGAGTCTACGGGGCGGGGTGAGCGGCTACTTCGCCGCGTAATCGGGGTATGGGCCATTTGGGTGCTGGCGAGAGCTGTGGCGTGAAATCGTTGAAATTCTGCGCGACACGCCGTAAGTTGCGTAAGGGTGAATACCTGCGTATATTTATCACTCGTTGCGCGGTTCGCCTCGCAGCCGGTTGAAAAACTGAATATGCCCCCATCGTCTAGCGGTCTAGGACTACGCCCTCTCACGGCGCCAACACCGGTTCAAATCCGGTTGGGGGTACGACGAACAACTCTTCGGAGTTGCTGCGCCAAGCCAAATTGGGGTGTGGTGTAATTGGCAACACAGCTGATTCTGGTTCAGCCATTCTTGGTTCGAGTCCAGGCACCCCAGCCAATAACCCTCGCGGATCAGCGAGGGTTTTTTGTTTTTACACGTCCTGCTCATGAGATACGGCCGAGAGGGTAATCCTGAATAGACAACTCTGGGGCAAAGACTGGGCTATAGTCCCAATCCGTGACTCAAAAACGGCAGAAATCCCGCGTCCGAACGTAAGGGGCGCGGGATTTCTGCCGTTTCGGGCCGTGCAGGACCGGCCGACATCGCGCGTTGCCGCGACTTGAGCGCTGTCCGATCCTGAAAACGTGAGGGAGACCGCCCTCGTCTTACTTCTTGACCGCGTTGACGGCGTCAACAGCCTTCTGCAGCGACGTGGTGTGCTCGTGGTACCACGTGACCTGCTGTTCGAGTTTCTTGGTCGCGGCCTGGTAGCCCTTGGTGTCGTCGGCCACGCAGCCTTCGTACGTCGGCAGTTCCACGGTCAGTTCCTTGGACAGCGCGTCGAGAGCGGAGGCGTCCGAGACGTCTGCCTTGGTCAGAGCGGCGGCTTCTGCAGCATCGCCATTGACCAAGTTGTTGTAGTCGTTGGTGGCGTTACGTACGTCTTCCGAGGCGGCGGCGCAGGCGGCCACTGCGCTATCGTACTGAGACGCGCTGTATGCGCGGGTGCCGAACACCGCGACCGCGGCGATAATCGCCACCGCCACGATGGCAATCACTATAGCGACCCACTTCGTCACTCGCTTGTTGTGCGGCTGTGCCGTCGCTTCTGCTTGGTTCTGGGATTCGGGCTGGTTGCCGTTCGCCTGCTGTGCGTCAGTCATATTTACCTCTCCTTCTCACTGCCCCTGTTTGTATCTTGCGGAGGGCCTGTTTCAAACAACGGGTATCCAACATATCGAGGAGAGCCGAGATTGCCGGGCGTTTCCTACTGGTTACGCTGTGGCGTGGCCGTTTTTGTCTCATATGGCGAAAGTATGCGCCAGAGGCTATTGCCGGCCGGTGACCCACGGCGCATCCGAATGGACGTGCGGAATCATCATCGCGATGACCGCCAGCAGACACCCGAGCATCACCATCAAGATGATGTTCTCGTGTCCGTGCGCCTGCAGAAGCGCGCCGGTCAGCGCGCCAGACGCCAGCGCCAGCATTACGACCGCACGCCGCCCGAGCTTCGACTGCTGGTGGCCGTGTGCTGAAGCGTCTGCGACGACGCCGGTCAGCGTCATCGTGAGCACGGTGGTGGGCAGGTCCGGCACCGACAGCTTGCGGGCGGTGGAGTTCTGGATGCCCATTGCCGGGGCGAGCAGCACGATCAGCAGGATGATGTGCAGGTCGATGTGCCGTGCGGTGGGGAAGTTCAGGCTCGGCTGTGAGGCCTGTGAGGCCTGGGTGGTCTGTGCAAGCCGTGCAATCGAGGAGACGCCGGACGCATCGTCTGCGGGGCCGGTGATGAGCTGGTTCAAAAGATAGACACCGATTAGCGCGGCGAGTACGAACGACGCCTGCACGCAGGTAGAAACCAACAGATGCTTGGCCCGGTTCTCCTCGAATCGCCGGATGATGCGCCCGCCGATAAGCGCGCCGACCATGAAGGAGACGAGCGTCAGCGCCGACGTCCACCAGACGAAGCCTTGGGCATGGGCGATCGAAAACCCAAGAAACACGATGTTGCCGGTCACGTTGGCCACGAACACATGCCCCAGCGACAGGTAGCTCAGCGCGTCCACCAGCCCGGCGACGAACGTCAGCACCACCAAGGCGGGGGAGAGCAGACCGTATCTGTCTTCCTTGCGGGGAACCAACGTGCGTCCTGCTTCGGCAAGATGTGATGTCATGGTTGCGACGAGGCTCCTTTTCGGGATTGAAATTATGGCGAGAACGTGCGTCGGTCGACGCCGCCACTCTACTCCCTACTCCCGTACGGTTCCTCCGGTTTCCGCTCGTGCGCAGATCGTCGGGACGGAGAAGACGCCGGTGATGCAGATCGATGTGCCGAAATCCCGCAGCGTGGTCTCGACCAAGTCGGGCAAGGTGTTGCGACGCCGTATGAAGGTGGATGGTACGCCGGAGAGCGTGCCGATGTACCCGTACGAGATCGCCACGCGCCTGTCCGATTTGGGACGTTTGGACTTTTCCGCGCAGCCGGTGCCGGATGCGACCCGTGATGATTTCGATCCCCTTGAACGCGACCGTCTGCGCCGGATTATCGGCACCTACCAATCCAGTGACCGTAATTTGTTGGAACTGACCGATGAGGAGCTGGAGAAATCCCTGCAATTGACGGTGACCGTCGATGGCAAGACCATGCCGACGCTGACCGGTTTGCTGCTGCTGGGCAAGGGGGAGTCTCTGAAACGCTTCGTTCCGACTCATCAGGCGTCTTTCCAAGTCATGTCTGGTACGGATATCAAAGTCAACCAAGACTATGCCGGACCATTGCTGAAGACCATCGAGCAAATCAACGACATGTTCTCTCCTTGGAATCCAAGCGTCGAGCTATCCATCGGTCTGTTCTCAATGATGGTGCCGGAATTCGACCATCGGGCGTTCCGAGAGGCGCTGGTGAACGCCTTCGGCCATCGTGACTACACCCTGCTGGGACGTGTGCGCGTGCAGTTGGATGATGCGGGGCTTACCATCGCCAATCCCGGCGGGTTCGTGGAGGGCATCAACATCCATAATCTGCTTACCGCCGAACCGCATGGCCGCAATCCATGCCTGATGGATGCGTTGAAGCGAACCGGTCTCGCCGAACGTACGGGGCGCGGCATCGACCGTATATTCGAGGGTGCTTTGAACTATGGTCGTCCTCTGCCTGATTATTCGAGGTCCAACAGGCGTGGAGTGTCGGTGCTGTTGCCTCGTAGTGTGCCCGACAAGGCGTTTGTGGAACTGCTGGCCGAGGAACGTGAGCGCAGCGGCAAGTCCATGTCTCTCGATGGTCTGCTTATTTTGGACAAGCTCAAGAGTGAACGTCGTTGTGGCTTTGATGTGTTGTCGGGCTCCCTGGACATGAGTGACCAGCGTCTGCGCACCGTATTGGGGCAGCTGACGGAGGCGGGGCTTGTTGAAAGCGCTGGCGTTGGAGCTCGCCGCACGTATATGTTGGGTGCGAAAGTGTATCGGCGCAGCGGTAGGGCGATGGATTACGTTCGCCAATCAGACATCGATAGGGTGCGGTATCCCGAACTGATCATCAAGTTAATGCATGAACAGAAATCAGTGAGAAAAAACGATGTGATGGAATTGCTGCATCTTGAGGGGAATCAGGCGTACTACCAGTTGCGAAAACTAGTCCTTGAAGGACGCGCTAAGAAGGTCGGCAGTGGACGCAACGTGCGGTATGCGGCAGTACGTTGAATGAGATACGCAGATCATTCTTGAACGGTTTTCTCTGAATCCCGAGATTTATCTCTGAATTCAGAGAAAGAATCTCGGAATTCAGAGAAAACCAGTGTGCGATGTGGCTATTCCGCTTCAGGAATTATGTACGACTTGAACGCGGCCTGCACCTGCGATGCCGTCAGCCGCTTTATCGGTACGCTTCCTATGTGGGGCTTGATGTGGTTCCCGTAGCTGTTCCCATAGCGCGTCCTTGTGCTGTCGGCGATGTTCCAGATAGTTCACGTCATGCTCCTTTGCGTGATGATTCACATGATTCGCGTCTTCATGGTGGCGTCTCCCGCCGGCGCATGAGTGACTGGTCACGCTGTCAGTGGAATCTCCCCGACGGATATCCCGCCTATGCGAGATATCCACGCCGGCGTACGGAGATTCGCATGTTCGGGCGTACGATGGACCCGGTTTTTTGCAGGATGCGGCCAACGCCTTGGATGGGCATGGGCCTGCAACCATCGTGAGCCGCCACGGGCGTTCGGCGATCGCCGGGCGGTGGATCGAGAAGGATCGGGCGATCGGGACCGCCCACCATCCGAAACCATCGTCGGCGTCGCTTCAGCGGGGCATGCCGACGGTTCGCGTTTTCCGGCAAAGGGTCGGCCGGCGCTTTCCTCATTGAAGTTCGACGGGTCATGGTCCCGCCGTGAGGGTTGGACCGGTAATCGGGTGATGCTGAAAGTCCCGACGGGACGGCGGCCGTGTCATCAAAGCGACCGCACGAACTCTCCGCCCGGAAGCGGACGGCGCTGATTTTGGAGGACCCATCGGCCGTGGCATTCCCGGGCCCGGAACATGCCATGGGGTTTGCGGACCCCGGGCGACGCCGCATGGCCTTCCCGTTCCCGCGCCACGGGCGGCGGCATGGTTCATGGCGCCGACGGTGGGTCCGTCCGCACGCGGAGCACTTCCATGCCTCGCTGACGGATGGTGGCGATCCCCCACGGAGAGGAGTATTGTTTCATTTGTAGATAACATTGTTACACAGTAGGAGAGCATTGATATGCAATCTGAACGTTCGTTGATTCCCACCCCCATGCCGGTCCGGAGACACGCACGGTCCGGGAACAGGGGGCTGGCCCTCACCGCCCTGTGTCTGGCGGTGCTGCTGGTCGTGATGGACAACACCATCGTCAACGTCGCGATTCCCACGATGAGCGACGCGTTGAACGCCTCGTCCACGGACCTGCAATGGGTGGTGGACGCCTACACGCTGTCCTTCGCGGCGCTGCTCCTGCCCGCCGGCAAACTCAGCGACCGATGGGGAAGAAGACGGATGCTGCTCGTCGGATTGGCGGGATTCGCCGTGGTCTCCGCAGCCACGGCCTTCTCCTGGGCCCTGTGGCAGCTGGTGACGCTGCGCGTGGTGTTGGGGGTCTGCGCCGCGCTGATCTATCCGGCGACGCTGTCATCAATCATCGTCATCTTCGAAGGCTCCAGGTACCGTAGCCTGGCCGTTGGCCTGTGGGCGGCGACATCAGGGGTCGGCATCGCCCTGGGCCCGATCATCGGCGGCGTCCTGCTGGAGCACTATGCGTGGAATTCCATTTTCTGGGTGTGCTCCGTCATCGGCGTGGTGGCGCTGGCCTGCATCGCGGTGGCGGTGCCCGAGGTACGGGCGTACCGTTCCGAGAGGTTCGATTTCCCCGGCACCGTGTTATCGGTGGCCGGCGTGGGCCTGCTGGTGTGGACGATCATCGAACGCCCGACTTACGGCTGGTTCTCCTGGCAGGTCATAGGCGGCATCTGCGCGGCCCTGATCATACTTGCGGTGTTCGCGGCGGTCGAGGGGCATACGCACGCCCCGCTCATCGATGTCGGCCTGTTCCGAAGGGCCACGTTCACGAGCAGCACCTGCGCGATCTGCGTCGCGTTCTTCTGCCTGTTCGGCTTCATCTTCATCACCACCCAATGGTTCCAGGCATTGCGTGGATACACCGTATTGCAGACGGCGGTCGCGACGCTGCCCTTCGCGGTGGTCATGGCGGCGGTCGCCCCGCTCGCCACGCAATTGGCGAAACGTTTCGGATACCGGTCGGTCGTCTCGACGGGACTGCTGTTCCTGTCGGCGAGCATGTTCGTGGTCACGCGTGTCGACGCCCATTGCAGCTACTGGTTCGTGGTCGTACCCACCATGGCCCTGATGGCGGCCGGCATCGCCCTGATCCAAGGGCCCGCCACGGACGCCCTGATGAGCACCGTTCCGGAAAGCTCGACCGGCGCCGCATCGGCCGTCAACGACACGATCCGTGAGATCGGCGGCACGCTGGGCGTCGCCGTCATGGGGTCCGCGATCTCCTCCGTCTACCCCGACGAGCTCTCGGACTCGTTGTCCGGACTGCAGATCCCGTCTTCCATCGCGAAAGCAGCGGAGGATTCGGTGATGGCCGCGAAATCGATCCTTCCGCACCTGCCGGCAGGTATCCGACAGACCGTGGAGCAGTCCGTCTCGACCAGTTTCATGAGCGCCACGCATGCGGCATGCTGGATCGCCTGCGCCCTCGCATTGGCGTTCGCGCTGCTCTGCTGGATCACACTTCCCAAACACGATTCAGGCAATCTCCCCCAATAGAAAGGAACATCCATCATGAAAGACGACGGACGGATCCCACGGATCAAGGACACGGATATGACGGACCGTCTCCTGACGGCCGGCGCGATAGCGGAGGACACACGCAACCCCATCGGTGACATCGCGGCATGCTCCCCCGGTCACGGCAGCCAGAGCGTCGGCATGTTCCACGCCCGCGCCGGCCAGCGTTCCCCGACATGTCTTGGCTCGGTGGCAATCTCAATGCGGTGGGACCAGCCATCACACCCATCGAGGCGCGGTCCAAGAGCGTGGCTGGACCTTCGACCCCACCCATCATGGGACGGTGCAGGGACCTACGGGCCGGATGGCGTTTTTCATCCGTAACGGCGGGATGATGCGGAGAAGCATATGAGGACTATTCGGAAAACGACAAAAAGCCAGCGGACGCCCACCACCGAGATCAGGGGCCTCATACTCGACGCCTCGAAACGAATCATCGAAGAGGACGGCTATGACGCCTTCACCATCCGGCTTCTCTCGGAAAAGGCGGATGTGTCCCCCGCGAGCATCTACCGGCATATCGGCGACAAGCAGGCCGTCATCAACGCTCTCATCGACGACAGTTTCCAGACGTTACGGGAGAAGCTCCTGCGCGTCACCACCGAGGATCCCCTGCAAAGACTCTACGATGCGGGAGTCGTATACCGCGGGCACGCCAAGGCGTCGCCCGGTATCTACGCCCTGTTGTGGCGATGGCATGCGGGCGAGGCTTCGGAGGCATGCCTCGCCGCCATGACCGAGCTGGTGCGCTACGGGCAGGCCGCGGGAAAGATTCGGAGGGATGACCCGCACCTCATCGCATGGTCCATATGGTCCGCCGTGCACGGATTCGTCCAATTCGAGACACGACCCGAACATGATACGCCCGTCGACGATGACGATGCGGCCTATTCCTTTCTGCTCCGGCTGCTCATTCGAGGGGTCCGCGCCCCTGAGACGGTCTCCGAGGGAACGGCGACCATCGCGGATACCAGCCGATCGTAGAATCGCCATTGGCCGCGCAACGCCACATCCCGTCTCACAGCGGTGAACGTTCCATCCGTCTTCAGGCTCACGGATACCTTACGGAAGTCTCCCGTCCCGTCCAATGCGGACAACGCCTTCGAGGCGGCCTCCTTCGCGCAGAAGGCCGCCCTACGTTCCACCGAGGAGGCCATACGCAATGATGCGAGCTCTTCGGAAGAGAACACGAACCGCATGATCCCGTCGGACAATCCGTCAGAATCGTCCACGTCCACTCCCACGGCACGGATTCTTTCCGCCGACGCCACGGCGGCGACGCACAGCGACGGACAATGCGACAGCGATCCCACGATGCCGGATGGCCAGAGCGGTTCACCATCCGAACCTTTGAGTATGGGCCCGTCATGGCCGATACGTCGTAAGGCCTCGTGGGCCAAAAGACGCGTCTCCGTGAATTCCCTTCTTCGTTTGGCCGTGGCGTTCCCGACCAAGGCCCGCTCACCGTCGAACAATCGCACGCGGCGCGTCCCCTCCCCCGAGATCAGCACCTCGCAGCCGGAGGCGAGCAGCGGCCCGAACAGGCGAGCCCGTCGCATCATGAGGTCTGCGCACATCATGGAGACTCTATCTACCGAAACCCACAAACCCAGCAACAGCAAGGCTTTCTACCAATTCCCAGAATGAGTGTACCACTCTGTTCGCCGCTCAAAGCCCGCCAGAAGGAAATTTGCGCTTTTCCGTACCTTCACGCCGACAAGAGGTGTCACGATTACCTATATCTCCCATACTTTCTATGTTTTCTTAAAAACAATCTATACATCTAGCAGAACTGGGGAGACCGTAGTCCCATGGTCCGCTGCTTGTATCTATGAGGAAGTCATACGGCAGGAAGGCTACCGTCTCCGACGGCATATGCACCTTCATAAGCGGCCGCCACGCAAAAAAGTGGCGCCGATCCCAGCGTCATCGAAGACTGAGTGTTTCAATATCCGGTGCGGACTTGTGTGCATCAGACGTCTGTGCGATTGAAGCAAACCGACATCGAATCCATAGGCCATACGGCCCGGATCATTTGAATCACGATTCAGAGTCAACAGATCGTCGACATGAAATGTGCGTGCGGCAACGAAACGAGTGAATGACCGACCGCAAAAGCCGGATTGCGGGTGGACACCTTACAAGGAAAGCTCGCGATAGACCAGGTCGTCTCGGATTGCAAAGCCCTGCTGCTCCCAGAAGTCGTTGCCGGCCTTGTTGTCCGCATATACGCCGACGGCAACCTTCGGCAACCCGAGTGCGCGAAGCGCCTCGACCGCATGCCCGGCCAAAAGTGAGACAACACCCATGCCGCGCGCTTCAGGATGGACCGCAGTGTGATAGATGCGTGACCGTCTGCCGTCATGGCCGGCGAGGATAGCCCCGATGATGTTCCCGCCGTCGCCCTCGTCTTGCTCACCACGATTCTGGGCGGTTCCCAGTCGCCGAGTCTTATATGCCGTTCAACGTCAGCGAGCCAGGCCTCCGCCATTGCGGTGTAGTCGGCGTCGAATCGTCTCGAATAATGCTTCGGCAAATCGGGCCATTTGGCATAGGCCCATACCGGCGGCTGGTAGCGTGCCTCCACATACCTGCGTTTTCCGTCCCTAGAGGTTCTGGACACGACCGAACCGAATCCTACGGCGCCCGCTCATCGCATTCCTCCGGATCCCTGAATCCCAAAGATTCCAAGGATTCCAACGCATTTTGAGGATCCCTTGTGCAATAGACCCGCGAAAAGAGCAAAAGTGTAAAGGAAAATGGTCTTCAATCCCAATGATTCCAATACTTCCAACACTTTTCGACCTGAAGGAAAAGTGTAAGAAGGTGTAGGAAGATGTAAAAGTGTAAACACCGTCGGAATCGACGGAGACGTTCTCATATGGCACACCGATCGATCATCGAATGTCATGAGTGGCTCCCTTCAGGCATAGAGTGGTGCACCGATTTGGCCTACCGGATGCACCACGTAACGTGCCACCGACATCGTCGGGCCGAACACCCTCTGAAGACACTACAAGGAAACTATTGTCCAAGCCGTTCGGAATCGTTGAAAGGAAGCTGTTTTCGGCAAAAGAAAAGGGCTTTCGAATTTCTTCGAAAGCCCTGCTAGCGGAGGATACGAGATTCCGGCGGCGACCTGCTGTTTTCGGCTTGATTTCAACGTTTCTGGGCTGCCGCTTAAGTGCTTCGCCGCTTAATTCGCCGCCTCTCCGGCGTGTCGTGACGGGTTGAAACGGACGGTTATGAACAGGTGTTTTTTGGGTTGCGTGAAACAGGGGAGACTATTGAGGATGCTTTTTCCATGAAGAGCGTGTAGTTCAACCAGTATATAGAACGGCCTCCCTTTGCCAGCAGTAGTGATGTGCTAAAGATTACGATTCCGAAAGAGGTAATGCGATTTGTCTCCCATAGGCAAAGTGAAAATAAAGGTAAAATGGCCGTCGTTAAAGTCCAGATGATAATACTTAGCCAGTTTCTTGCTAATTCTTCGGGGAATCTCTTTCGTGCTTCTACCATAAAATGTGAATTTGACTGGTATAGCATCGTACATATAAATGTTGCTGTAGCCATGACTAATCCGGAGAGGGTCGATAGCCCGATGAATAAATCATTGGGACTGCCATCTCCAGGTAGTTGAGGTACTGGATTGCTGAGAAGCCACCAAGTAGCGGTTATTATGGTTGCGCCTAGGATGTCAGTGGCGGGATGCGCCATAATTCCATTTATTAATGTTAAATGTGGCATTAATTACTCTTTGAAATATCGTATAAATAAGTCTCTTTATCAACTGAAACAGCAATTAAATGATTGATTAGGCCAGTGAATAATCGTGGTTCGTCATTGGATATTGTAATCTCGCTTTGTTCTACTACAGGATGGGATACTAAATTTAATTCCAACAGTTTGTCTGCGAAATCAGGTCCACTTACTTGAACTTTTCTGTTCTGATTTACTGCAGATATGATGAAATCTTGCATTATGTCTTTAAAAACGCGACGAGCTTTTCCATATGCTGTATCGTCTGTCAGGCTAATCCTAATGTCGATATCAAGATCGGCTCCCACTTTTTGTGCAATTTCTTGATAAAATTCTCCTGCGTTACCTTTTATTTCATAAGCTTTATCAATAAAATTTTTTGTTGTGAATGATGCTGTGAGGGAATCTATTCCGCGAAGTTCTTTTTTGAAACGCTCGATGCTATCTGCTGTGATGACGGGAATAACATCCCATTCATAATCTTCTTCAGGCCAGTAATAGTTTAGTGCTTTTTTGAGGGGGTCTACGCTTTTACCAGCATTGCCACTTACTCTGCTGACAAGAGAATATTTTGGGAAGAAGGCGAATGCTGACGATTTTGCTAAATTGTTTGTGTTGCTATATGCCTCGCTGTCCATGAAATCAGTGACTCTCTTGTGTTCCTGATCAATGAGCTGCATAAAATTTGGCTGGAATTGTTCAAAAACTGTAAGTACTGGATAATGCTTGTCTGTTACAGAATCAAAAATAATATTATCGAGTATTTTATTTTCCCAAGGGAATTCACGAAATTCACTGAGACGCTTCATCCAATTGATATGTCCCGTGGTTCCATTGCTGATACCATCACGAGACCTCAGCCGGAGCCAGTAGAACTGCACTGTTCTTTGAATCACGCTTGTCAAGTTGTTCACCTGCTTAGTAAGTCATATCTACCTAATGCCAATCATTGTACTTCATTTTTCTGGTGCGACGATTGGGATGAAGGACTCTACGGCCCTTCCTAAAGAAAGTGTTTGTGGCAGCCGCCGTAGTTGTATTGAGCGCATGCTTTATGTGTGGAAAATAACGGGGAGAAATCTGCCCAATACTCCGGGGTGGCGTGGAGCAGGCCGGGGAGGAGTATCCTCCCTGGTGTTGTTAAGCGGCGTCGGCGAGGAAGATGTGCTTGTGGTGGTATTCGATGAATTCGTGTGAAGGTTGGCTGATTGTCGGTAATGAGATTTCGCGTCCTTCGAAGTTGTAGAGCCATTTGTCGTTGATGTCAGAGTGCCGAACCTTGTCATGATTGACCATGATGCGATAGTCATCATCGATGGAGATAAGGCCCTGATCGAAGGCACGGTCGTGGAAGGCGTTGAGCAGCAGCCCGTTGGATGCGGCGGTTTTCTCAACGGCTGACGATGCCTTCCACGGTTTGATGTGGCTGGCGATCAGCAGCTTAGGAATCTGCATACCGGTTATACAGCAGGTGCTGTGGTAGTTCTGCAATAGTGAGTTGCGGAAATAGGATTGGTTGACTCGCTGAAGTGTTGTTATTGGTCGTTCCTCTCCGGTGGGCGTGTGTTCGGCAACGAGTAGGGTCGTTGCGGTTTCGAGAGGGGAATAACGGTCGGAGGCCAGCGGTGCTGGGTTGAAGTTGTTCGCGTCCGCTTGCAGGAGCGCGTGCCGAAGTAGATTCAGACATTGCTCCATGAACGTATCGGGGTCTTCGGCATACCACTGCCAGACTTGGGAGTCGAGTTTGCTGCCGTGCTTCATGCCTACGCGCCCACGGGCCTTGCGGTTGGCATCATAAGCTGCGATGTTCCAGATCTTCAACACCACTGAGCTGGGAGTGCGGTGCAAGAACGATGCGAGACGTTGCACGTCAAGTCCTTTGTCATCGCATTCGCGTGGTTTAAGCACGATGTACAAGGCGAACGCCATCATTGTTTCCTCGCGTGACCAATTACGGCGAGGTGTTGATGTACTGACGTCTGATGCCATGAATCCAGGATAGTGCGGAATGGTTCGTGTCTGTGCTTTGTATGCGGTATGTCTTGTGAGTCTTAGCTTGTACTCGCTGCTTCGTGTCTGAAATCTAGTGGGAAGCAGTGGTAAGCGGACTGATTTTCTTGAAGCTGCCGTAAGGACTATGCTTTCAATGATTTTGGGGTTTGCTTTGCGTGCTGGTCGTGCGTTCTACAGCGACAAGAGCGACAAGAGGGAATCTAGTGAGAAGTGCGAGGTTGAGGGGGTCAAGCATGCTAGGAATCCTAATGTTTTCAAGGGTTATTAACCCATTGGAAGAGTTCGATCGGCTTTGAATCTTCGGCATATAGAGCGATTACAGAGAATCTAGTGGGAACTAGAGCGAATCTAGTGAGTCTACATGGAAATCAAGTGCTAGTCGGAGAGACGCGTCGAAATCCCAATAATTTCAACGATTTCAGGGGAATCAGACAATGCTGTCTTACGACAGCATTGCGGCTAGATGGAAATCTAGAGTGCGTACATGGAAATCCGGTAGGGCTGCATGGAAAGCAATTCATGTTAACCAATGGGTGCGCGAAGTATGCGTACAGTCCTTGGGTGCATTGAGACCAGTATGAAGAGCAGTTGGCATTGATATGAACTGATTTTTGTTCCGTATTTCCTCTGACTCGATGGGAGATGATGGAACCATGGCAAAGGGCGCTCGATATGCGCCGGAGTTCAAGGCGAAGGCGGTCAGGCTGCTGGCGGAGTCGCGTTCCTCGTATTCGTCGGAGACGAACGCGATCTCCGCGGTGGCGAAGGATCCGGGGATGGCGCCGGAATCGCTGCGGTGTTGGCGCGACCAGTCGGACGCGACGGTCGCGGAGGAGACGAGGCAGTCGGCCGAGGACGCGATGGCGGAGCTGAGGAGGCTGCGGGCCGAGAACGCGGAATTGCGTCGGGCGAACGAGATTTTGACGACGGCGTCGGCTTTTTCGCGGCCGGGCTCGACCCGACACGGCGTTGATGGCCGCGTACGTCGACGGGCATGAAAGCCGTTTCAAGGTCGGGCCGATCCGCAGGGTCCTTTCCGAATCGTTGGACTGCGGGTTTCTCACGCCGCGCGGCTGCCGCATGTTCGAAACACGTCCCGTCAGCCGCATGCGGGCGGGGCATGGGGCGCCGGCCCGCGACATCCTCCGGATCCACTCGGATTTCTTCATGGCCGTGTACGGTTACGGGAAGATGCACGCGCAGCTGGTCGCCCAGGGCCGGGATCCGGCCGAGGCCGGCCGCGACCAGGTGATGAACATCATGCGCGAGCTTGGCATCCGGGGCGTGCGCCGCGGCAGGACCCCGGTGACGACGGAACCCGCCAAGGGCACGGGCGGCAGGCCGGATCCGGTGGACGGGAGGTTCGAGGCTTGTGCGCCGAACCGTCTGCACGTGGCCGACATCGCCTACGTGCGCATGGCCAACGGCTCGTTCGGCTACACGGCGTTCGCCGCCGACGTGGACGCCCGTCGGATCGTGGGATGGGCGTGCGCCATGACCATGAACACGCAGGAGCTGCCGTTGCAGGCGTTGGAGCAGGCGGTCTCATGGGCCGCGTCCCGCGGCGGCGCGGATGGTCTTATCCGCCACAGCGGCCATGGCACGCAGTGCATCGGCACGGTGTGCACCACCAGGGTCATGGAATATGGGATGCTGCCGTCGACCGGCACCGTCGGCGACTCGTGTGACAACGCCATGGCCGGAAGCGCCGACGGCGCGTACAGGACCGAGCTGGTATGGCGGCGCAAGCCCTTCGCGGATCTGAAGGACCTGGAGTTGGCGACGTTCCGGTGGGTCTCGTGGCGGGGACTCGAAGCGCCTGCACCGGTCCCTGGGCTACAGGACACCCGAAGCGGTGGAAACCGAGTATTATCAACATCAAGCGGCACAAGCCGCCTCACTGTAAGGGCGGAACAAAAATCAGGCCACTTCACATTGACCTGGTTACGGGATGCTGGGCGGATTAAAACAAATCAGCCGTTGTATTCGATGTGTAGGCTGGGGTCGCTTTCATGTTCGTCAATGATTTGGTTGTAAGCCTTGACCAGACGCGAAAGGGTTTCGTGACGTGCTGCGTTGGTGAAGTGGCCATGCTCGTGCACATTGCTGGAAAGAAACGATTGCAAGTCCCAGACTTCAAGGCGGTTTTCGAAGCCCATGTCGGAGGCTAAGTCCCATGCGGTTTTGACGCGGTCGCGCACAGTGATGATGATTGGATGCAGTCCAGCCTTGATGTTGCGCTGGCATTTATCCATGAGCAGGGATGCTGGGGCAGTGGTGCAGTGTATGGCTGTGTCGCCGACGTTGAAATCGCCTCCGCGCCCGGTCGGGTCGTCAGCAACGGACGCGCCGTTGATTTCCACTTCTGGGGCAACGATGGTGAGCTTCGCTGCGACAAGATGTTGCAGAACGGTACCGACGTACATAGTGCCCGGATTTTCCTTTTGTCGCTGCGCTGCCTGTTGCAGCAGATGTTCTACAGCCGCATCGACGGAAAGAGAGTTGTCGGATTCCAGTTTGAATGGTTTGCTGGTGAAGAATGCCTGAATTCGTTTGACCCAGTATTGCTCGATCTCGTTGAATTGCTCCGCTGTTGGGCGTAATTCGTTAATGAGCTCGGCGTAGTCGTGCATCAATGCCATGGTGCCACGGCTGGTTCGTCCGCCCTCTGCTGCGAGGAGTCGTGTGATGCCATATTCGGCAAGGATTTTCTGGCAGTTATCTTTGCTGATTCCCCTGACTTGACCTTCCTTGTTCGTGTGATAGTCGCTGGCGTCAATGGGAAGCGTGTCTGCGGAAAAGAAGCGATTGAGCTGGATGGCAGCAGCCAAAGCGCCCTTGGTGTTTACCTGATGGGACTTCCGGAAATCATTGATGGGAGTCAGATCCATTGTTTGCCTCGCTTATGCAGTGTGATTTGAGAGCAGAGTTTGCTCCACGTATAGGTCTTTGCCTAGGGTGCCGTTCAGTGCAGGCATGAAGTAGTGCTTGCCAAGCCATTCCACGACGGGGACGGAGACGGCGTCGCCGAATCCGAACATCACTTGATTGGGGCGTAGACCCGTAATGTTGTAGTGGGCTGCGCCCATAAGAGCAGCGTATTCGCGTGGTGTCATCCAACGGACAGCGGTTTTGCCATTGCCCATGCGAATGATCGCTTGGCGAGAGGAGCCGCCTCGTGCGGTGCGTAGGCAGCCGGAGATGTCGTCTGCGCGGACTTCCCACACGGCTTTGCCGTTGCGGGTGCGGCGATAAGCAGTCCGGTAGGAATCGGTTGCCCCATTGCGCAACGTTTCTACACGAGTTGCCTGAACCGGCGACAGCGAATCAAGGAATTTGGCAGTTCTCTCAGCGTTCCACCAGCGTTCGTCGTCGTTAGCCATGCTCTCGACGTACATATTGAGGCCAGACATCAGGGGGGACGGCGGTTCGGGCAGTGGTGCGCGATGCGTGCGGAGAGAGGTGTCCGCAAAGACCTGCTGCAGCCAGTCAGGGCGCAGGGAAGAATCAAACTGTTCGGCGGCCGGCGGATTCTGCAGGCCCACTAAAAAGAGTCGCGGTCGGGACTGAGGGATAAATCGACGAGTGTCGATGGACAATACGTCTACGGAGTAGCCCAGTTCATTGAAGGCATGCACTGCTGCGGCAAGGTCTTCCCCAGAGTGAGAAGTGGCCAATCCGTTCACATTCTCGAGAACGGCAATCGGCGGCCGGGTGTTCCCAAGTTCTTCGAGCAGTCGCACGTATTGCCAGAAAGCGCCGGATTGCTTGCCGTTCAGGCCCGTACGAGTGCCTGCAAGGGAGAGGTCCGTGCAAGGGGAGGATCCCCAAGCGATGGAGGCATCGTGGGGCAGATCGTCGCCGGAGAGCTCACTCATATCCCCCTCGACAAGGGTGTGGCCCGGCGTATCCGTGAAGTTATTGCGATACATTTCGCACTTGGCGGCGTCGATGTCGTTCGACCATTCGACCTGGAAGCCGGCTTCTTCGAGTCCAAGGCGTGCTAGGCCTATTCCTGCAAAGAATTCGAGGGCTTGCGGGCGTGCTGTGTTGGTAGCCGCGTGCGTGCGATTATCGTCCATGTCCCCACCTTACCTCGTCTTGTATGCATATTAGTCCATGATAGCTCTAGGTGTAGAACATTTGTTCGACTTGCAGCCGTGTCCTGGAGCCTATTGAAGATCACCTAGATTTGGGAACTGGATATTGTTTGTTTTACTTGCTAGGCCTGCGAAATCGGGGTAGATGAAGGACTCGCGGTATCCAAACGCGCCTTCTAGGTAACTTCGTATCTCTTTCTTAGCTTTCTTGGCAATGACGAATGAATACGTTGGTGCTAGATTGCGTTGATTCGGACGTGCGTTGTGATTCGGCGAGAAGGGCTTTGCATAAATTGAGGAAGCTGCGAGTATATCTGGCCTCTTCCAATATTCTTTGCCCGTAGGCTTGCGAAAATATTGAAGGATTCGACTATTTGTAATTGGAATTCCATCGAGGATAAATACTGCATTTTGAGCAGCGATACGTGATTCGTATTCTGGTGGACGCCATACGATACGGCGTGATCCGGTTCCCCAGTTGGCTGCTGCGCGTTGCTCGTAATCGTGCAGGTTGAACCAGAAAGGGTCGCGACTTAGCAGTTCTTCGGAGTAGTCTGGTTGCTCATTATTGCCTGATGCGTATCCAGCTAAAGCGAATAGGCGCGCGTCATGATCTTCGTGCTCGTGCGTTGGGTCATAGACGGCGAACCAAGCAGCTATATATGGGTTGCAGGATGCGTCGAGTAGGCGTGTGGGGCCGCCAAAGTGCTGAATGCGTGCGAATATCTCTAAAGCAGACATGTTTCCATATCGCCAGTCTTGACGAGCAAGATTAAGAATCTGCTTCTCAGCTTGAATCATCTGGTCTTCGGTCGGATAGGGCTGTTTGGTTTTGGGCTTCTGTTGAGGGGAAACAACTCCATTTTGCGTCATTAGTAGGCGAAATAATTTGCTATGTAGTCCCCAAGAGGCATTATTCTGTCCTCGCCAGTATAACGGTATATTTGATACATGCTTTTGCAGTAGAAGGATTGCATTATTTAAATCTTCTATACTCTCGATGCGTCCACTTTTGGAGTCAAAAAAATCTGAAGGACTGGTCATCTCAGGAGAGTAGTAATGAGGTGACTCGTTAGAGCTATGGAAATAACTAGGGGTTATGGATCGATAATATTTTTGCAGGTTTGATTGTGTCTCTTCATATTGTTTTAATACTTGCGAAATCCCGGAATATACGTTCAGATATTTTTCGTCGTAATGAGCAAAATCAAATTTTGCTAGTGCGTCACGAAGGCTGTCCTGAATAGGTTTTATGGAAGACAGGATTGTGCTTGAAGATAAGTTAGAGATTGTTTTGAGGGCTTTCTCTTGCTGCTCTAGGAAAGTTTGAATTGCTGAAGTGCTTGTTTCGAGGGGAGTGGATATAAGTCGCAGGTTGTTGCTGATTTCTGGGGTTTTTTGAATGGTATCTAGCAGCTGATGCGTCATGTTGGGGCTTATTGCCATTAGATTCGGCGTTGCTTGCGTTATTTTCGCTATAGACGGCAACGCGCTTACATGTTCATGGTGTTCTTCATCCTTAAGCATGGCTTGATAGTATATCGAGTTGTTGCCATTGGATTGTGCTGATCGGTTCTTCATTCTTAAAAAGAAAGGCCGCTATTGTTTTTAATAGCGGCCAGATGTTTGAGTCGTCTTCTGCGATGGATACACTGGGCATCTTTCATCTCAGAAAGTTGGCTATCTGTAATTGCGGTGCCGCATCTCCTGTTTGGCCTTGCTGGCCCACAGGCCTCCCTTGCCGATGAGCTCATTCAATTGCGTGGCGTTGAGCTGTTGGTAGTGCAGGTCTGTTGCGTAGGGAGGGAGACTCGCCTTCCATCCGGCAATGTCTGTGACGGAACCGTCGGTTTCGCCTGTTGCGGGATGATGAGTGGCGTTCTCGCTGGTGCCATCTTGCCGTCTTGCCAGTTCAGATGTCGGTTCGTTTGCCGTAAGGCCTTGCAAATCTTGCGTTTTCTCCGGGATCGCCCACGGATCGGCATCGTCGGACAAGGTGGGAAACGCCGTCTTGTCTGGTTCGTGCAGAACGTTGCAATAGCTTGGTTTTGACGAAGGCGGCAAGATGGCAGTAGCTCTTGTGACAGCGACCGGATCCGGCACAGTTGCTTCTGGAGTCTCAGTTTGTTCACCGCTGAGGGTGTCCGTGGCTTCCGCATTCAAATCTTCAGAGCTCTCCTGATTCGGATGATCCGCATAATCCGGCGACAGCCACCACCACATGTTGCCGTACTTCTTGCTTGCCAGCAGTGGCTTTGGGCGTCGTCTGCCGTCCAGAACTTGCTGCTTGCTGAACTCGCCTTTCGCTTCGTTGATTACTCTGTACGACGGCACACCCCAATACAAGCCATCCGGTGTGAGCTCCTTGTTGTGGTCGAAGTAGTCTTGGATGATGGCCCGGCCACAACCACAACGGTCGCTCCGGTTCCACATCAGCTAAACGGGTCAGCGAATAGGCGCGGGGCGTCAGTTCAGTCTTAAGCTCAGACTCAGGCTGGCTGCTTTCGCTTGGCAAAATCTCAAACTCCAAGCCGCTCATCGCCGCGTCGGAAGCGTCGTGAGCCTCACCAGCCGCCTGGATAAACGTCAACGACCGCACGAACGGTGTCAGCGTCTGCGCCACTTGCTCCTTCCAGCGAGTGCCGGTGTCGTCCTTATCCATAATGGCAACCACATCAGCTCCACTAAGGGCTAAGCACGCTGAATCAAGATCCAGTTTCGCGGCGAAGTTGCCGCCGCCTCCCGATGCGGTTACAGCGGCATAGCCGAGCGCTCGCAATGTGCCGGCATCTTTTTCTCCCTCTATCAGATACACTGGCTTGCCCGATGCCACGGCACGTTTCGCGTCGGCGGCCATCCACAACGGGTGCTTGCCGGCGGTGTTGCCGCTTTGCGAGATTCGCTTGGTGGGAGAGCGACGAACAATCAGACCGTCCGCATATTCATATGCTGTGCCGCGCTCGCTGTCGTAGATCATTGCTTCATAGCCATTGGAACGAGCCAGCGTAGCGGGAGCGTTCAGCGCGTTGAGCACATCGTCGGCTTGGCAAGTGCTGCAGCGGAGCAATGTGGCGCTTTCCAGCGGGGAATACAGCACAGTGAGCGAGTCGGCTGTGCCGCAGTTTGGGCAAGCGCCGTGCAACAGGCCGGTATTTGGCTGAACTGCAATAGCTGCGCAGATGGCGGCGAACATAGGGGATTGGCCTAGGGCCAATGGTTCCAAGTACGGTTTGGGCATCGCGTACTGTTGTCTGATTTCCGCAGAGTTTTCCGTGTGCGTAGGTGTAATCGTCGTTGTCTCATTTCTGTTGAGAAGTGGAGCATTCGCATGCCGTATGGCCGCCAAATCGGCGGCAGTGAGCCGGCTATCGCAGCTGTAACTGTTGTAGCCGCTGTAATCGGCATGGCCTTGAGGTCCGCTTTGTTGATCGAACAGGTCGATGATTTTCAATCCAAGTGCACCGGCAATGGAAGCGGCATCGCAGTGTTCCGCTCCGAAGCAGTGCAGCATGGTTTTGCCGTTGGACTGGTCGTAGGTGATGTGCAGCGAAGTGCCGCCGTCTCCGTCATGGGCGGGGCAGCTGCACTGAGCGTGTTGTCTTCCGGAGGTGTCGCGCGGAAGCTCTTGGAGCCTAGGATCTCGAGAATAGCGTCTCGCGGCTTCGAGCACTCGCTCGTATGAGGTTGCCATGCTCACTCCTCACCTGCGAATTCGCGCACGCTGGTGAGAATCACCAGAAACGTGTTGCCTACCTTGCGAGCGCGTATCTTTCCGGTTCTGATCAATCCGTAAACGCTTTTCACGTCCTTGTAGCCCAGCATCTCCGCCACTTGCGCTGGCTTGGCGGTGAGGCGCGGGTAGTCATTCTTCGTTGGAATTGCAGCCATATGTTTCCTTGCTCTCGTGCGGAACAGAGCCTGAGGAGCGAAGTGCTTCCGTCGAATTCGGACGCACTTCGCCCTAGATGGTTCTGTTGTGGTTGTTGGCTGCACCGGTGCATGTTCCCCAGGTTTTTGCCGGCCCCTGGGAAGCTGGAATTCAGAATATGACGTTATTCCAAGGAGCGCAAAGGTTGAAAACGGCTGAAGCTTGAACTAGATGTGTGGTCGTGAAATCGTTGGAATTTCAACGAAAACAAGTGATTCTGCGGTGAAATAAGGCGTTCAGAATAAGACGAATAGGCTTTGTTGGTTGCAATGAGATTGGCTTATGGCATGTTGTCTTTGATGAGCCCGTTTGTCTTGGTTGAGTCCAGTGGCCTTGGAGTTTGTTGGCTTCTGGCAGAAATTGGTTGAATTTGTTAAGTGGATTTCTCCGTATCCGCGCTTGTGATCTCAAGCATTCCTTCATGCTCGTCGAGGTTGGTTACGCGGGTGTCCTTCAGCAGTTCCCGCAGGGTCGGAATACCCGTCTGCGGGGTTCGTGCCTCCGCGTTTTTGATGGCCCGCAGCTTGCGGAAGAATGATTCGGCGATGCTGATGTATTCCTTGGCCGTCCGTATGCGCGACACCGATCTGCCGCCGACCCACGCCGCCGCCGTCAATTCGTCCCGGATGTCGCGCGCCTCCTTCTTGGTGGGCAGCCCGATGATGCGCGACCTGTCCACGGCTTCTTCCAGGTCGGTTAGGGAGTCGTATATCTTGGCGAGTGTCTTCCTGCCTTTGCGGCGGATGGGGTCCGGGCTCATGTCTTCTCCTTGGCGGTCATGGCGGTGCCGGTGCCGTTCGCTGGCGAATACCCGGGGGAGGGATGCCGGCGGGGTTTGCCGTTATCTCCTCGGACCCATCCGACCGACGGACGTTCCTCGGCTTCCTGTCTATGTATCAAGGAGTCGATTGACGGTTCGAATGGGCTGTTATGGCACCCGTATGCGTTCGTGTGGCGTTCATCGGAGGGGGTCAGGGGGAACCTTCGCGCTGGGCCGGACCGCATGGGGCGCATCGCGCTGCGCGGCGGGCGTCCGGGATTGTTGCGAACCAAAACGAAAAAACTGCGCGGAAAACATGAAGGGATTCGAATCGGCCCACTGACGGGACACATGGGACGCGGTCGGACTTCGATGACGAACACACGGCGGGCGAAGGCCCGAAGGCGTTTTCGGAATCGTCGGTTCCGATATGTGACACGCGCGGCGGGTCGGGGCCAAAGGTGTCCAAACGGAGGGTACCTGGAGGGAACCGACAATCGGGGGGAATCAAAGCGAAACCCCGGAAACCGAATGATTTCAACGGTTTCCGGGGCTCCAATCCGGGCGGAGGATACGAGATTCGAACTCGTGAGGCTGTTACACCAACACGCTTTCCAAGCGTGCGCCATAGACCACTAGGCGAATCCTCCATGCTTTGCAGTGCGCAGTTGAACTGTGTTCCGCAGGCAACTCGAATAAGTTACCACAGGTTTCGGATAAGTGCACGCTTCGGCGTGGCGCGTGTCGCGACGCGGATGTGAAGAATGATCACTGCGAGTGAAAGACTCACTGGAAAGTCCCGCGCAACACCCGCACAAGGACCGCATGCTTGTGCAGGGCCCACACACCCGCGCGCACCTACACAACCCCCGGTAAAGAAATCACCGTATCCGGGTGAATTTTCGATGTTCGTCCGGCGCGCGCCCGCAATCGCGCCTAGGCTATGGAGTCATGAACGAGGGGACAGCGGCCGACGTAACCGCAGCACATGGCGGCCGGTCGCGCCAATCGAAGAAACACTCAAAGACGTACCGCAGCATATCCGCGATCCTTAGTTGGCTCACGGCCCGCCGCCCGACCACGTTATCCACATCGCTGCGCGCGCGATTCCTCCCTTACCTGCTCACGCTCGCTATCGCCTGGCTGCCGTGGCTCATACTCACCTGGCCGGGCTCGATGCGCGACGATACGCTTGCCCAATATCTGCAATCGTCCGGTCTGCACAACTACTACACCCAGCATCCGCTGTTTGATACTCTCACGTTCGGCTTGTTCTGGCATATCGGCAGCGCACTCGGCTCCCCTCTGATCGGGCAGGCCCTGTACACCGTGACCCAAGCGGTTCTACTCGCCGCCGGGTGTGCGCTTCTGCTGTGCTACATCCGCAAAATCGGCTCGCCGCGCTGGCTCATCGGTCTCGGCCTCGTCTATCTTGCCTCCAACTATGTGGTGGTCGGTGCAATCACCACGATGGGTAAGGACTCGTTGCACGCCGTGTTCTATCTGCCGTTGGCCGTGCTGTTCGTGGAGGCTTGTCTGACGCGCGGCTCGGTACTGGCTCGCCGCCCGGTGGCATTCGCGTTCGTCATCCTGTTGTTCGCCACCATCGTCTCCAAGCGGACGGCGCTCATAATCGTGCTATGCGCCGGCTGCTGTTTGCTCGCCGTCTGCACGCCCAAAGGCGCGCGGCGTCGTGCGTTCGCGTGTCTTGCGGTTGCCATCGTTGTGGCGCAGGGCGTGTGGACGCCATTAAGCGCGGCCGCCACGCATGCGAATCAATCGCCTGGACGTGAGGTGTGGGGCCTGGTCACCCAGCCCGTGGCCCGGCTCGCGCACGATGATCCCAGTGCGATAGACAAGGTTCAGCGGCGGCGACTGAACGCGATCATGGATCTCGACTGGGCCGCCGCCGGCATCAACCCGCACCGCACCGATGAGACCTTCCGCACTTTGCGCGAGCATCCTAGGCCAACCGTGGCGCAACAACTCGCGGCCCTGCAGGTCTGGGCGCAGCTCGGCCTCGCGCATCCGACTGAATATGCCACGGCCTATGCCGGGGTGACTCGCGGATGGTGGGACCCGCGCGTCAATTTCGCGTACCCCACTGATTCCGACTACCTGTTCACGCCCAGCTATCTCAGGCAATGGGCGTCTTTCCTGACTGAAGGTGCTTGGAAGCATACTTCCGACGGCGATGCCGATACCGTGGCAGCCGAACGGCTTGCCGCCATCGAACATGACCTTGCGCCGCTGAGGGGTACCTCCGATAAGCCGCAATGGCAGAAAAATATATTGCGGGCGATTCATCGGTGGGCGCGTTCGGATGGTCGCATCGGTGTTCGTAAAGGCAATCTGCTGACTTCGATGGCCCTGTACGTCACGTGGATTCCGCTGGCTGCGGGTCTTGCGCTGGTGGTGCGGCCTGCGCGACGACGCTACGGCCCCGCACTGGCCGCTTACGGTTTGTTGGCATTCACGGTGCTGTCGCTGTATGCCTCACCCATGGCACTATTTTGGTATCCGATTCCGGTATTCCTCGCGTTGCCGCTTTTTGTGGTGTTACCGTTCACATTCCGGGAGAGCCATCCTCTCTGAGCATAGTTATCTCAGATGGTGAAATAATTACGGGGTTAAAAAGCACTAAAACGCCTCTTCTATTACCTCGCACCCGTCAGAAAATCAAGACTGTTGTTCAAGAATTTTTTTCTATAGAGTTCATAGTTGGTTTTGGACCATTCGAGTACTTGAAGTGAGAGGAATTCAGCATGGTTCGTCGCGCCTGCGCACAGTCCGCTGAAATGAACACGATTCGGGAACGTGATACGCGCGTTGCCGTTTCTCGCGTGCGCGCGAAGTCGGGCAGCACCGGTCGTCTGCAGTCGGCCACGGTCTCGGCTCGTGCATTTGCGGCCATCGTTTTTCTGTTTGCGATGATCGCCGCGACCTTCCTCCCCTCCGCCATCATTCCGCAGTCCGCGTTCGCCGTGACGCCGGCAACCACTGCCACTGCTGCCACCGTCAAGAGCGACGACACCACCAGCGTCGATTACGCTACCTGGGCCGACGTTGCCAAGGCCGTCGAAGCGCAGTTGCAGGAAGGCCTTAAGGAATACAAGGACGGCAACCCAATGGGTGCCAAGTCCGATTTCGGGACTGCATACACCACCGTCTACGTGACGTCCAACTTCAACAAAGTGGTGAGCGACACCATCGGCGCAGACAAGCAGACCGCGCAGCAGCAGGCCTTCCAGGACCTGCAAAGCCAGGTGTTCACGTCAGGCCAGGCCGATCAGCTCACCCAGAAGGTCAACGACCTGACCGCCGACCTCGACGCCACGGCCCAGCAGCTCGACGCCAACACCAACCTCGCCAACCCGAAGCAGTACTCCGAAGACCTCCAGAAGCAGATCGCCAAGGAGCGCAAGGAGCTCGACGCCAAGAAGAAGCGCACCAAGGAAACGGCCAAGACCTGGAAGGAAGTCGCGGACGCGATGCTTCCGATCTTGGACAACGCCTACAAGGCCTACGAGGGTGGCGACGCTGCCAAGGGCACCACGCTCGTGAACGACGCCTACTACCAGCACTACGAGAAGCTCGGCTTCGAGAAGACCGTGCTGAGCGCCATCAGCGGCAACCGCGTCTCCCAGGTGGAATACCAGTTCAAGCTGTGCCGCTCCTCGATGAACACCGGCAAGCCTGCGTCCGAAGTCAAGAAGTACGTCGACGACCTGAAGAACATGCTGACCACCGATGCCGCCAAGCTCGACGGCGGCGCGGCCGATGAGGAGGGTGGCTTCCTCAAGTTCATCACCAGCTCGGTCGGCCAGGCGTTCCTGATTCTGATTCGCGAGGGTCTTGAGGCCCTGCTCGTGGTCGCCGCTGTGGTGGCCTACCTCGTCAAGTCCGGCAACAAGCGTTTCACCAAGTGGATCTACGTGGGCGTGCTCGCTGGTCTGGCCGGTGCCGGCATCGTGGCGGTCATCTTCATGCTCGCATTCGGCGGCTCCAGCCCGCTGCAGGAGATCATGGAAGGCGTGTGCGCGCTCGTCGCCATGTGCATGCTGTTGTGGACCAGCAACTGGATGCTCAACAAGTCCTCGGTGGAAGCGTGGAACCGCTACATCAAGGAAAAGACCGAAGCCGCGGTGGCCTCCGTCTCCTCGCAGGTCGAATCCGGCAAGAAGGTGGCTTCCCGCACGGTGATTTCGCTCGCCATGCTGAGCTTCCTCGCCGTGTTCCGTGAGGGCGCTGAAACCGTGATCTTCTACCAGTCAATCTACACGATGAGCCAGGATACGCATGGCATGGTGGTCGGCGCACTCGCCGCCGCCGTGGTGCTCGTGATCATCTTCCTGGTGATTCGCTTTACCTCCGTGAAGATTCCGATTGGCCCGTTCTTCCTGGTCACCTCGATCCTCATGTCCGTGCTGGTGGTTGTCTTCGCCGGCGGCGGCGTGCACGCGCTCATCGAGGGCGACCTGCTGCCCGCCAACTACCTGCCGGACGTTCCCACCAACGACTGGCTCGGATTCTACCCGTACGTCGAATGCATCATCGCCCAGGTACTGGCAGCCATCGCCGTCATCGCGCTGTTCGTGGTCGGCTTTGCCAAACAGCGTAAGGCCAAGGCCCGGCTTGCGGCCGGTGCGAGCAAGTCGGACGCGAAGGCTGACGAGGAGAGCGCGCAGGCGTAGCACAACGCCCGGTGCGACCATCTCGCGCAACACAACTTGCGACATGGCAACGGAAGCGATTCCAGCCCACGCCGCCACAACTAAAAACAGATAATAAATAATCCATTCACCACAACAAAAGGAATAAGAGAAATGATGAAGAACAAGAAGCTTGCCGCTCTGCTCGGCGTGCTGCTCGCCGGCTCCATGGCTGTTTCGATGGCTGCTTGCGGTTCCACCAACAACGCTTCCGATACCAAGTCCTCGACCAGCTCCTCCGACACCGCCAAGAAGGACGACTCCAAGAAGGCCGACGCCCCGACTGAGACCTCCGGCTTCGAAGAGGTCCCGGTCGGTCCCTCCGGCACCGCCGAGGAGCAGGACAAGGCCGCTGGCCCGCTGACCGTGGGCGCCGTCTACTTCCAGCCCATCGACATGTACCCTGCTTCCATGGGTCTGAAGGCTGCTGACGCTTCCTTCCACCTGGAAGCCGACATCCACGCTTCTGAGGAAGGCACCGACTACGGCTACGGCAAGGGCGACTTCGTCCCTGACCTGACTGTGAACTACACCATCATCGACAAGTCCACCGGCAAGGAAGTCGAGGGCGGCCAGGCCACCTCCGGTACCTTCATGCAGATGAACGCCTCCGACGGCCCGCACTACGGTGCCAACGTCAAGCTCGACAAGGCCGGCACCTACCAGCTCAAGCTCTCCATCGAGTCCCCTGAGAAGAACGGCTGGATGCTCCACGTTGACCCGGAGACCGGTGTCAAGAACCACAAGTTCTGGACCGAGCCCATCGAGGTCACCTTCGACAACTGGGACTACACCCCGCGTCAGTGGTGATTGACTAAGCAGAAAGCCCCTTCGTCAGAGGGGGCTTTACGCCGCTTTAGGGAGATAATTCTTAGGACGGTCTAAAAACTCCCCTCAGTCCGCTTTGCGGACAGCTCCCCTCAGGGGTGGGGGAGCCTAAGGTGAACAGAGAAAGGACGCGAATGCTTGAACAATTCGTGGCAGTGATGCCGGGCACCTTGGCCCCCGCATTGCTGGTGATGAGCCTGAGCGTGATGCTCACGGTCGGCGAGGGGCGAGATAAGCCGATAAGCTCGCATTGGCGTCTCATCGGCCTGACCGTTGGCCTGATCGCCGCTACCATATTCGCCGGCCTGCGTGCCTCGGCCGTGATCAACCAGCGCACGTTCGTCAACTATCCGGTGCTGTGGTGCGCGATCATTGCCGACATCCTCACCATCGTCGTGGTGGTGTTCGCACGCCGCATCACCACCAATTGGCAGCAGCACAAGGTGTTCATGCACATTGCGAACGCCGTGGCCGCCATCGACATCGCACTCACCCTGTTCTACGCGCTGCCGGACGTGATCCTGCAGCTGACCATCTGGGTGGAGCCCGGCGACCCGATCTTCACGTCCGACATGCTGCTGCGCGCGCTCGGCTTCGCGCTGGGCCTGGCCATGTCGATCATCGTGGCCGCGATCTTCCGCACGATGCGTTCGACCGCGGTGCGTGCCTCGTTCACCGCCGCCGTGCTCGCGGTGCTGGCGATTCTGTTCGTCCGGCACCTGACCGGTGTCATGCAGATCCTGCAGGCACGCGGTTTCCCGATGGGCCACACGGGATTCGTGGCCCTCGCCTGGTCGATCAACCACAACGACTGGATGATCATGGCCCAGGCGTTCGTGTTCCTGATTCCGGCCGTCGCCTCCGTGGTGGCCGGCTTCCGCATGCCGCTGACCGGCGCGAACGAAGCCATCGGCCGCAAGCACAAGGCGTTCCGCCGCCGCGCCGTGGCCTCCGCCGTCTGGAGCCTCGTGGCCATGATCGGCGTCACGCTGACCCTCACCGTCGGCGTCGCCGCGATCCATCAGACCATCACTCTTTCGCCGCCGGAAGCCTACTCGCTCAAGGACGGCGTGGCCACCATCCCCTTCAGCCAGGTCGAGGACGGCCACCTGCACCGCTTCGAATACAAGGCCAAGGACGGCACCGTCATGCGCTTCATCATCATCCGAAAGAACGGTGGCGCGTACGGCATCGGCCTGGACGCCTGCGAGAACTGCGGTGACGCCGGCTACTACGAGAAGGACGGCAAGATCATCTGCAAGAAGTGCGAGGTGGCCATCAACCTGGCGACCATCGGCTTCAAGGGTGGCTGCAACCCGATACCATTCCCGTACAAGACCGGCCACGGCAAGATCACCATTCAGACTACGGATCTGGACGCGCTGAGCGCCCACTTCCAGTGAGTCAGGCAGGAGACAAGAATCATGTTCTTTCTGCGTATGATTACTCGCTCGTTCACCCGACAGCTGCGCCGGCGCCTGCTTATCGCGCTGACCGTATGCCTGTCGGCGACCGTGTCCGTATCGATGCTGGGCGTCGTGTTCGACGTGGGCGACAAGCTCAACGCCGAGCTGTCCACCTACGGTTCGAACATCACCGTGCAGCCCAAGGCGGACGCGGTCGTTTCCGACCTATACAACACCGAGTCGGGCGGTGCGGCGTCCACCAGCGACCCGACCGCCTTTCTGAAGGAGTCGGACGCGGCCAAGATCAAGACGATCTTCTGGTCGTTCAACATCACCAACTTCGCGCCGCAGCTCAACATCCACGCCATGGTGAACGGCACCAACGTGCCGGTCGTCGGCACGTGGTTCAACAAGGACCTCAAGATTTCCACCGGCGAGACCACCGTCGTGGGCGTGGAAGGCATGCGCTCGTGGTGGCAGCTGGACGGCAAGTGGCCCAAGGACGATTCCGATCAGGGCGTGATCGGCAAGACGCTGGCCTCCGAACTCGGTGTGACCACCGGCGACACCATCACTCTCAACAAGACCACCGCCTCGGGCAAGAAGAACGAGCAGAAAATCAAGCTCACCGGCGTCTACGATTCCGGCGACGAGGACAACGGCTCGCTCTACATCGCCTCCTCCACGGCCCAGGTGTTCGCCGACCTGCCCGATTCGGTCGACAAAATCGAGGTCAAGGCCCTGACCACGCCGGAGAACGACCTGGCCCGTAAGGCCGCCGCGAATCCGGCCGCGCTGAGCCAGGAGGAATGGGAGACCTGGTACTGCACCGCCTACCCGAGCTCGATCGCCTACCAGATCGAAGAGGTGATTCCGGGCGCGGTGGCCAAGCAGGTGCGCCAGGTGGCCGCGTTGCAGGGCAATGTGCTGCAGAAGACGCAGGCCGTGATGATTCTGATGACCGTGCTGAGCCTGATCGCCGCAGCCGTGGCCGTGGCCAACCTGATGGTCGCCTCGATCGGCGAACGGTCGGGCGAGCTGGCGTTGCTCAAGGCGCTTGGTGCCACCGATGCCGCGGTATCCCGTCTGATGCTGGCCGAAACGGCGGCAATCTCGCTGCTGGGCGCGATTGTGGGCGCGCTGCTCGGTTCCGGCGTGGCCCAGCTGATAGGCCGGGTGGTGTTCGGTTCCGGCATTACGATGCGGCCGATGGTGTTCGCGCTGGTGTTCGTGCTGTTGGCCGTCACCGTGCTGTTGGCGTCCGCCTCATCGATTCGTTCGATTCTGAACCTCAAGCCTGCGGAGGTGCTCCATGGTCGCTGAGTTTATCTACGTAGGTGTGGAAGGAGGAAACCGATGACCAACACCGGTATGTTCTTCAGAATGCTGTTCAGCGCCGTGTTCCGCCGGCGTTCGCGCGCGGTGATGGCTGTGGTGGCGTCGCTGGTCGGCGCGGCCACACTGTTCTGCCTGGCGATGATCTGCCTCGCCGTGCCGCAGCAGATGAACGAGGAGATGCGCGCGTACGGCGCGAACCTGATTGTCACGCCCACCGAATCGACCAATGCCGACGGCAAGGCCGGCATCGACAAGGCGATGGTGCAGCACACCACTGAAATGGTCAAGGCCAAGGGTTCCGCGAAATACGCCACCTACCGCTACGAGAACGTGCGTGTCAACGCCTCGCCGTACGTGATGGCCGGCGTGAACGCGGCGCAGGTCAAGAACCTCAACCATCACTGGGTGGTCGATGGCTCGTGGCCGACCGACGGCAAGGTGCTGGTCGGACGTGACATCGCCGACGCCATCGGCCTGAGAATCGGCTCCGCCATCACCATCGGCTACCGTGCATCCGATAACGCCAGCGCCAACGGCACTTCGTCGAACTCTTCGATCGACCAGCAAACCAAAGACGGCCGTGTCTCCAGTGACATCATGGACACCTCCGGCACCGAATTCCGCGTGGCCGGCATCGTGGACACCGGCGGCAGCGAAGACTCGATCATCTACGCCACCAACGCCGACGTCAACAAGCTCACCGGCATCACGCGCGGCGTGGACGTCATCGAGTATTCGGCCGGCTCCAGCGACCTCGCAGGCCTGGTGTCCAGCATCAACGACATGACCTCCATGCACGTCAAGGCGCAGCAGGTCACCAAGATCACCGCCTCCGACACCCGTATCATCACCATGCTGCAGACGCTGTTCTGGATCGTCTCGTTGGTGGTGCTGGTGCTGACGCTCGTCGGCGTCGGCACCACAATCAGCTCGATCGTCTCGCAGCGACGCAACGAGATCGGCCTGCGCAAGGCCCTCGGTGCCAGCTCGCGTGCCATCGGCACCGAGTTCTACATCGAATCATCGCTCTACGGCCTGATTGGCGGCCTCATCGGCACCGCAATCGGCTACGGACTCGCCAGTTGGCTGTGCGTGGCGGTGTTCGAACGCTCCATCGGATTCAACTGGTGGCTGGCGCTGATCTCCGTGCTGTTCAGCGCGCTGGTCGCCATCGTCGCCTCCATCCCGCCCGTCCACCGCGCCACCCGCATCGACCCCGCCGTCGTGCTTCGCGAAGAATAAAGAAAGAGAAACGTCATGCTACTTGAACTCGACCACATCTCGAAGATCTACGGCGACCTGCATGCCGTGGACGACCTCAATTTGACCGTGCCGGAAGGCGAATGGCTCGCCATCGTCGGCTCCTCCGGCTCAGGCAAGACCACGCTGATGAACATGATCGGCTGCATGGACACGCCCTCCAAGGGCTCCGTGAAGCTGGAAGGCCGCAAGCTGGAGGACCTGAACGCCACGCAGCTGGCCGACGTGCGCAAGAACCTCATCGGACTGGTGTTCCAGAAGTTCTATCTGGTGCCGCACCTGACCGCCGTGGAAAACGTGATGGTGGCCCAGTACTACCATTCGGTGGTCGATGAGAAGCAGGCCATGGAGGCGCTGGAAAAGGTCGGCCTGAAGGACCGCGCCCACCACCTGCCCGGCCAGCTCTCCGGCGGCGAGCAGCAGCGCGTGTGCGTGGCCCGCGCGCTGATCAACGACCCGAAGCTGATTCTGGCCGATGAGCCCACCGGCAACCTCGACGAGAAGAACGAGAAAATCGTGCTCGACCTGTTCCGCAAGCTGCACGAGCAGGGCACCACGATTATCGTGGTCACCCACGATGCGCTTGTCGCCAGCTGCGCGCAACGCGAGATCATGCTCAACCATGGCGTGCTCGTCGGTGAGAAGTGGAATGACGAGGATGCGCGCAAGGCCTACGAGGCGGCAGGCGGCAAGCCCGCCTCCACGGGTGCACAGGTCGAGGGCGCGCAGAACGGCGAGACCGCCATTGGTTTCGCTGACCCCACCAAGGCCGCGAAAACCGGCGGCGAGGAGTAGGGCCGTCAGGGGCATCGAGCAGTATGTGAGGAATACATGGCAAGCTGATGGTCTCTCCCCCAGTCAGCTTCGCTGACAGCCCCCTCGTCAGAGGGGGCTTAAGGAGCGTGAATATGACCGAAAAGAATACGTTGAAGAAATCCGCGACATTGGCGGCGGCCGGACTGGTCGTGGCTGGCGCGCTGCTGGCCGGGTGCGGCGAATCCAAGGCCACGCCGATGGACGATGCGTACGCCGGCAACTCGGGCGAGACCGAGAAGTCGCAGGAAGAGCAGTCGCAATCCCAGTCGAACGGCTCCGATAGCTCCGACGGCTCCGATTCCGGCTCATCGCACAACGACCCGTCCACCACCACGTCCGACAAGAAGGACACCGGCAACTACAAGGACGGCAACTACTCGATCAACGGCCAGTACGGCCCGGTCGGCGAGGATTCCATCGACGTCCATCTGACCATCAAGGACGGCAACGTCGAGACCGTCAAAATCATTGGGCACCCGTTCACCACGATTTCCAAGAACCATCAGGACGACTTCGCCAAAGCCATCAACGGCGTAGTGGACGGCAAGCCCCTGAAGGGACTCAAAGTGGACAAGGTCGCCGGTGCCAGCTGGACCTCCGACGCCTTCAACAAAGCCCTCGAAGTCGCCCGCCAGGAGGCTTCGATTCAGGAGTAAGACCGCTACTTCAGCAATGCTGGCCACAGCAGATCGGCCATGCGCGAGGCCCAGGCGGTGTCGTCGTCCATCGCTTTGCCCTCGATGGCCTCATACGCCACCAAAGATCCGATAATCGTGGACAACAGCAACTTCTCGTCAACGTCCTCGCGAAACACGCCCTGCGCGACTCCCTGCTTGAGGAACGCCCCCACATGCTCCAGCCACGGGGTCACCACCTGGTCGACGATGTGCTGGAAGAACTCGGCCTCGCTGGACAATACAATGCCCACGCGCTTGACGTCGATGTCGTTGTCGCGCACCCAATCGACCAATCGCTGCAATAGTTGCGTGAAATGCTCACGCGTGGGGCTGGGCACTGGGTCGGAATCCGGGATGGCCAGATACATCGCGCTGATCTCGCGCAGCAGCTCGTCGGCATTATGGTATCGACGGTAAATCGTGGTTTTGGCCACGCCGGAGCGCCGGGCCACCTCCTCGATGGTCACGCCGCTGATGCCGCGGTCCACCGCAATCTGCAGCGTGGCTCGCATGAGCTTGCGATCCGTCGCCTCGCGCGTGCGCTCACCGCGCGGTGTCGCCGTCGTACCTGTCATCTCCGTCATCTCTTCTCTTCGAAATATGCTCCCGTACGCTCCCGTTGGCGGGAGCTGACTGGCAAAGCCAGACTGAGGGTGGTAAGTCCATGCCGTTTGTAGGCAACCCCCGGATAATACCTACTAGCCCAGCACTTTAGTGCTCTCGACTTTGGCTACATACCACTGGTTGAACCGCACCAGTGGCTTCCTGAGCAACAGCCCAAGCAACAGTAGCGGCGGCACGAATGCAAGCAGCATTCCGGCGGCCCGCCAGTAATCCATGTCGTAGATGCCGGCGATGGTCGCACGCATCATCGTCACCGCATGGGTGAGCGGCAAGAACGGACTGACTTTGGCGATGAAGTCGGGCAACATCTGCACCGGGTAGGCAGCGTTCGCACCCGAAATCTGCACGATGAGCATAAGCACGCCGATTGCCTTACCCACATTGCCGAAACTCACCACCATCGTATAGGTGAAGAACGAGAACACCAGCGAGGCCAGCCATCCAGACAACATAAACAGCAGCGGATGCACGGCCTGCACGCGCAGGAACAGCAGATCGCCGCCGAGCGACACCGTGGATTGCAGCAGCGCAATCAGCGCGAACACCCCGTAATGCCCGAAGAAGAGCCGATGCGGCCGCGGATCGCCCAAGGCTTTGCGCGTCCGGCGAGACACGGTGGTTTTCAGCGTCACTACCATCAGCAGCGCGCCCACCCACAGCGGCAGCAGCGTGTAGAACGGCGCCATCGACGAACCGAAATTCGCCACCGGGAATACGGCCTTGCGCCTGAGCTGCACCGGTGCGGCCAACGTACTGGCCAGCGTTTCGGGATCATTGCCCAGCACCTCTTTGACCATGCTCATATCGTCACTGTTTAGTGCGTCGCTCAGTGTGCTGTTGAACGAAGCCAGTTCGGCACCGGCGGAACGCAGTTTGCCGGACACCTTGTCCAACGTGGTGCGAGCGTCGCTGAGCATATCGCTGGCGTCGTCGGAAGTCCTTTTCAGGTCGCCGAGCGTGGAGTCCAACTGGGTGGCGCCGGAACTCAGTATGCCGGAGGCGTCAGAGACGGTGGACGACAGGGAGTCGATTTGCGGTTTCACCGTGGCCGTGAAATCCGACTTGATATTGGCGATACTGTTCTGCGCTTGATCGGCCAGATCCTTGACCTGCGCATGTTGATCCTGCGCGTCCTGATTACCTTGGCGAATATCGGTCGCCGCCGTATTCAGCGCTTGCCGCAGCCTGTTCTGCCGTGCGATCGAACGGTCAATCGCCGTGATGATGGATGAGTCGTTGCCCAGTATGCCGGCCAACGTGTTGCGAATTTCAGTGTATTTCTCCGTCTGCTTGCCAATGGCCGTGGCTTGACGGTCCAATTCGTCGGCGGCCGTGGTGGCACCATCATTCGCGTCGGAATACAGCTTGTCTATGGAATCGGACACCGCGCCGAAACTGGAGGCGCTCGCGTCCAGTGCGCTGCTCATCGCGTCAGCGGTGGTGCCCAGGGCTCCGACCACGTCGGTGACTCCCTGCTTGGCGCTGGCGAGATCCTTGCCTCCTTGTTTGGCGGCAGAGGAAACCTGAGTGATCAGCGAGTTCGAGGTGTCGAGCAAGGCGCCGGCCGTATCGGTCAATGCGCTGTATGTGCCAAGCAAATCCGCCGTATCGTCAAGCCGTGTGGCGAAATCGGCGATATTGGCGTTGAAGGTATTCAGTTGCTCTTTGGCTTCGGGCTTGGACAGCTGATCGGCCAGCGAAGACGCGATTTCCAGCCCTGCCGAAGTGATGGTCTTGGCGAACGTGGTGTTGATTTCCGCCGCCACCTCGTCCGTGCCCTCGTTGAGCAGATTCGGTGCCAGCGCGTTCTTCTTCTCGTTGCGGTAATAGGTCAGTTCGGCATGCTGCACATCGTCGGAGAAGAAGGTCATCATGTCTTTGCTGAACGACTTCGGAATTACGATGGCCGCGTAGTATTTGCCGGATCGTGCGCCCTCGACGGCATCGGCTTTGGACGTGATCGTCCAATCGAGCTGACTGTTGGCGCGCAGCGCGTTCACCACCTGATCGCCGACCGTGACTTTCATCGGGATCAGGTCGGAACGATACCCCTCATCCACATTCGCCACCGCGAATTTCAGGTTCTTCATATTCGAGAACGGGTCCCAGCATGCGGCCACGTTGAACCAGGTGAACAGGCCGGGAATCATCACCAAGCCGATCACGATGATGATGGAGACCACGTTGCTGGTCAGGCGTTTGATGTCGCCGGTAAACAGTTTCCACATGGTGTTCATCGTGCGTGCCTGCCTTCCTTGGTCGGCGGAATAGTGGGGATGATCGCGGTAACGGCGGCGCTCGGGTCCGCTTCTTCGTGGCGTTCGGCGGAGGTGTCGCGACGCTTGGCCTTATGCCCGTACAGCATGGCGCGGATCGACTCGTCGGAGAGGTTGCCGAGCTCTGTTTGGCGGCGGATGGAATCGCGCATGAATTCCACGACCATCAGGAAGCCCATGATGATGAGCACCCATGCCAGCCATGTGCCCATGACCACGATTTTCTCGCTGGTGGTCAGTGCAAACACGATAATGAGCGCGGCCGGCACCACAAATCCGGCGATAAGCGCACCCAGCAGCAGCCGGGGATACTGGTAGGCGAATTTGGCGGCCCGACGTTCGATGGCATGACGGTATTCGTCGCGGTCGGCCAGTGCCGCAATGGCCTGAGTGACACGGTATTCGCTGCCGGGCAGGTGCACCGGCTCGCCGATAATCATGTCGCTTTCCTTGATTTCCCGCGCGAACAGGCGGTTGAGATTGGCCAGTTTCGGCCGGGCGCCGAGGCCAAGCACAAAGGCCAGAACCGCGAAAACCAGCAATTTGCCGATATAGGCGAACCAGAGGCCGTCGTAGAAGCCGCCGATGGTTTCACGCATTGCGTCAATCGAATAGGTGAACGGCAGCAGCGGATAGATGGCGCGGAAGAACGCGGGCATCATTTCAATCGGGTACAGGCCGGAGGCGCCCGGCACCTGCAGAATGACCAGCGCCACGCACACGCCTTTGCCCACGTGCATGAACGTGGTGGAGAGGGCGAAAATCACCGACATATACACCAGTGAGGTGATGACGCAGGTGAGCAGAAACACCGGGGCGCTCGCGCATTGAATGCCGATGACAAGATCGCCGATGGCTGTGACCAGGCCTTGGACGGCGGCCAGCGTGGCCAGCAACAGGAAACGGCCGAGATAGCCTTGAGTTGGCGTGAGATCGTCGATGCCCTCGTCGTCGGTTTCGAGTTTGGGAATGACCACGAGCACGAACGCGCCCACCCACAAAGACAGGGTGGTGAACAGCGGTGCCATGCCGGAACCATAGGAGGCGACCGGGTAGACGGTCCGTTCGCTGATAACACTGGGGGAGAGCATGAAGTCGGCGATTGTGGCGGCATCCAGCTTGCCGTCGGTGTCGATCAGGGAGCTGAGTGAACTGGAGACGCTCAGGGTTTTGATGTCGGTGGCCAGCGTTTCGAGCTTGGTTTGCATGCCGGCCAGCGCCTTATCGGTGTCGCGTAGCGCGGTCACCGTGGTGGAGGCGGCTTTGTCGAGTTGATCGAGGGTGCTCTTCGACTGATCGATGAGTGAGCCTTGCGACGTGATGCCGGTCGACAGAGTGTTGGCGGTCGAGCTGAGGGTGTTGAGGCCGGTGTTGAGCTGAGGAATGGCGCCGGAGGTGATGGTGCCGCGAGCGGTATTGGCCTCGCGCACCGTGGTTTGGGTGGCGGTATTGAGATGCTGCGCCAATCCGGCGGTGTCTGTGGAGGCGTTGCCGATAGTGGTGTTCAGGCTATCGAGGTTGCCCAGTGCGCCGGCAAGCTCGCTATTGCGGCTTTCCAGTGTGGCAATGGCGGATTGCAGCGGTTCTCGATCGGCGTTCGGCAGCCCTTTGAGTTGGTCGATGATGTCGGCGTTCGCTTGGTTGATGTCTTCCGCCGTATTGATCAGTCCGTCTACCTGCTGATTGGCGGCGCTGATGGTTCCGGCTACCGTGCCCACGCTTTGGTTGGCCTGTGCTGCGGCTTGGCTCAGCAGGCTTGAGCCTTGGTCAAGCGCTTCGGACGTGGAGGTGACGAAGCCGTTCAGGCTGGTCTGGGTAGTGCCGATCAGGGTGGAGACGCCGGCCAGGCCTTCCGCGGTGTCGATGCCAAGTGTGCGCGCGTCGTCCAGCGCCTGACGTGCGGTGCGTGTCTGCTCTGGGGTATCGGTGAGTTTGGTGGTGAGCTTGGCGATGGTGCTGCGTGTGTGCTGCACAT
The DNA here is from genome assembly GCF_009696495.1 of Bifidobacterium sp. WCA-178-WT-4B. Taxonomy (NCBI): domain Bacteria; kingdom Bacillati; phylum Actinomycetota; class Actinomycetes; order Bifidobacteriales; family Bifidobacteriaceae; genus Bifidobacterium; species Bifidobacterium sp. WCA-178-WT-4B. The sequence goes on along the minus strand of NZ_VULV01000001.1, from coordinate 39,797 downwards.
CGCCGGAGGCCTCGGCAAGGGCCGTGAGGGCCTTGGCTTTGGTGGTGTCTTCGGTGCTGATGACTTTGTCGCCAACCGTATTGATGACTTCGGTAAGTACTTTGGATACGGTGGAGACGAATGTGGAATTGACCGTGCGGTCCACAGTGGACGCGCCGACGTCGGTGACTTTGGGGGCGATGGCGCTGGCTTTTTCGTTGACGTAATACTCCAGAGTGGGCCGACTCTTGCCGCCGGTCACCACGCCGGCGAGATCGTTGGAAAAGTCTTTGGGGATGATGATGGCTGCGTATGCCTTGCCGGATTCCACCTGGTCCATGGCCTCGGCTTCGGTGACGAAGGTCCAGCCGAGCTGGTCGTTGCTTTTCATTTGCTTGACGATCTGATCGCCGAGGTTTTGCTTGCCGATGAGCGCGTTGTCGGTGCCGTCGTCATTGTTGGCGATGGCGACGGTGATGCCTTTGGTATTGCCGTACGGGTCCCAGAAGCCGACGATGTTGTACCACGAATACAGTGGTGGGATGAACACCATGCCGAACAGGATCACCCATGCGGCCGGCACCTTGAACAGGCGCAGGAAGTCGCGTTTGAGGACCTTGAAGATATTGCCCACTGATACCTCCGGAGCTTGGTGTTGCTTGGTTGCTACGTTTTCCGTAGCGATACGTTAATCGTAGCGCTACGGGTGTAGTAGCGTAATATGGCTGCCGGAGATCAATGGGGTGATTGATGATGTCTTTGGCGGAATAACGCCGCTGCCCAGCGGCTTATCGTGCGTCGCTGGGCATTGTGCCTAATTTTTGTGGCTGGGGTGCTGTGTGTGTTGGTGTGAGGCTGCCCTCCATGGGGCGGTAAAACCTTCATCGGGCGGTAAGTGGCCCATGGGGCGGTGAAATCCCCATGGGGCGGTGGCTTAAAATGGCTTTATTCCGCGGAATGCGGTTTTGGGCTAACCGCCCCATGGGGTAATTACCGCCTCATGAGAGAGCTACCGCCCCATGGATAAACCGTTGTATCAGCTTTCGATGGTGCCGGATTGGCCATCGATGGCCGACTGCTCGTTCTGGCTGGATGACTGGTCGGAGCTGGAGTTGCCGGAAGTGTCAGAACCTGTGACGGCCGTCCATCAAGTTCGGCAAAACTGCAATCGGGTGATAGTGTAAGGGGACGCTATGTGGGGAGGAAACCATGGTTGAATTCAAGGACGATGGCACGGCCACTACCCTTGGCAAGACGCGAGAGAACCGTGACGCCGAGTCCGCAGTCGTGGCCGATCTGGTGGCCGTCGAATTGGACGACGCCGGCTTGAACCTGAACGCCAAGCGATTACCGATTCTGGCGCGCATCTATGGCGCGGTCGTGCTGCTGGACGGACTTGCCACATTGCCGATTATGGTGATTTCCATCCTCTATGCCGTGCGCGAGATTCTGGATGGTCATGTGCACGTCGATGCGATGAGCCTGACCTTCATCCTGTCCGCGGTCCGCGCGGTGGTGTTGGTGGTCAGCGCCGTCTGCCTGATCGTGTTCGGCGTGATGCTGCTGCGCAACCATCGCCGGTATGCCGCGCGCTGGACCTACGTGCTGATGCCGCTGACGCTGGCGGATGGCATGCTGTCACTGGCGTTGACCGGCCTCGGCCCCAACCTGCTGATGCCGCTGGTCCAGATGATCATTCTCATCGTGATTTCGGTGACCGCCGACCCCTCCCTGAGCGAGGAACGGCGCCTGCAGCGCGCGCTCAAGCGCATGGACGATCGAGATGACTATGAGTCGGCGGTGGCGGCCGGCATGCTGGGACGCGACCAGTCCGGCAAAGGCTACATCGCACTGGACTTCTTCAACATCTTCTGGCTGTTCACCATCGCCTCGGTATTCGGTCTGATCATGGAGACGATCTATCACATGGCGTTGTACAACGGTGAACTTCAGGACCGTGCTGGCCTGCTGTGGGGACCGTTCTCGCCGATCTACGGCTGCGGCGCGGTGCTGGTGACCGTATGCCTGAACCGCCTGTGGAAAGCGAACCCGTTCCTGATCTTCTGCGCCTCGGCGGTGATCGGCGGCGCGTTCGAATACTGCACGAGCTGGTTCATGGAGGCGGCCTTCGGCATCACCGCGTGGGACTACACCGGCCGATGGCTGTCGATCGACGGGCGCACCTCGGGCCTGTTCATGTTCTTCTGGGGCCTGATCGGCGTGGCGTGGGTCAAATGGCTGCTGCCGCGACTGCTCGCCCTGATCAACCGCATTCCCTGGAAGGTGCGGTATTCGCTGACCGCTGTATGCGCGGTGCTGATGGTGATCGACATCGCCTTCACGCTGATGGCCTTGGACTGCTGGTACGGGCGCATGGCCGGCCAGCCGCAGGATTCGCCGGTTGCGGTGTGGTTCAGTGAACGGTATGGCGATGCGTACATGGCCAATCGTTTCCAGACCATGCACATCGACCCTTCCAAGGCCGGGCGTATGTGAATGGCAAGTAATTACGCTTCGCGGGCAGAAGGTGCGTAGAGCCTAAGACAGCCCTCGTGCGTGGGTGATAAGCGGGATACACTTTCAAGCGTTGAAGGAATGATTCCCTCCGCTGATGCGCTGTTTTGTGACGCGCGTGATGACGATGGGACAACCAAACGAAAGAAACGAAAGGCAAGGCACATGGCCGAAGCTACAGCAAACATTGGTGTGATCGGACTGGCCGCGATGGGCTCCAATCTGGCGCGTAATCTGGCGCACCATGGCAATACGGTGGCGTTGTTCAACCGTCACTACTCGCGTACCGAGAAGCTCATGAACGAGCATGGCGCCGAAGGCAACTTTGTGCCGGCCGAGACGCTCGAGGAATTCGCCGCGTCCCTGAAGCGTCCGCGTACCGCCATCATCATGGTCAAGGCCGGTGCCCCGACCGACGCGACCATCGCGCAGCTGGAAGAGGTGTTCGAACCGGGCGACATCATCGTCGACGGTGGCAACTCCTTCTTCAAAGACACCATCAAGCGTGAGAAGGAAGTACGTGCTAAGGGCTTCCACTTCGTGGGCTGCGGCGTGTCCGGCGGCGAGGAGGGCGCGCTCAACGGCCCGTCCCTGATGCCCGGCGGCACCGTGGAATCCTGGAAGACCCTGGGGCCGATTCTGGAATCCATCGCCGCCAAGGTGAACGGCGAACCGTGCGTGACCCACATCGGCACCGATGGTGCCGGCCACTTTGTCAAGATGGTGCATAACGGCATCGAATACGCCGACATGCAGGTGATCGGCGAGGCGTACGACATTCTTCGCCGTGGACTCGGCATGGACGCCGAAGAGATCGGCGACGTGTTCGCTGAATGGAACAAGGGCGACCTCGACTCCTACCTGATCGAGATCACCGCCCAGATCCTGCACCATAAGGACGCTGAAACCGACAAGCCGTTCGTGGACGTGGTCGTGGACCATGCCGGCATGAAGGGCACCGGCACCTGGACCGTGCAGACTGGTCTGGAATTTGGTTCTCCTGTGGCTGCCATCGGTGAAGCCGTGTTCGCTCGTGCACTGTCTTCGCACGGTGAGCTGCGTGAAGACGCTCAGAAGGAAGGTCTGGCTGGCCCGAACAAGACCATCGATCTGGCCGGAGAAGACAAGGCCGCGTTCGTCGATGACGTGCGCAAAGCCCTGTTCGCTTCCAAGGTCGTGGCCTATGCTCAGGGCCTGAACGAGATTCAGGACGGTGCCAAGGAATACGGCTGGGATATCAACCTGTCCGAAGTGGCCCGCATTTGGCGTGGCGGCTGCATTATTCGCGCCCAGTTCCTGCTCGACCGCATCACCGAGGCCTTCAAGGGCGATAACCCGCCGGCTTCCCTGCTGTTCGATCCGTACTTCGAGAAGATCATCGGCGAATCGCAGGATGCATGGCGTCGCGTGATTGTTCGCGCGGTGGAGGCCGGCATCCCGACCCCGGTGTTCTCCAGCTCCCTGGCTTACTACGATGGTCTGCGCTCCAAGCGTCTGCCCACCGCGCTGACCCAGTCCCAGCGTGATCTCTTCGGTGCCCACACATATGGCCGCGTAGACAAGCCCGGCGTGTTCCACACCCTCTGGGCCGAAGAGGGCAAGCCCGAGATCGAGGCGTAGCCTCGCGATCTCGGGCTTAGGGGAGCCCGGTGGGCTCCCCGGCCCTCTTCGGAGCGAGGCGGCTATGCCGCCGAGCCAACACTGAGCCTCGCCGCAGGCGAGTCCCTAATTGCAGGGGCCGGAGGCGAAGAGGGCAAGCCCGAGATCGAGGCGTAGCCATAGACGAATTAAGCCCCCTCATCAGAGGGGGCTTAATTCACTCACAACTCGGTGACAGTTTCTTCGGTGGAGAACCAGGTGAACTCGTCCACTCCGTTGGCGTAGGAGGACGGGTAATCCAAGTTGTTGGGCTGCTCGAAGACATGGGCCAGCGATTCGGCTTTGCCGGCACCGGCGGCGAAGAACCACGTATGGCGTGAACGTGCGATGAGCGGCGCGGTCAATGAAACACGCAGCGGCGGCATCTTGGGGGAGTGGTTCACCCCCACGGTGAGCCTATCGGTAACCTTGACCTCATCATGACCAGGGAACAGCGACGCATAGTGACCGTCCGGTCCCATGCCGAGAATCATCAGATCGATTACCGGTTCCGGACCAAGCTCACGGATGAGTTCGGCCCCATAATCGCGGGCGGCGGCGTCCAGCAATGCATCATTCGCGGCATCGGCGGCGGCGCGAACGGAATCGTCGGCGCTGTCGGCATCGGACATAACATCGGCGATCTCGTCGGCGGAACGAACGTCGGCCGCCATCTCATGGATATTTGATTCCGGCAGCTTGCCGTTGGCCACGAGCTGGTCAAGCAGCAGGCGACGGGCCTCCAAAGCATTGCGATCGGTGTCGTAAGCCGGCACGAAGCGTTCGTCGCTCCACCAGAAATGCACGCGCGACCAATCAATCGCATCAGCCAGCGGATCGCTCAGCACCAAGCCCAACGGCTGCGCGGCCGAACCGCCAGACAGCGCCACATCCACGCGCGTGCGGTGCGTGCCATCCGGCAGTCGCTCGGCGAGCAGGTCCAGCAGCACCAGCACGAATCGTTGCGCGCCAGCCTGAATCATCAGATCCTTGTTCGGATAGACGACGAGTTTACGAGTTGCCATAAGTGTTCCTTCACGAAAAAAAGACCCCCCTCAGTCAGCTTGCGCTGACAGCTCCCGCCAGCGGGAGCCAGTATGCTCCTCCCGCTGGCGGGAAGTGGCACGAAGTGCCGGAGGATGGCCAGATGAATATGCTCATCAGTGACGAATCAGATCCCATCCTTCGTTGATGACCTCGGCGTAGATCTCATCGGGATCGATACGACGCAGTTCCTCGGTCAGGCAATCCTCGATGGTGCGCATCGGCACGGATACTTCTTGCGGGGTCTGGCCGGGCATCGAGATCAGCGCTTGGTCCTCATACGGGCGTTCCAGCGAGATCACACCGTCCTCACGGGTCAGGTACACGCCGGTCACAGCCTCGGCATCGGGTACGAATTCGGTTTCGACTGGCACTCCGAGCTTGAGGTGCAGCCATGCGCACAGCAGTTCCATCGGCAGGAAGTCGGCCTTGCCGGTCACCTTCACGGCGGTGATGGGCAGGTGCGGCGGCTGGTCGAGCATCGAGGCAAGCATCGCGCGCCAGACGGTCAGTCTGGTCCACGACAAGTCGATGTCTTCCGGCGTCCAATTGCGGCGCAGACGTTCGATCGTGGCCTCAGGGTTGTTGGAATGCAACGCATCGGTGATGCGGCTTCGGGCCATCGCCCCCATCAGATCCTTGGCTGGGTTCGACGGCGGCGTGGTCGGCCACCACGCCACTACGGGCGCGTCCGGCACGAGCAGCGGGATGACCAGCGTATCCGGATGGTTGATCAGGCCGCCGCGCGGGCGCAGGATGATGATCTCTCCCGCGCCGGCGTCCGCGCCGAACCGCACCTGGGCGTTCAGGTTGGAGCCGCTCGGGTCGTTCGGCCCATCGGTCAGGTCGACGGCCGGATTGTCGCGATCCGTGCTCACCTCGGCGGCCGCTTCGGCCGCGTCCGGCTCGCCATCGGCGGACCGGGCGACGGGATCGGTGTCCGGCACCACGGCGATCACGCGGCACGGATGCTCGCGGCTGGCCGAATTCGCGATCTCCAGCGCATGCTCCAGATCGACGTCCTCGGTGGCGATCAGCAGCGTCAGTACGCGGCCGGTCGCCGATTCGCCGCGCTCCTCATGCAGTTGTTCGATCTTGTGCGCGATTTCGCGGGTGCGGGTATTCGGCATGTCGATGATCATGGCATCCTCCAATGGCGTCCGTCGCGTGCCAGCATGTCGTCGGCTTGGGTTGGGCCCCATGTGCCGGAGCGATAGGCTTGTGGCTGGCCGAGCGTGGACCAGAATCGTTCAATCGGGTCGAGGATCTCCCAGCTGAGGTTCACCTCTTCGGTGGTCGGGAACAGCGGCGGATCGCCGAGCAGCACGTCCAGAATCAGTCGTTCGTAGGCTTCCGGCGAGTTCTCGGTGAAGGAGCGACCATAGCTGAAGTCCATGTTCACGTCTCGGACCTCCATGGTGGAGCCGCCCGGCACCTTGGCGCCGAAACGCATGGTGACGCCTTCGTCGGGCTGAACGCGAATCACGATGGCGTTCTTGCCGAGTTCGCGCACGGCGGTCTGTTCGAACGGCAGGTGCGGGGCGCGTTTGAACATCACGGCGATCTCGGTGACACGCTTACCCAGACGCTTGCCGCAACGCAGGTAGAACGGCACGCCGGCCCATCGGCGGGTGTCGATGTCAAGACGGATGGCGGCATACGTCTCGGTGGTGCTTCGGGGGTCGATGCCCTTCTCCTCCAGATAGCCGACCACCTCATGCGATCCCTGCCATCCTCTGGCATACTGGCCGCGCGCGGTGTTGGCGGCAAGATCCTTGGGTAGACGCACGGCGGAAAGCACCTTGGTCTTCTCGGCGGTCAGATCCTTGGCGGTGAAGCTCACCGGCTCCTCCATGGCGGTCAGGGCCATGAGCTGAAGCAGGTGGTTCTGGATGACGTCGCGTGCGGCGCCGATGCCGTCGTAATAGCCGGCGCGGCCGCCGATGCCGATGTCCTCGGACATCGTGATCTGCACATGATCCACGTAGTTGGCGTTCCAGATCGGCTCGTACATGGCGTTGGCGAAGCGCAGGGCCAGCAGGTTCTGCACGGTCTCCTTGCCGAGGTAGTGGTCGATGCGGAACACGGAACTCGGGTCGAACACCTCGGACACCACGCTGTCGAGTTCCCTGGCGCTGGCCAGATCATGGCCGAACGGCTTCTCGATGATCACGCGACGCCACGCTCCCTCGGATGAGCGCGACAGGCCGGAGGCGGCCAGCTGCTTGGCGACCTGCGGGAAAGCCCGCGGCGGCACCGACATGTAGAAGGCATGGTTACCCTGCGTGCCGCGGTCGCGGTCAAGCTCCTGCACGGTGGCGCTCAGACGCTCGAAGGCCTCCGGGTCGTCGAATGTACCCTGCACGAAGCGGATTCCGGCGGCCAGATTGCGCCAAGTCGACTCCTTGAACGGCGTACGGCAATGCGCCTGGATAGCGGCCTTGACGAATTCGATGAACCGTTCCTGTGTCCAGTCGCGGCGGGCGAAGCCGGTCAGACCGAAGCTTGGCGGCAACAGACCGCGGTTGGCCAGGTCGTAGACGGCCGGCAGCAGTTTCTTCTGCGCCAAGTCACCCGTGACGCCGAAAATGACAAGGCTGCACGGGCCGGCGATGCGGGGCAGTCTGAGATCGCGCGAGTCGCGCAGTGGATTGCTCCAGTTGGGGGATTCACTCATATAGCCAAGGGTAGTCGTTCATGGCCGTGCATGGCCAGAGGGCGCGTGCGATGTGGGCGTGATATGGGCCATACGCGCGGACGGGCCGACGATCGTCGCGGCAAATCGCCGATTTGGTTTGTCGGATGAGCGCGTGTATCCTAGTAGAGTTGCCCCTCTAGCTCAACGGTTAGAGCAGCGTCCTTTTAAGTCGTGGGTTGTGGGTTCGAATCCCACGGGGGGCACCGAAAACCCTTGGAAACACTGAGTTCCAAGGGTTTTGTTTTACCCGGCGATATGGTTTCCAGACGCAATTAGACGCAATGACCGCACTACCTATGCCCTCCGTTGGGCTGTAGCCGTCAGGCAAAGACCTGTCTAACCGCTAGTATCGAAACCCTTGGCGGATTACATAATCGGAGGGATGGTTCGATGGCCACGGCATGGGGCGACGAGAGCGTTCGCAAGTCGAACGTGCCCGAGTCCATGTATCTCATGGGGGCGTGCGTCTGCGACCTCGACGAGGATTTCACCCGCTCTCGGCTCAATACCGTCAAACCCAGAAACGCAAGCAAGCTCCATTGGCGGGACATGCAGCCCAAGCTGCGATTCAAAGCCATCGACGCCATCTCCGGCCTCGGCTCACTCACGTCATCGTCGCGGCGATTCCCCTAGGCGATTGGAACACTGCCGAACGTGCGAGAAGGAAGTGCCTGGAAACCCTGCTACCGGTGCTGGAACGCGAGTATTCGGTTGATCGCCTCGTGCTGGAGCGGCGCGACAAGGCCCAGGACGCCAGGGACATCCGTTTCATCGACGCGTTGAGAAGCCGGCGCTTCATCGACTCCATCCGGGTCGATCTCGTGGCAGGTGCCGCCGACGCCAGGCTGTGGCTGCCCGACCAGCTGCTCGGCTCCTACGGCGACTGGCGGGCCGGCGAGCACTAATATGATGGATTCCTTGCCTCCGTGCGCACCATCGTTATCAGCGCCGGATGAACGTCTTTGAAAGGCGTTACACTGTAACCAAGCCAACCCCGCTGGGGAAATGGAAGTGAGAGCCGGACGCCCCGAGTATCTTGGGGGCCGGCTCTTGCGTTACTTGCCGCCGTTCGTTGCCTGTCTCCCGATTCAGCCCACGGGCGCGGCGAGCTTGCGGCGCATGTATTCGCTGCGGCTGATGTGGTAGCGCCTGGCCGTTTCGGTCAGCTCGTCGAGCGTGGACTTGGGCACGCGGATGCTGACGCTGATCATCTCCTCGTCCGGCTGGTCAAGATGCAGCCCATAGTGGACGCGCCCGGTCAGCCCGTCCGGCTCGGTCTCCGACTCGGCCATCCTCTCGTCACGCTCCACCTGCTCCTCGGTCATGCCGAACTTCGCCAGCAGTTCCCTGTCGCGTTCGCTGAAGTCGCTCATTGCTGCCTCCTCAGATGGTCGATTTCGTTCATGAACTTCTTGGTCGGCGGCCAATGGGAGCCGGCAGACCAAGCTCCAAGGGCATCGTCATGAGAGCGGGGCGCGTCGGTCGCGTCGCCTGCCGACCAGTCCGGCTCCTACCATGGTGTTCCATGTCATGCACCACGATCCTTGTCGGCAAAAACGCAAGCTACGACGGCTCCACCATCATCGCCCGCGACGACGATTCCGGTTCCGGCCGTTACGATCCCAAACGATTCATCGCAGTCGCCCCCGCCGATCAGCCGCGCCACTACCGCAGCGTGCTGAGCCATGTCGAAATCGACCTGCCGGACGATCCTTGCCGGTACACCATCGCCCCCAACGTTCTGAACAATCGTGGCATTCTGGCCGAAGCCGGAGCCAACGAACACAACGTGGCGATGAGCGCGACCGAAACCATCGCCGTCAACGAGCGCGTGCTCGGCGCGGATCCGATGGTCGAGCTCAAGCCGGCCCACGGCGAGCCCGGCGACGTCGATCATCGCGACGAACGGCCGGGCGGCATCGGCGAGGAAGACATCATCACCCTCGTGCTGCCATACGTCACCACCGCGCGCGAGGGCGTCATCCGCCTGGGCGAACTGCTCGAAACCTACGGCACGTACGAGTCGAACGGCGTGATCATCTCCGACGTGGACGAGATCTGGTACGTCGAGACCATCGGCGGGCATCATTGGATCGCCCGCCGGGTTCCCGACGACTGCTACGCCACGATCCCCAACCAGCTCGGCATCGACGATTTCGATCTCGCCGACGCGTTCGGCGAACGGCGCGAATACCTGTGCAGCGCCGATCTGCGTGAGTTCATGGCCGCGCATCATCTCGACCGCACCATGGACGCCGCGCCGGGCCATTTCAACCCGCGCAAGGCGTTCGGCACGGCGACGCCGAAGGATCACATCTACAACACGCCCCGCGCCTGGTACATGCAGCGCCATCTCAACCCCAGCGAGGATTGGGATTCGCCGGCCGCCCGCCACACGCCGGAGTCCGACGACATTCCCTGGTGTCGCGTGCCGGAAGCCAAGATAAGCCTTGAAGACATCGATTTCCTGCTGTCCTCGCATTTCGAAGGCACGCCATATGATCCGTACGGCACGGCAGGCACGGCGGAAAGCCGCCATCGTTACCGTCCGATTGGCGTCAACCGCACCGGGCATATGGTGGCGATTCAGGTGCACCCGTATGCGCCGGCCGTCAACCGCACGGTGATGTGGGTGTCGTTCGGTTCCGGCCCGTTCACCGCCGCGGCGCCGTTCTACGCGAACGTCAACGATACGCCCGCCTACCTGCGCGACACCACGCCGGAAGTCTCGACCGGCAACCTGTACTGGGCGAACCGTCTGATCGCCGCGCTCGCCGACGCGCATTTCTACGAAACCAGCAATGCGATCGAAGAATTTGCGGAATCGGCCCGCGCGTACGGCCATCGTCTGGTGGAACGTACCGATGCCGAATCGCGTGAGATGACCGCGCAAACGAGCGCGTCCGAATCGCAAGAGAGTGCAGGGGCCGCGGATATTACGGAAAACGCAAGCATTGCAATCGTCGCCAGACTGCAGCAGTCCAACGAGGAAATGGCGGAATACTTGCGCACTCACGTTACGAAACTGCTCAACGACGTGCTCTACACGTCCAGCAACCTCATGCACAACAGTTTCGCCATGTCCGACCGCTGGAACTGAGCATAAAGCCCCGAAATCCGGCAAACCCGTCCCAATGAGCCAGGTTTCCGCGCTCGTGGAGGTTCCGCATGAACGTAGGCTGCTGGAAGCGTCAGTGCTGCTTCCAACAGCCTCACGACTGCATCCTCACCCCCGTACGTCAGTTCTGCCATATATAAGGCAGATAGTGCCATTCGGACCGTCGATTGACCATCAAATCGTCGGAAATCGTGATCAGTTGAACCCGACGACGTGTTCCGCCACGAAATATCCCTTGCGAATCACGAAACGACCGATCGACCCGCGCAAATTCAGCGCACGAGACATGGCCTTCTTGCGCACATCCTCGTAAATAGTGGGGGAGTACGCCTTGATGTCATCCCACATATCCTTCTTCTTCTCATAATTTTCCGGATCGCGAGACAAAATCATGAACACGCTTGCCACGGAACTTTCAATCGCCAGGAAGTGGATCATATAACGGTACAGGCCGTCCGGCACCATGTCGCGTTCCGGGGTGGCACGCACCATGCACTGGTTGACGAGGCGTAGCTGGTCGACGCGGCGGATCATCACATCGGTCTGCACGCTTTGCCCGTCGCGCCCGATGAAATAGTGGTAGAACGGCGTATCCAAATATTTCATGGTCTTCACCCACGGGAACGGCTGGTACGCGTAAATGAAGTCCACGTAGAACGTGTGCTCCGGCAGTTGCATGCCGGACTCTCGCACCACGGCGGTGCGGTACGTCAGCGCGTGCATGAGAATGTATTCAGCCAAGCCGAAATGCCCAAGATCGTTCCAGGTCAGGCGCTCGCCGGCCTTCATGGCATGGCGGAAGTTCACCACATGCTTGTTGCGTTTGCCAACCTTGTCATACACATAATTGGTGACGAGCATGTCGATCGGCTCGGTGGAATCGGCCTCTTCGCGCAGCACGGTCATGACCTGTTCGAGCGATTCGGGGTCCACCCAATCGTCGGCGTCCACAACCTTCACATACATGCCGTTCGCCGCCGCGATGCCGGTGTTGACGGCCCCTCCGTGGCCCTTGTTCTCCTGGTGGATGGCGCGCACGATGCCTGGATAGCGGGCCTCGAATTTCTGTGCCATTTCCAGCGTGCCGTCTTTCGATCCGTCGTCGACGACCAGCACTTCAATGTCGTTGGTGTTCGTCGCCGAAAGCAGCGAGCTTACGCAGCGATCGAGATAGGATTCCATATTGTATGCGGGGATCACAAAGGTGAGCGTCTTTGCCGTGCGGGCCATGAAAGTCTTTCGTCCTCACATATTCAGTCGTTGCGTTCAGTTTCCTGTTCAAACCGTAGCACTTCGTCTCCCGGCCCGGCGGGGCGGTGTGCGGTCTGCGCCGCCGAACCAGTGTCTCGCGATTCCGAATCCTCGCCGGTACCCTGACCGGGATCCGTCCGGACTTCATTCGACCGGCCCTGGTCGGCGCCGTCGGAATCGGCCAGGCGTTTGGCCCGGCGCCTGGCCTCCTTGCGTGCCTTGGCACCTTCGAAGAGCAGTTGGGGTTTGGAGTCGAGCCGGCTCAGCCCATGCCATGCCAGATCCACGATATATGCGGCCAACTGCTCCTTGTTCACCTTCGGGCGGTCCGCCCAGTATTGGCCGGTGAACACGGTCATGCCCACCAGCATCTGCGCATAGTACGGCACGCCTTTGGTGGAGAGTTTCTGCCGTTTGAACGTTTCGGAAAGGATGTCTTCGACGCGCACGGCGATGTCTCCCAGCAGTGAGCTGAACGAGCCGGACGGTTCGGTGCTGGGCGAGTCGCGCGCCAGCACCTGGAATCCCTCGGCGTCCTCTTCGATATAGGTGAGCAGTGCGAGTGCGGTGCGTTCCACGATCTGGCGTGGGTGCACGGTCGGATCATCCAACGCGCTGGTGAGCGTGCCGGTCAACGCGCGCATCTCGCGGTCCACCACCACGGCGTACAGGCCCTCCTTGCCTCCGAAATGCTCGTAGACGATGGGTTTCGACACTTTTGCGGTGGCGGCGATCTCCTCCACGCTCACTGCTTCAAAACCCTTCGACGCGAACAGCGAACGACCGATTTCGATGAGCTGCTCGCGCCGCTGATACGACGTCATCCTGGATGTATTGGCCATGCTGTCCAGTTTTTCACGCCCCGTGGATAGCTCCCTGACCGTCCGCCCCCACGTATCGTCCGATTCTGGTGAATCGGACGTGTGTGTCATATTGACAATGCTTCATTGCGGCTTTAATATATTTAATAAATAATAAATTTTATTAAAGGGGGTGATGTGGACCGTCTACCAGAATGGTTGGCCAACCTTGCGGAGGAGGATTTGGCCTTCATCAAGAACTTCATGCTATCGTCAGGATCTCTGAAGCAAATGTCCCAGCTGTATCAAGTCTCCTACCCGACCATGAGGATCCGGCTTGACAGGCTTATCGAAAAAATACGATTGAACGACAACGAGACGGAGGATCCATTCATCCTCTTGGTGAAGAGTCTCGCCATTGACGATAGATACGACGTCGACACGGCTCGAATACTCATAGACGAGTACAGAAAGAGAAAGGATGAATCATGAGCTGGACATGGATCGCATTATTGATTGAGATCCTAGGCGTAATCGCCGTATTCGTTCTGGTCTTCCTCATCGCGAGGAGCCTGATTCGCTACGCAAATTCCCTAAAGAAAGGAGGCGGTCCTTCAAAGCAGGCAGCCGAAGACAAAAAAATCACTCTTCATGATTTATAAAAACGTTACCAGATATATCACCTATACGCATAGCTACAATGAGGTAAAAATGCATAGTTATAAGTATTCACTTCTAGGTGTCGTCGCAGCAGTTGCAATGTCACTTACCGCTATAGCGCCAGCCAGTGCTGAGCCTATTGAGTCGTCAAACCCTTCTTCCAATTCCATCACTTTGTCTGCGGAAGACAAAATGGAAATTTCCGATATTTTAACAAGTTATGGAGTTGATGAAGGGAAGGCACAATATCTTGTTTCGCGTTATGAGCACGGATATGCATGGGATTCTTTTACTCCGGGGAAGCAGCCAATAGCTGCTACTCAGAGAAAGACGCTTTATTCGGTTGAAACTGTTAAAACATACGAAGATGGTTCAATTGCAGTCTCAACGGTTCCCAATTTTGAGGCTCTTGCCGATGCTCCGCAAACGCGAGGCATTACTGGATGCCAGTATCGTCAATCTGGTTCAACTCGATATTGGAAGAATTGCGATGGGACGGTTAATCTTGCGGTTATTTCCATGGGATTCAATTTCAACTATCAGAATGTTAACCACTCAAATCCGAAAATAACACATTACGGGCCATATCATCATCACATCATTGGAGGTGCGCTCAGTAATTTCCGATTCGACCGGATATCGAATTCCCAAGTTCGGCTAAGTGCGGATCTTGATGTGGCTTTTAGGGGATTTCCCGCTGGATGGACTGCTTGGATGCAGGTCAACGTAACAGGAGACAATGCCTGGACTAGCAATAACTAGTTAGGTTTCATGCTGCTGGGATGTCATTTTGATTCGAGAACCGTGTTTCCAATTGTCGCATCGAGAGATGATTGAAGACACGGTTTTACGTGAGAGGTGTGGAAAATAACATGATGATGCGTTTCTTCGAAAACGTCGAACGTTTGCGGAGTTTATTTCGAAGTCAAAAATCGCATTATCGATGTCTTGCATGGTAGAGCACCTTATTCTTCTGACGAATCGGACATTCGTGGTGCGTTCGCGGGGCGGAGCCGGTGTGTCCGTTGCGCTTTTTAGGCTGGAGTCATGGATACGAATGTGATTATTGCGATTGTCGCCGTTGTCGTTATCGCGGCAATTCTGGTGATTGGCGGTTGGTGGCTCGGTAAGACCCGCAAGAACGCCGTCGATAAGTCCACGGAGGATGCGAAAGCCAAGGCTGACGCCCGTCTTGCTGCGGAAGCAAAGTCGGCTGCGGCTGATTCTTCCACGGTGAAGCCGTCCGTTGATTCCAATGTTGATGCAGCTGAAAAAGCTCCGGCTGAAAGTCAGCAGAAGTCCTCGGCTCAAGCTTCCTCTTCCGAAACGGCGGCTCCTGCACCAGCCACCGAAGCCAAGCCCGAACCGGTTCATGACACCCCCGAATCCGCCGGCACGCGCATGCAGCGTCTTAAGGCGCGGCTGTCGAAATCCGGCAATCCGTTCGGCAAGGCCCTGTTCAACATTCTTGCGAAGGATCAGCTCTCCGAAGCCGATTGGGAAGACGTCGAAGACACCCTTCTGCTCGCCGATGTTGGCGCGGAAGCCAGCGAACAGCTCGTCGAGGAACTACGCAACGACGCCCGAATCGCAGGCCAGTCCGATCCGGCCGAAGTGCGCGCGGCGCTGAAAGACAAACTGCTCAAGCTCGTCGGCACTGACATCGACCGCCGGCTCAACGCCGACAAGGACGGCGCGAACAAGCCGAGCGTCGTCATCATGGTCGGTGTGAACGGCACCGGCAAAACCACCACCGCGGGCAAGCTTTCCCGCCTGCTTGTTTCCGAAGGCAAGCAGGTCATGCTGGGCGCCGCCGATACCTTCCGCGCGGCGGCCGCCGACCAGTTGGAAACCTGGGGTGCCAAGGTCGGCGTTCCGGTCGTGCGTTCCGACAAGGACGGTGCCGACCCGGCATCCGTCGCCTTCGAGGCATCCGCCAAGGCCAAGGAAGCGAACGCGGACGTGCTCATCATCGACACCGCCGGCCGACTGCAGAACAAGTCGAACCTGATGGACGAGCTCGGCAAGATTCGCCGCGTCACCGAAAAGAACCTGCCGGTGGACGAGGTGCTGCTCGTGCTCGACGCCACCACCGGCCAAAACGGCATGGCCCAGGCCAAGGTGTTCGCCGAAGCCATCGGCATTACCGGTGTGGTGCTCTCCAAGCTTGACGGTTCCGCCAAGGGCGGCATCGTGATCAGCGTGCAGAAGGAGCTCGGCGTGCCGGTCAAGCTCGTCGGTCTGGGCGAAGGTCCGGACGATTTGGCACCTTTCGATCCTGAAGGTTTCGTGGACGGCATTCTCGCGTAAGCCAACGTCCACGTTGTGAGAGCGCAAAACGCGCGACTTACCTATAAACCAAGCCCCGAATCATGCTCGAAACATGGTCGGGGCTTCGTCATATCCGTTGGAATCGCGCCAAAATTTCCTCGAGTGGTCGCACGTACGCTTCCAGCCACGCTTAACAATCGCGTAACTTGACGTAACGAAACCAAAACGAGACCGGCTTTAACTGGCAAACTGTTAGCCCCCATAAGGGGGACGGCATTGTAGAGACAAATAAGACGCCGGCCGCACAAAGCCCCCGGTGCCATGAACGAAAGAGAGGGAGGTAGACATGGGAGCGATTGATTCCGGTAACACCGCATGGATTCTGACATCCGCGTCCTTGGTTTTCCTCATGACGCCTGGTGTGGCGTTCTTCTACGGTGGTATGGTTCGCGCCAAGGCCGTACTGAACATGCTGATGCTTGAGGCGGCCGCGCTGTCGGTCACTATGATTATTTGGACTTTGTGGGGTTGGTCCATCGCATACGCCGGTTCCGACATCGGAGGCATCTTCGGTGACCCGGCCAGCGGCTTCCTGCTGAAGGACTCCATGGTCGCGCAGGACGGCGTGTTCACCGCCACCGGTCTGAACGGCAACAACTACCCGGTTTCTGTGGACGTCGCCTTCCAGGTCGCCTTCGCGATGATTACCGTAGGCCTGATCTGTGGCGCCATCGCCGAGCGTGTGAAGTACAGCACCTGGATGATCTTCGTGGCGCTGTGGGTTACCTTCGACTACGCTCCTATGGCCCACATGGTCTGGAACGGTGGTCTGCTGTCTGCTGACGGCGCCATCTCCAAAGCCATCGGCGCGGCCGCCCACGATTTCGCAGGTGGTACCGTGGTGCACATCAACGCCGCAGTCGCCGCCCTGGTTATCGTGCTCATCATCGGCAAGCGTAAGGGCTTCGGCACTCAGCCGTTCCGCCCGCACAACGTGCCGTTCGTGATGCTCGGCGCCTTCCTGCTGTGGTTCGGCTGGTTCGGCTTCAACGCTGGTTCCGCCTTCGCCGCCAACGGTACCGCTGGTTATGCTTGGGTTTCCACTTCCGCCGCTACCGCCGCCGCAATGCTTTCGTGGGGCTTCACCGAGAAGATTCGCTCCGGCCACTACACCGCAATGGGTGCCGCTTCGGGTATGGTCGCCGGCCTGGTCGCCATCACCCCGGCCGCCGATGTGGTTTCCCCGCTGTGGGCCATCGTGATGGGTGCCATCGCGGGTGTTCTGACCTGCCTGGCTTGCGGTCTCAAGTTCAAGTTCGGTTACGATGACTCCCTCGACGTCGTCGGCGTACATGGCGTGGGTGGTTTCACCGGCACCATTCTCGTTGGCTTCTTCGGCGAAGGCACCGGTCTGCTGGCTGGTGGCGACTGGCGTCAGCTCGTCGTCCAGCTGGTCATCGCTCTCGTCGCCATCCTCTACTCCGCGGTGATCACCGCGATCATCGCCTTCGCTCTGGAGAAGACCATTGGTTGGCGCGTCACCGAGGCCCAGGAAGTCGGCGGCATCGACCTTGCCGACCAGGGCGAACGTGCTTACGATTTTGCTGGTACTGCCAGCTCCGTCCTCAAGGAGGTGAAGTGAAATGAAGCTGATCACCGCTATCATTCAGCCTCATAAGCTCGACGATGTCAAGGAGGCCCTCGCGGCCGCCGGCGTGCACGGTCTGACCGTGTCCGAGGCCAACGGCTACGGCCGCCAGCGCGGCCACACCGAGGTCTACCGTGGCGCTGAGTACACCGTGGACCTGATTCCGAAGATTCGCGTTGAAGTGCTGTCCGATGACGCGGATGCCGAGACGCTGGTCGGTGTGATCATCAAGTCCGCCGGCACCGGCACCATCGGTGACGGCAAGGTGTGGGTCGCTCCGCTGGACTCCGTGGCCCGCGTGCGTACCGGTGAGACCGGTTCCGCCGCGATCTGATAACACAGACGTCCATGCCTAGAAGGGGATGGACTGCATAGGAAAGGTCCCCGCTCGCCGCGAATTGACGCCGTGCGGGGACCTTTTTGGCAATGAAAGATGAAGCAATGACTTCAGCAGTCGATGGCTTGAAACAACGATTCATGGATATGAGCCAGCCGGATGACGACGGCGTCTACCGGAATGGTGCGACCAAGCGCAAAGCTCGCACGGAACTGGCCATGCAATGCCTCACGGAGCTGTGGAATGCGGCCTGCAAGGATGTCTCTTTCCCTGTGCCCGACTCCGGCATCGGCTTCGCCGCGGTAGGCTCGCTGGCACGTGGCCAACTGGGCCCCAGCGCCGACCTCGACCTGGTCATCATCTACGAGCCTCGCACGTTGAACGACCAGCAGCTCAACGAGTTGGCCAACAAACTCTGGTACCCGCTATGGGACAGCGGTCTGGACCTCGACCACTCCATCCGCACGCGCGCCCAATGCGAGGAAGTCACCGACCATGACCTTCCCGCCGCCATGGGCTGGCTGGACGTGAAGCCCATCGCCGGCGACACCGCTCTGATCACCACCACCGCCACATCCATCCTCGAACGCTGGCGCAAGGCCGCCCGCAAGCGCCTGCCCGAACTGCTCGACTCCGCCAAAGCCCGACTCGACGAATTCGGCCGGCTCCAATACGTCAATCAGCCCGACATCAAGGAGGCCCGTGGGGGTTTGCGCGATGCGGTGCTCGTCTCCGCGCTCGCCGCCTCATGGCTGGCCGACCGCCCGCACGGCATCTACGACGAAGCCGTGGAACGTCTGCTCGACGTACGCGACTGCATCCATCTGGTGGCCGGCAAGGACACCAACCTGATGCTGACGCCCTATCAGGCCAAAGTAGCTGTCATGCTTGGCCTCGCCGATCCGACTTGGCCCGAAAACGAGCGTGCCGCCTACTCGATCGACGATTTGCAGACACTGCTTGCCCGTATCGGCCGGCGCATCTCCTTCTCGCTTGATTCCACCGCATCCCGCGCCGAACATTCGCTGACCCACGAAAAGCCGCGATTCGCGTTCTTCCAGATGTTCTCTCAGCGTTCTGGCGGCAAGCGCGAAGCCCCGCAATTCGACGTGGTGGCTCCCGGCGTGGCCAAGCACGAAGGCGAATTGGTGTTGGCGCCCGGTGCCGAGCCTGCCAAGGATGCCAAGCTGGCATCGCGTATGGCCGTGGCGGCCGGCGAATTCGGTTTGCCCATCAACCCGTCTACCTTGGTTAATCTGAAGCGCTGCCCGATTCACGACAACCAGTGGGATGACGAATCGCGCGAGCTGTTTATTCGTCTGCTTGCATGCGGGCCGAATCTTATGGAAGTGTGGGAGAGCATCGACTTCGTGGACATTCCGGGTCGATGGATGCCGGAATGGCTCGGCGTCCGCAACCGTCCGTCCGCCTCGGCCGCCCACCGATACACCATCGATCGGCATATGGTGGAGGTCACGTCGCGTCTGGGGCGCGAGACACCGTCCGGTGGACGGTACGATGACGATCATTTCAAGGCGTTGCTGTTGGCCGGTATTACCCATGACATCGGCAAGCGCGCGTTCGTGGCCGATCACGCCGCTGAGGGTGCCCGCCATGTGCCGGTGATTCTCAAGCGTATGGGCTACGCGCCGGACATCGTCGACTGGGCCACCGTGCTGGTGCGTGAGCATTTGACGCTATCCGAATTTGCCACGGGTAAGGACCCTTATGATCCGGCCGTGGCGGAGGAGTTGGCCGACCGTTTGCACCACGACAAGATGCTGTTGGATATGCTGTTCGACCTGACCCGGGCCGACGGCTCCTCGCTCGGTGCCACCGCCGGTGAGACCATCACCAAGCAATACGGCTGGTCCAAGTGGCGCGAACAAATCGCGCGCGGCATGTATTCCGCCGCCCGCGCCGCGATGTAAACGGAATCGCCCAGCGCTTTGCGCGGCCGATACCTACTTCATCCATGCATCCGAACGCATGCGCAGCCCGTTGGACAGGCCGCGCCCGCCCATGAGCACCACGTTGAACGCGGCCCAGAGTACGGCGGTACGCATCAGGTCGCTCGTCAGCGCCGGCGTCACCATATTGGCCAGTATGAGTATGAGCGTCACATACACCACGGCGGTCAGCGTGCATGTGACGGCCAGATAGCGGTAGTCGCGCGCGCCGATAAGAATGCCGTCGATTGCCATCATCCAGCCTTGCAGCGGGAAGAAGATGCCCATCGTCACCATGCCAATGGCAATCAGCGTCTGAATATGTGGCGTAGGGGAGAAGAAGTGCCCGGCGAACAGGCCGACTACCGCAAAAGCCGTGCCGATTACCGCGCCGGTGACCAGTCCCGCACGCCCGGTCGCCCGCGTCAGCCGCCGCGCCTGCTGCACGCTGCCAGCGCCCAGCGTTGTGGCCACCAGCGTCTGGCCGGCGATGCCCACGGAATCCAGCATGTTCATCGCAAAATTCCAAGAGGAGTTCACAGCCTGAAACCCGGCCAACACGGCAGTACCCATGCGCGCGGCACAGGCGACCGTAGTCACCATGGCCGCACGAATCGCCAATGTGCGAATGAACAATGGCAGTCCGTCGCCCCCGGCTGCCGCAATACCGGCCAAACGAGGCCGCAGACTCGCACCATCCGCCCGGGACCACAGAATGGCGGGGATTACCAGGAACAGCCCCATGAACCACTGAGCCACCAGCGTCGCCACTCCGGAGCCGGCAATGCCCCAATTCAGCACAATAACGAACAACACATCAAGCACCGTGTTCACCACCGCGCCGCCCACCGCAGCGATCAGCGTGATACGAACCTTCTGCAAACCTCGGAAAATGCCGTTCGCCGCATATACCATCAGCATGCCTGGCGCGCCCAGCACGATTGCGCGCGTATAGGTCACGGCTTGTTCCAATACTTCGCCCTGACTGCCCAGTGCCCGGCATAATGGCTCGGCAGCCGCGAACAATCCCAATCCCAGCACGGTGCCGATACTCAAGGCCAGCCACAGGCCGTCAATGCCTGCCTGCAGTCCCTCGCGACGACGACCAGCTCCCAGCAGGTGCGCCACCTGCGCAGTGGTCGAGTAGGCCAGGAATATGCATAGTCCGACTGCCGTGAGGATGATGGTGGAGCCGATTGACAGGCCGGCCAACGCCGCATCCCCGATATGGCCGACGATGGCTGTGTCGATAAGGATGAAGGTCGGTTCGGCGATGAGCTGGCCGAAGGTCGGCAGGGCCAGCGCCACGATCCGGCGGTTGATGGAGCGGGCGTCGGTCGGGCCGTTGCTGACGTTTGTGTTTGCGCCGGCATGCGGGGTGCCGAAGCCATCGCGGCGTGTGGTATCGCCGGAACTGGTGGCTTTGGCGTCGGAAGAGTCTATGTGCACGCTCACACGCATATCACGCCTGACCACGTTGCGCAAGCACCTGTTGTGGGCGCGGAATGTTATCCCCAGACTATCCACTAAGTTATCCCCAGTATGTGGATAACTTAGTGGATTATCCCCAGAATTATCCCCAAAATGTGGATAACTTATTTTTCTATCCACATTTTGCTTTCTGCGTGTCGCGGCGCTGACTCATAGGTGAATGAGAAATGAACCGATGCGGGCAGCCGTTTCGTTTCCACGCGATATCGTTCACCTGCCACGCCGCATCCTATACTTGAAAGCTATGGCAGAAGGAAGTGAACACTCGTATCAGAATGGGTTCGGCGGTGGCTTGGATCGTGGCGATCGTGGCGACCGCGCGGGCCGGGGCGGCGCACAGACGTCGGCGGCGGCCGGCGACCCGATTTTCGACCGTGTGCCCCCGCATGATGACGACGCGGAAATGGCCGTGCTCGGCGGCATGCTGATGAGTAAGGATGCCATCGGCGAGGTCTCGCAGACCATTGACGTCACCGATTTCTACCAGCCCAAGCATCAGACGATCTATAACGCGATCATCGATCTGTTTTCCGCCAGTCAGCCGGTGGACGTGGTGCTCGTGGCCAACCAGCTGTTGGCGGATGGCAACCTCGACAAGGTCGGCGGCGCGGACTATCTGCACAGCCTCGTCGCATCCGTACCGACCGCAGCCAATGCCATGTACTACGCGGAAATCGTCCATCAGCGGGCCATTTTGCGCAATGTGATCGCC
The DNA here is from genome assembly GCF_009696495.1 of Bifidobacterium sp. WCA-178-WT-4B. Lineage (NCBI taxonomy): Bacteria > Bacillati > Actinomycetota > Actinomycetes > Bifidobacteriales > Bifidobacteriaceae > Bifidobacterium > Bifidobacterium sp. WCA-178-WT-4B. The sequence continues at coordinate 17,687 of NZ_VULV01000001.1, read as the reverse complement.
GCCGGCACCAAAATCGCCCAGCTCGGCTATTCCGCCGAGGGGTCGCAGGCCGAGGACGTGGTTAACCTCGCCCAGTCCGAGATCTACGAGATGTCGATGGGCAAGGTGCGTCAGGACTATGCCGCCATCGGCCCGGTGGTCCACGACGCGCTCGACCAGCTGGACAAACTGCAGCAGGGTCTCGTCAACAAGGGCGTGCCGACCGGATTCCGCGACATCGACGACGTGACCCAGGGCCTGCAGCCCGGACAGATGGTCGTCGTCGCAGGACGTCCGGCCATGGGTAAGTCCACACTCGGCATCGACTTCGCCCGAGCCGCCGCGTTGCACCACAACATGACTTCCGTGGTCTTCAGCTTGGAGATGAGCAAGGTGGAACTCGCCCAGCGCATCATTTCCGCCGAAACCAATATTCCGATGGCCGCCCTGCGCCGCGCCGACGACATCACCCCCGAACGCTGGAACACCCTGAACCAGTTCTGGACCAAGATGCAGAACGCGCCGCTGTTCATTGACGACAGCCCGAACATGAGCCTCATGGAGATCCGCGCGAAATGCCGTCGCCTGAAGCAGACCAACGATCTGAAGCTCGTGGTCATCGACTACCTGCAGCTCATGACCTCGGGCAAGGCCGTGGAATCCCGCCAGCAAGAGGTATCCGAATTCTCCCGTGCCCTGAAGCTCTTGGCCAAGGAACTCGAAGTGCCGGTTGTGGCCTTGTCCCAGCTGAACCGTGGCCCGGAAATGCGTAACGACAAGAAGCCGCAGCTCTCCGATTTGCGTGAATCCGGCTCAATCGAACAGGACGCCGACGTGGTGTTCCTGGTCCACCGCCCGGACTTCTACGACAAGGAAGACCGCCCCGGCGAGGCCGACATCATCATGGCCAAGCACCGTAACGGCCCGACCGAAACCTTCCACCTCGCCTTCCTCGGTGCCACGTCCAAATTCAAGGACATGCCGCAGGACTACAACAGCAATCAGGGGGTGTGAGGATGGCAAACAACGTTTCACGCGATGTTCCGCAAGACCAATCGTCCGTGGCACAGGCCCGCAAACCGTGGTATGCGTTCGCCACCGTGGCCGCAGGCCGCTTCGTGCGGTTTGCATCCCGCGTCACCAAACATGGCGGTTCGGCTTTGCCCGGCAAAGTCGTAGAAAAGATTGACCCTGGCTTCCTGACCCGTACGCTCGGGCAGTTGCCGCTTGGCGTGGTATTGGTGTCCGGCACGAACGGCAAGACCACCACCACCCGCATGGTCGCCTCGATGCTTTCCGATCTGGGATTGAAGGTGTTCACCAATCCGACCGGCTCGAACTTCGTGCGCGGCGTGGTTTCCGCACTGCTTACCGAAGTCACGCTCGGCGGCAAATTGGACGCGGACATCGCCGTACTTGAGCTCGATGAGGCGTACGCCGTCCACTTCGTCAAGCAGGTCAAGCCCCGTTATGCCCTATTGCTCAACGTGATGCGCGATCAGCTTGACCGATTCGGTGAAATCGACACCACGGCCAAACTGCTCAGCCATGTGACTGCGGCGACTACCGGCACTGTGGTACTGAACCGCGAGGACCCGCGTATCGCCGCGCTCGCCGCAAAGGCCCCGGCTGGCACCACAGTGCGATACTTCGGCCTCGCCGACGATCTGCGCCACTATTTCCCGTCCGATGACGATATGGCCACGACCGTGTCGGTGGAAGGTGTGGCCGGGTCGCTCCCTTCAGTCAGTACTCCCCTCAGTCCGCTTCGCGGACAGCTCCCCTCGGAGAGGGAAGCTGCCGCAGGCACGGCAGAACTCCCCGCTGACGTGACACTTAGCGCCGTGGGCGACCACAAGGCCACCTTCCAGATGGACGGCCAGGACTACGCCACCGACGTCAAACTTGAAGGCGTCTACAACTTGTACAACGCGGCCGCCGCCCTCGCCGTGGTACGTGCGGTGATGCAAGACAATGCCGCCGCATCCAAGGCTACCGCCGCAGCCAACGCTTGCGCCGTGTCCGCCGACGAGCTCATCGCCGCCGTTTCCCGCGTCACGCCGGCTTTCGGCCGTGGCGAGGTCATCGACGTCAACGGTTCCCCGGTCGAACTGCTGCTGGTCAAGAATCCGATGGGCTTCCGCCTCTCGCTCGCCAGCTTCGACCCGGCCAACGCGGACACCATGATCGCCATCAACGACGAATATGCCGACGGCCGCGACATGAGCTGGCTATGGGACGTGGACTTCACCTCTTTGCGCGCGTCCGGTGTCGCCATGGTCTCCGGCGTGCGCGCCTGGGACATGGCACTGCGCTTGGGGTATGACCAAGTGCCAGTCGCCGATACGAACACCGACCTCGAACAGGCCGTCACCTCATTCGTCAACGCCAATCCCGGCACACGCAAGCACATCTACTGCACCTACACCGCCATGCTCAAAACCCGCGCCGTACTGGGCCGCATCACCGAAGTACGGGACGCTGGCGTGGGCAAGTAACTATCCTCTAGCGCCCGCGCGCCACCTCCCGCCTGCGGGAGTACATGGTGAGGAATAAGACTTCCCCTTAGCGGGAAGACATCGACAAGGAGAACGTGACATGGCCAGAACAATCGATGTGGTGTCCCTGTATCCCAAAGACATGAACATCTACGGCGATTCCGGCAACGTGCTGACTATCCGCCGCCGGCTGGAACTGTACGGTTACGAACCGGTCGTCCACCAGTACAATCAAGGCGACGACTGGCCCGACCAGGTGGACCTTATTCTGGGAGGCGGCGGCCAAGACACCGGCCAGAAGAAAATCATCGACGACTTCTACCATCGCGCCGACCTGCTGCGCTCGCTTGCCGCAGACGGTACGCCGATGCTGATGATCTGCGGCCTGTACCAGCTGTTCGGCGAGTACTTTGAAACCGTGGACGGCACCCGTCTGGATGGCATCGGCGTTATCGGTGCTTATACCGTGGGCCAGAACGTGCGTATGATCGGCAATCTTGTTGAGCATTCCGACCAGTTCGGCGATGTGATTGGCTACGAGAACCACTCCGGCCAGACCTTCCTGCGCGAAGGCGTTCAGCCACTCGGCACCGTCGATCAGGACAGCCGAGGCAACAATGGCGAAGATCATACTGAGGGCGCGCGCGTGCACAACGTGATCGGCACCTACATGCACGGCTCGTTGCTGCCTAAAAACCCCGCCATCAGCGATTTCCTTATCGAAACCGCCGTGACTCGTCGTTACGGTACGTTCGATACGTCCGATCAGACCCCCGAACAAGCCAAGGAGCTCGCCCGGCTCGATCAAGTAGCCACCAACGCGCGCAAGGCTGCCGCCGAACGTCCTCGGTGAATTCTCGGTGAGTCCTCGGTAAGTACCAATCAGCGAAAAATCAGTCGAAATCAGTCTGAGGGTCTAGTACATTGCCCTGTTGTTTGCGCTAGGCTTGGTGGTACGAGACATGGCACCAGGCCATGTCGGACCTCGAAGGAGGGGTATCATGGCTGATTTTAATCTTTTGGGTGATGGCCTGCGCAAGGTCCTGCTGGCGGGCATCGGAGCCCTTGCTACCGGATATGAGAAGAGCAGCGAGCTCGTCGACGAACTCGTCAAGAAGGGTGAGATTACGGTCGAGCAGGGCAAGGCGCTGAACACCGAGCTCAAGCGCAAGGTGAGCGAGACGGTGGATGACGCCAAGAAGGCCGCCGCCGAAGCCGGCGACAAAGCTGCTGCCGCAGCCGACACCAGTGCCGCCGACAAGCCCGCTGACGAGGGCAAGGCCGAGTGACCAAGCCCACACGCACTACGCCGGAATCAGAGTCGACCCCGCTTTCCAGCAGGGTCGACCCTATTCTGACGCCTGCGAAAGCCGAACGTGAGGCGGCGGCGAACCGGTCCGTCGACACGTCGGACACGCTCAAGCAGACCGTTACCAAGGCGACTCCGAGCGTATCCGACGAAACGCTGGCACTGTTCGGACGCAGGAACGATTTCGCCACGCGCTACCATCTGACGCGCCGTGGCAAGATCAAACGACTGGGGCAGATCACCAGAATCGTCGAGCAATTCGACGTGCTGCACGGCCTGACTCCGGTCAAGATGCGCCTCATGTTCGAGGCGCTCGGTCCCACGTTCGTCAAAGTGGGCCAGATTCTGTCGATGCGCTCCGAGATTCTGCCGCAAAGCTTCTGCGACGAACTCGCCAAACTGCGCGCCGACGCCGACCCAATGCCGTATTCCACGGTGTTGGATGTGCTTGCCGCCGAATACGGGCGTCCCGCCGACGAGGTGTTCGCGCATATCGACCCCAAGCCGTTGGGCTCTGCTTCACTGGCGCAAGTGCATCGCGCCACGCTGAAAACCGGCGAAGATGTGGCCATTAAAGTGCAGCGCCCGGGTGTGCGCGAAATCATGGCCCAGGACGTCTCCATCATGCGTTCCATAGCCAAAGCCGCCACTAAGGTGATTCGCACCTCACAGATCGTGGACCTGAAGGGCGTGGTCGAGGAGCTGTGGGACACCTTCGAATCGGAGACTGACTTTCTGATCGAGGCCCGCAATCTCGCCGAATTCAAGCGTTTCGCCGCCCGATTCAAATACATGGACTGCCCGACGGTGTACGCCGAACTGTGCACCGAGCATGTGGTGGTCATGGAGTACATCGACGGCATCTCCGTCTCCCACCCGGGCCAGCTCATCGACGCCGGTTATGACTTGAAGGAGATCGGCACCAAGCTCGTCGACAATTACGCCACACAGATTCTCGACGACGGCTTCTTCCACGCCGACCCACATCCCGGCAATATCCTCATCCGGGGCGGCCAGATCATACTTATCGACCTCGGTATGACCGGTCGGCTCGACCAGCGCACCCGTGCAGTCCTCAAAGAAATGATTTTCGCCGTCGCCAAACAGGATTCGCCCGCTCTGGCCGAGGGGCTGCTGCGATTTGCCGGCACCGAGGCCGATCCGGAGGACTATCCCGCGCTATTGGCCGATCTGGACGTGATCGTCAAGGAATTCGGCACCGTGGATCTGGCCGAACTGGACATTGCCGCTTTCCTGACCGCACTGACGCAGATGGCCGGCCGCCACAACATCGAGGTGCCCAGTACGGTGACCACCGTCGGCCGCGCGTTGGTTACGCTCGAAGGCTTACTGGACGAGTTCATTCCTGATGTGAATATGATCGAAATCATTTCCGACCATATCGCCACGTCGAAATCGCTGAAGAACGCCACCGAAGACGAGATCAAGTCGCTGGGCGTTGAGGGGCATCAGGCTTTGCATGCCACGCTCGGCACCATGACCGAACTCAAGACCGTGGCCCGTATGCTGACCCGTGGTCAGTTGCGCGTCAACATGGAACTGGTCGGCTCCGAAGAGCCGTTCCAGCTGCTTTCGGATATGGCGAATCGTCTGACGATGGCCCTGATTGTGGTCGGTTTGTTCGTTGGCTCGTCGATTGTCTACTACGCCGGCATGAAGCCGATTATCTTCGGCATTCCGGTCATCGGCTTCATGGGCTACGTCGTGGCCTTCGCCCTCGGCGTATGGATCGTCATCGACATCTACTTAAAGGGCCGCAAAACCAAGAAGCGGTGAGGCGCCGGCGCAACGCCTTCCCGTATGGGTATGATGGAATGTCGATTCACCGGGGAGAACAGCAATGACGGCATACATGGAGCATAAGGACCTGACGAACGAGGTCATCGAGCGCGGGCGCGCGAATGAGATCGCCGATGGCGTGCATCGGGTGCTTGACCGCATCGCCGAATCCGAATCAGTCGCCGGGCGTGAAGCCGGGTCAGTGCATCTGCTGGCCGCCACCAAAACCCGTGACGTGGGTGAGATCCTGGCCGCGATCGACGCCGGCGTGCGCTGCATCGGCGAGAACCGTCCCCAGGAGGTCACCGTCAAGGTTCCGGGCCTGGCGAAGCGCCTGGCCGAACGAGGGTATGCGCTGGGCGTGGTCCGCGACGCCGCTTCGGGCGATGATGCCTTGGCCGGGGCCGGACGGCATGTCCCGTTCCATCTCATCGGCCAGTTGCAAGCCAATAAAATCGGCAAGGTGTTGCCGGCGGTGGACACCATCGAATCCGTGGATTCCATCGAACTGGCGGAGAAGATCGCCCGCCGCGCCACCATGCGCGGCATCACGGTCGGCGTGTTGCTGGAGGTGAACGAATCCGGCGAGGAATCGAAGTCCGGCTGCGCACCCAGCCACGCCATCGACTTGGCTCAGCGCATCGGTGCGATGGGTGGACTGCGCTTGCAGGGATTGATGACTATTGGTGCCCATGTGGATGATGAGCGCACGATTCGTGCGGGCTTCGCGCATCTGCGCCGCACTCGTGACCAGATTCTTGCCTCCGGTGCCGAAGGCACGGCCGACTGCACCGAACTGTCAATGGGCATGACCCATGACATGGCCTACGCCATCGAAGAAGGCTCCACCATCGTGCGCGTCGGCACCGCCATCTTCGGCGAGCGCGCTTTCATCTGATTGGAGCTATACGAAAAAACGCCGCTTGATCAATAGTCAAGCGGCGTTTTTCCATAAGGATTTTCGGCGTATCAATCACGCATAGATATTGCGCGGACGCATGTCTTCGGGCAGGCCGTCGAGCAGAATCGCCACAGAACCTTCCTCGAACACGGAGCGAATACCCGCGGCCAGCAGCGGTGCGCAAGACAGCACGGTCATATTCGGCAGGCGCTTCTCTTCAGGAATCGGCACGGTGTCCATAAACACGATTTCATGCGCGCCACAGTTGGCCAGTCGCTCCACGGCCGGGCCGGAAAGCAAGCCATGAGTGGCGACCAAGGTCACCGACTTGGCGCCGGATTCGTTCAGTGTGCGCACGGCTTCGCAGATAGTACCGGCGGTATCGACCATGTCGTCGATGACCACGCAGTCGCGGCCGTCGACATCGCCGATAATGCCATGTGCCTCGGCATGGTTCGGGCGGGTGATATCACGCTGTTTGTGGATGAACGCCAGCGGCAGATTGCCTAGCTTGGCGGCCCACTGTTCGGATACCTTGATACGGCCGGCATCCGGGGACACGATGGTGGTGTTGCCCAGATCAAGGGTGGAACGCACGTAATCGAGCAGCACCGGCATGGCGGTTAGATGATCGACCGGACCATCGAAGAAACCCTGCTCCTGAGCGGCGTGCAGATCGACCGTCATAATGCGGTCGGCACCGGCGGCGTGGAACAGATCGAAAATCAGACGGGCGGTGATGGGCTCACGACCGCGGTGCTTCTTATCCTGGCGCGAGTAGCCGAGGAAGGGCGCCACCACGGTAATCGACTTGGCGGAGGCGCGCTTCAAAGCGTCGATCATGATGAGCTGTTCCATGATCCACTTGTTGATATCGCCCGAATGACACTGCAGCACGAACACGTCCGCACCACGCACCGGTTCGGTGAAACGCACGTACATCTCGCCATTGGCAAAGTCATAGGACGTGGTTTCGAGGATTTCGGTTCCCAAGCATTCGGCCACCTTCTCAGCTAGCTCGGGGTAGGCGCGGCCCGTGACCAATACGAGTCGTTTATCCGGAGTGCCTTCAAGAATCGCCGACATGCTTTCGCATCCTTTTGTGTTGCAGTGTTTTTAGCCTTAACCAGTGTACTAGCACCCCACCGCAGCGCGTGCCGTGAAGTGGGGCTGTGTTGTAAGAGTGCTGCAATCGTTGATGAACATGCGGCACTGTCCCGCCCTGACCATAAGATGGGCAAGTTGCTCACAGGGTGAAGTGCATCTGCATCGCCCTATGATTAACACGCATACACACTCCTGCCACGGAACGTCCGTGGCCGAATAGTCCGAAGGAGGTGGGTGATGTCTGCGCACAAGTACGAACTGATGTTCATCGCCGATCCTGAGCTGGATGAGCGCGGTCTGAAGAAGCTGACTGAGCAGTATCTGGAACTCGTCACCAAGGAAGGCGGCTCTTTCGATGAGCCCGATTACTGGGGCCGTCGCAAGCTCGCCTATGAGATTGCCGGTAAGACCGAAGGCAACTACGTCGTGGTGAAGTACACCGCCGAGCCCGCTACCAGCGATGAGCTCGACCGTGTTCTGAACCTCAACGAATCCGTGATCCGTACGAAGATCCTTCGTAAGGGCTGAATCAAGCGTTTAGTCAGCTGAACAGCTGGTATTCAAGGTAAGTAAGAAGGACCGTTATGGCAGGCGAAACCGTCATCACCATCGTGGGCAACCTCACTGCGGACCCCGAGCTGCGCACTATTGGCAGCGGCGCGACCGTGGCGAGCTTCACGATTGCTTCTACCCCGCGAACCTGGAATCGTCAGACCAACCAGTTCGAGGATGGTCAGGCGCTGTTCATGAGGTGCTCCGCTTGGCGTGATCTGGCCGACCATTGCGCTCAGTCCCTGAAGAAGGGCATGCGCGTGATTGCCACCGGTCGCCTCCAGCAGCGTTCCTATCAGGCACAGGATGGTTCCCAGCGAACCGTCGTGGAGATGCAGCTCGATGAAATCGGGCCCTCCCTGCGTTACGCCACCGCACAGGTGACCCGCCAGTCGTCCGGTCAGGGCGGCTTCCAGGGTCGTTCCGGTGGTCTCCAGGGTGGTCAGCAGCCCAATCAGGGCTATGGCAACCAGGGTGGCCAAGGTGGTTATGCCGGTGGCCAGGGCGGTTACAACGGTGGCTATCAGGGTGGTGGCGCTGGATACTCCCAGCAGCCTGCCGCTCCCGCCAACCCGTCCGCTCCTGCGGCTGACCCGTGGAGCAATGCCGGTGCATCTGATGCCGGTAGCTTCTCCACGTTCGGCGCTTCCTCCGATTTCGGCGGCGGCGACGATTCCGACCCGGAGTTCTGATCAGTACTTACCTCCCCGCTGCCAGCAGCAATCAATATCAAGATTTATAAGGAGAACATCATGTCACGTAAGAGGCCGCAACCGCCGGTCAAGCCGTTCAAGAAGAAGCCGAACCCGCTGAAGGCCGCCAAGGTCACCGAGATCGATTACAAGGACGTCGCGCTGCTGCGCAAGTTCATTTCCGATCGCGGCAAGATTCGTTCCCGTCGTATCACCGGCGTGACCGTGCAGGAACAGCGCGAGCTCTCCAAGGCGATCAAGAACGCCCGCGAGATGGCCCTGCTGCCGTACGCCACCTCGGGTCGCTGAGTTAGGGAGGCTTTGAACAATGGCTGAAACCAAGGTTATTCTCACCAAGACCGTGTCCAACCTGGGCCACTCCGGTGACGTTGTCGACGTGAAGGCCGGCTACGCCCGCAACTACCTGTTCCCGCAGGGCCTCGCTTTCGCGTGGACCAAGGGTGCTGAGGCTCAGATCACCGCTATGAAGCGCGCTCGTCTGGCCAAGGCCGTCGCCACCCGCGAGGACGCCGTCGCCGCCAAGGCCGCCATCGAGGGCACTACCGTCGAGATCGCCGCCAAGGTGTCCGAGTCCGGCAAGCTGTTCGGTGGTATCTCCAACGAGGCCATCGCCATCGCTCTGTCCGACAAGGCCGCGGTGAACCCGAAGGCCATCGAGGTCGAGACCATCAAGACCACCGGCGATTTCCCCGCCAAGGTGGCCCTCCACCCGGAGATCACCGCTTCCTTCTTCGTGAAGGTCGTGGCCGAGTGAGTCATTCCGGCCTAGTGCTGGAATCACACAGACCAAGAGTCTGAGCTTAAGCATCATCCCCCGTGCGGTTCGCGCCGCATGGGGGATTTTTGTATTGGTGTTTAAAAACGCTGGAAATAGGCGCGACACGCCGAGAGTTGCATCCGCTTCAAATCTGAGTATATTTAACACCTGTTGCAAGGAACACTTCAACATCTAACCAAGCCCCTGTAGCTCAGTTGGTTAGAGCAGCTGACTCTTAATCAGCGTGTCCAGGGTTCGAATCCCTGCGGGGGCACAGTTCGGAAGGCTCCGGTCGATTATCGGCCGGGGTCTTTTTGTTTTCCGGCTTAATTCTGCTGATGAAATCCTCATCCTGGCGATAGTAGGTATCGTCGGTCAGATCGCTAATGGTTACGCCGAGTTCTTTAGCGGCGAGATACATCTTCTTCGGTCGAATTTCTGATCCCCCGTTGGGCCGTTGGCGGCACCGGGATCTCGGCTGCTGGAGGGTGGGGCCGGCCGCCATGATGCCGCGCGTCGACTGCCCCATGTGCGGCGTGGTCGTCGCATCGGCGCCGGGGGGCGGAGCCCGGCGGCCGGTTCACCCGGGCTGTTCGAACGCGGGGCTCGAGGCGTTCAACAACGGGATCAAGGTCGCCATCCGCATGGCCTACGGCTTCCACCACGTCACCAACCTCATCGGCCTGGTCATGCTCAGATGCGGCGGACTCGACATCCGACTGCCACAACCCGCAATCTAACCCACGAAAACAGCATAAGCCTTACTTTTTCTGGGGATGCGCATTGGTCAAATTACGTCTTCTTTCGTGATATGTCGAGCTTTGTTGATTGTTGCGCAGAGCGCCGTAATCGCAAAAACGAGGCAGGTTCCGATTTCGATGACAACCGTCCAGCCTTTGGCGTCGCTGTTGGCAAAGCCGTTGGCGGCTATGGAGCCGAGGATGATTGCCGCTACGATTGCGGTGACGCCCGAGCCTCGCAGCAGTCCAATCAGCCCGCTGATGACGCTTACGCTGGCGGATAGTATGGCAACGCCGAGAGCTTCGACCATCATGCTTGCCAATGCGGGGAGACGGGAACCGTCTCTGGTCAATAGTGCGTAGGGAATCAGGGGCGCCGACATGCCTGCCCATGTGGCGAGGAACGTGCCGGACCAGATCATCGCGTTTTTCACCAAGAACAATGGGGCTCTGCCGCAGGGCCATGCATAGGTGATTACGCGGCCCGTGCCGGAGTAGGCCGGAATGATGATACGGGCGTAGTGGGCGGTTGAGGCGATGGAGCAGCCGGCGGTGGCGACCGCGCAGGTCACGGCCACCGTTAAGTCGGAAACCAGGAAACCGAGATGATCGACTCGGGCGATACCCACGATCCTGAAGAACAGCAGCGACAGCGAGCTGCCGATAAGAGTGGCGGCCAGTAGAAACAGGTAGAACCTATACGAGGTGTATTGTCGTTCGATGCGGTAGACATCCAGCATGGGACATGCTCCTTGGTTGTTTGTGTTAGTCCTGAGTGTGGCGGAAATAGTAGGATTCCAGATCGCTGATGTCGCTCATGGCATGTTGCGCTTTGACGGAACCGTGATTGATGACGATGACCTGGTCTCCGATGGTTTCGAGTTGGGCGAGCATGTGCGCACTGATGATGGCCGTGACTCCTCGTTTGTTCTCTTCCCGGATGATGCGGCAAAACAGCTTCATACCCGTGGGGTCTAACCCGTTCATCGGCTCATCCAGGAGCAGGAGCGTGGGATGATGCGCCAGGGCCGTTGCCAGTGCAAGGCGCATGCGATTGCCCATGGACAAGGTATCGGCCGGTAAATCCCCCATGGAGGCCAAGCCGACCCGTTCCATTGTTTCGTCGGGGGACCAGTCGCATCGCATGAACGCTAGATGCTTGTGGAGGATGGCCCGTACGCTCATGCCTCGCTCGAAGACGGGAATGCCGATCAGCATGCCGACCTGTCTCAATAGCATGTCGCGGTTCTCGGGGTTCATGATACGGCCGCGGATATTAGTTTCACCTTGGTCGGGGGCGATCAGGCCACCCAAGGTTTTGAGCAGCGTGGTCTTACCGGCCCCGTTCGGGCCGATCAGGGCGATGGTTTCTCCGGGATACGCGCTGAATGATATGTCGTTCAGGACCGGTTTCCCGCCGATAGTTTTCGACACCCTGTTGCAGTAGAGAGTTGCCGACAGTGATTTCATTTCATCTCCTTTTGGATAATCCCGCAAGGCAACCGGCCACGCCGGTAAGACACCATTCCCCGGACTGTTGTTCCCGTCCATTTGAGCGGGTATTCGTTAGGTTACGGAGAGTCTCGCCATGAGCCAAGGTCTCATCCTCGAAAATGAGGATTATCCGCTGCTGACAGGCCGTCGATGTACCTTGCAGGCCTTGGCAGATGATGGGATGGCAGGCGTGGCCTTGCTATCTGCATCGATGTCAACAGCCATCTGTGGTGTTTCTAGGGGGGCATATCGGGCGTCAACGTGTTTTGCGCCTGCGTCCTTCTCGCTTTAGCACATGTGCCGATTCCCGGATGGGGAACCGCACTACGAAATTTGGCCTACACATCAAGAGGCGCCGTGAAATCGGCCGCCGGCTTAGACCGAACTCGTGTAGCTGTCGAGGCGGCCACTGGAGAGAACATGTATCATATGCGTGTCAGACTTCCGATGACCCTTGGCCGTCCGTTCCTGTTTCGCCACATTTTAGGGGGATTCATGAGATCTTCACCGACACTCTTGATCATGGATAACGACCGGCTGGCATTGCGATTGCTTTCAGCCAGTCTCAAACGCCTACTTCCCGGCTGTACGGTTCTTGCACCAGTCGATACTGGCGCTGAGGCCATAGCCGTCTGTACTTCGCATCACTGTCCGGATCTGTTGTTGGCGGATGTCTCCATGTCTGATATCAACGGATTGGTGGTGTGCCGGACGATTAGAAAAGAGAATTGGAAGACATCCGTACTCATGATGACATCATTCAGCGTCGCCGAATATGCTGCAGAAGCGGTGGCTTCGGGAGCCCAGGGAATCATACATAAGGACAATCCGAAAACAATCGCCGAGGCTTTGCTGCAGATAAAGGAAACAGGAATCTGTTCTGATCGTTTTCTGAATGCCCACGATTCGTTTTTGCGGCTGAAGTCAGAGAAGAACAAGGATCTGTCCCCTCGTGAAATGGAAATCGTTGATCGATGGGCGCGAGGGAGATCGATGTCCGACATAGCGGAGGAATTATCGATCGGTCAGACCACGGTGCGGACCCATCTTGAACATGCCGCGTCCAAGCTGGGGGTAGCGAACAACCGTGCATTGATTTCCGCCTGGATGCATCTCAATCGCTGATGAGGATTTCCATGAATACGGCGTTTACGTTTCCGTCAAAAATAATTCGGCGCTATGTGGCACATCCCTGCTTGTCCCTTCTGTCGCTGCTGGGGCTGTCTCTTGCCCTGATGGAGATAATCCAGATTGGTCCCATGCCTCTTCTGCCGGCAATGCTCTATGGAGTGCTTGCGGTTTCCTTTGTCCTTCTTCCTGCCATTGGAGGCCAAGCATGTTGGGCCATCATTGTTGCAGGTTCCGTGATCTCCATCTCCCTCACTCAGGACAGTCCCTTCGTTATCAGCGGCATGCTCATCGCTCTCGGCATTCTTGCGTTCTCCGGAACCGTGCCTGAATGGCTGATCGCAATGCTGATTTGTTCCTGTACGTATATAGCGCGAAGCGTTATGGTGGAGAACTTCAATGTTTTCGTTTCCGTGTCGGTCACGGTCATGTTCTTGGCCAGCTTGCTTGCCGGCAGATTGGTAGCGCTTCGCCAACAGGCTTTTATCAGAGAAGAGCAAAGGCTGAAATTGCAGATTGAGCTTCAGCAGCTTGATTATATGAGGCAAAAGAATCGTCTTGCGATACAGATACATGATTCCTTGACCAATAATCTTTCGGATATCTCATTAATGGCCCGGGTTCATATCGATGAAAACATACCTGACAGCGATGATTGGGCAATCGTTCTTGAACATAGTCAAGAGGCGTTCACGCAAGTGCACGACATCATAGACATCCTTTCCTCGGAAGACAAGGACGCGAAATCAGAAACGACGTTCATGGTTGAACTGCGTAATCTGCTGGATGAAAGATGCAGCCATCTTCATGCGCTGGGGTATGACGGAAATACGGCCATCGACGGATGCTGCATCAAAGCTTCGCCGGAAGAAAAGGAAGAAGCGTTATCCCTGATAAGAGAACTCTGCAACAACATACAGCGTCACGGTTCCCCACGCAATGGCTCGTTCGAGTTGCTGGTCAAGCTATCACCATCGTCAATGGAAATTAGCGAGATGAATGATATTGCAGCCGGATCGGCGCTGACTGCATTCGAACAATCGGGAAGGGGCCTTTCACTGCACTCAAAACGAATACAGGAAATGGGAGGCGAACTTAACTATAGAAGCGATGATGGATTGTGGGTGCTCTACGCCAAAATTCCGCTGAGTCATATGGAGACAACAAAAACTTGAAACCAAGTACAGCGAGAACTTTTAAAAAACAACAAATAATCCATCACAGATTAATACTCCAGTATGACGAATACAACAATCAAAACGCGGAAATATCATTTTATTTTGTATTACTCGGAGGAGGAGCCAGGTAATGATTCAGCGCTATAGTCAAGGGACGTCAGCAAGAAGAATCTTCCCCATATTGCTGATTGCGGAAGGATTATGCCTATCGGGCATGAGCGTGGATCTGACAATCACCTCACTGACCGGTTCGTCCCTCGCGCCAGCACCATGGATGGCAACATTCCCGATAGCGTGCATATTCATCGGTACGGTGATCGGCACACCGGCAATGGGACGCTTGGTGGGGCGATTCGGCTATCGGCAAGTATTCGTCTTCGGCGCCCTTCTAGCCGTCTTGGGTGGAATATCCTCAGCCACGGCTTTGCGATTCCACCAGTTCCCATTGCTCTGTATAGGGACGTTCTGTGTGGGCATATACCAGTCGGGGACGAACTACTACCGGTATGCCGCAGCCGATTCCATGCCCGGCAAAGAAAGCAAGGCAATCAACGGAATCCTATCGGCAGGAGCCATAGCAAGCATCATCGGCCCGGTTCTGGCGACATTCTTCGGCACTGCGACCAACATCGAATACGAGGGATCATATTACGTCGTCAGCGTGCTCGCCGCCTGCGCGGTAATCGTGCTGCTGGCGCTCCCGAAAATTCAGTCGCCAACTCCCGCGCATATGCGCGACAAAGCTACCGCGAGCACAACCCCCAATTATCCGGCATTGCTGACCCGACCCCGGTTCGTGCTGGGCGCGACCATCAGCTTCGTCGCATCATTCGTCATGGTGCTCGTGATGAGCGGCGCACCCATAGTCTTGGAGAGCACGTTCTCCCAAAACGCGCAAACCAGAATGGTCGCCATGCAACTGCACATGGTCGGCATGTACCTGCCAACCCTGTTCGCCATCTTCATTTTCCACAAGAAAAACAGCGAAATGGCGCAGGCGTTGACGGGGTTGATCATCGGCATGCTCGGCACAGTCGTCGCACTCGCCGCGTCGGCTTCGTATGCCGTCACTCTGGATCTGCTGCTGATCGGAATATCCTGGTCGCTGTGCTACGCCGCAGGCAGCGCCCTGTTGACAAAATCCTATACGGAGTCGGAACGTTCGTGGGCGCGAGGCGTCGGCGAACTCGCTCCCGTATTGGGACAGGTGCTGGGAAGTGTGCTCGCTGGCGTGCTGCTGGCCGCGGGGTGGAAAACCGTATTCGTCACCGTGCTGGCGATGATCGTATGCGCGCTCATCGCCATGGCAGGATATCGCAATAAAATCAAGTCATGAGCGCAAATGACATGTCCTTAGACGACATAGCCTAAGGACGTATATTGTATACCGTTGCAAACTAGAACAAACTAGCTTGCAACGGCGAGCGAGGAACCAACCCTAGTCCCAGGTCAGCGAGTTCCTCGGGAGCTTGAGCAGGTATTGCATTTTCCGGATGACGGCCTGCTGGACGTGTTCGACGTCGTGCCCGTCGGACGGGTGCAGGAGGATCGTGAATCGTGTCGAGCGTTCCACGAGCGTGCCGATCGCGCTTTTGTTGGCCGCGCCGCGCACATCTCGCCACGCGTCGCGTACTCCACACCCTCGAACACCCACCTGTTCACTTGGCCCTCCCGTCAGTCAGCCAGGCGTTGCGACGATCACTGGAACCCGCCACGAAAGTTTTTTGTCGGGGGGGGGGTAGCTTTTCCTAGTGACGGCAGCCGGATGGCGTGCAGTCGGCAAGATACAGAGAAGTATGTGCAATATACGGAGAAGTATATGAATGCGATAAGTATTGCGCTTCCATTCAGACAGTGGAATTACTTGCGTTGTATGGCGAAAGACGACGCCGTCTTCCGCCGAATGGAAAGAAAGGAGTCAAATTGGCATTAGATGTTGGTAAAGCGTTGAAATCCAAGACCTTGGTGGTCGGCGTCTTGTCGATGTCGTTGCTGATGTCCGCCAGTAATGCAGTCAGCGGTACCATACCGGCGATGAAGGAGGCGTTTTCCGACTATTCCGCGGCGAACGTCGAGCTGCTGACCACGGTGCCGACGATCGGCTCGATGGTCGGCACGGCATTGACCGGCCTATTCGCCAATGCCATCGGCAGGAAGAAAATCGCGATGGCGGGATTCCTCATATCCGCCGTCACAGGCGTGATTCCGGCGTTCTTCCCGTACTATTGGCCGATTCTCATATCGCGTATGTTCTTCGGCTTCGGGTCGGCGCTGTTCGTCACCTTGAGTGTGTCGTACATCACCGACCTGTATGACGGCGATATGCAACGCAAGCTGCTTGGGTGGAGACAGGCGGTCGGCAATCTTGGCGATGTCGTGCTGCTGTTCGTCGCCAGTCTGCTGATCACCATCAACTGGCAATCCACGTACCTCATCTTCTTCCTGTTGTTCGTCCCCATGGTGCTCGTGGGCATGTTCATTCCGAAGGAGTTCGATAACTTCAGCATTCGCAGCGCGCTCGTCGACGATGAGGGCCACGTCGTCGACAAGAGCGCCTCGCAGAAGCAGACGACGAACTGGCAGGTGCTGTGGCTGGCGTTCATCTTCCTGGTGGTCTCCATGCTTTACAACGTCATGTCCATCAAGCTCGCCAGCTATGTGGTCGATGAAGGCATCGGTTCCGCATCGCTCGCCACATTGATCTTCAGCTTCCTCGTCGTCGCCACCATCCTCTCCGGCGTGGTGTTCGACAAGGTCGCCAAGGTCACCAAGCGCCTGACGGTGACCATCTCCGAAGTGGTCATCGGCATCTGTTTCATCGCCACTGCGCTGACGAAGAACGTGCCGCTGATGTTCGCCCTGGTGCTGATCGCCGGCTTCGCATGGGGCATCATCAACCCCGCGCTGACCGCACGATTCGTGGACTACTCGCCCGCGCACTCGATGAACCTGACCACGTCCATCGTGATTATCGGCATCAACATCGGCTGTCTGATCTCCCCGTACTTCTTCGCGCTGACGGCAAGCGTCTTCGGCAATTCCTCGGCCGGATTCGCCATCATCGTCGGTGGTGCGCTCTACTTCGTGATGGTGGTCATCGAGCTGATCACCCTCAAGGTGGACAAGAAGCTCACGGTGTGATTCCCGCGGCGACGGAGCCGTACCGGAATCGGACGACGGCAACCAACAACCAGCAACCAATCAGACACACAGACAACGAACAAAGGAGTTTCAACATGGTGTTGTTCATGGCCAATCCGCAGCGTCCCAAGATGTATGAGAAGTTCGTGCACGACACACCCGAATGGTTCAAGGGCGCCGGTCTCGGCATCTTCGCCCACTGGGGTTCGTATTCGGTGCCGGCATGGGCGGAGCCGATCGGTGCGCTTGGCACCTTTGACGACCCGGTGTACTGGAACACCCACTGCCCGTATGCGGAATGGTATTGGAACACGATGAGCATCAAGGGCTCGCCGGCGGCCGAGCATCAGAAGGAAGTCTACGGTGACATGCCGTATGAGGACTTCATCG